>CAZRMR010000006.1:14624-31637 GCA_964601245.1 uncultured Candidatus Saccharibacteria bacterium
AGCCTATCTTTTTTTATCGGGGCTTTTTCTATAGATCTTTCTAATGATTCTTTTAAATTTGTTAGATTTATTTCGTCTGTTGGGGCGAAAAATCTAAAGTAGCTTCTCTTTTCTAAAGGAAAAAAACAAAAATTTCCGAAAATTTTTCCTATTTCCAAAGACAATTCTCTGTATTTTTTGTATTGTGTTAGCCTATCCTCCAAATTTTCAATGCTTATTTGCTCTTCTTCTGTTAGATCTAGGTTTGGTAAAAGAGATTTTGATTTTATGAGAAGCAAGGTGGAAGCGATCAATATAAAATCACTCAAATCTGACATATAATCTTCGTCTTTCGATTCAATATTGTTTGTGAATTCTATAAAATCGTCTGCGACTTTTGATAGAGAGACAGTGCTTATGTGAAGTTTCCTCTTCTCAATTAATTCCAAAAGGACCTCTAAAGGTCCTTCAAATTCCCCTACTCTAACCTTAAAATCTTCTGGCATATATATATTTTAACACAAAAATATGCCCACTACTCAACTATTGACTTTTTAACCCAAATTATATATACTCTTCGTAGGAGAGTAAACTAATGCCCTACATGGTCTGTAAGAATTGTTCGAGAGATGATTTTTTTGGTATAGATAATTTTTGTCCCGAGTGTGGTTCGGAAATGAAACAAGGAGATCAGTGTCTATGGTGCCACACACCTCTTTATTCTTTTAGAAATTATTGTCCCACTTGCGGTCGGAGTCGTCACGAGGCAATTACCACGGCACCACCAGCGTCAGAAAAGAATTGGTTTCAGAAGATGTTTTCTAAAATCTTCGGCTAATCCTAAGTTTAAATTTAGATGTCCCCATCTGTTCTCGTAGCCGGTGGGGCTTTTTTTTATTTTTTATCTTTTTTTATTTCAATCCCGAGTTCTTTTAGTTGTTTTTCTGAAAGATTAGTTGGAGCATCCATTACAGCTGTTTGACCCCCTCTTGTCATTGGGAATGTTTGGACTTCTCGCAAGAAAGATTCTCCGGTAAGGTTCATTATGTTTCTTTCAACACCAAGAGCAATTCCGCCGTGTGGAGGTGTGCCGTATTTAAATGCGTCCAACATGTGGCCTACGCTGTGTTCTATTTCTTCGTCCGTATATCCCATGACTTTGTATGTGGCACGCAAAATTTCAGGCTTATGAGCTCTTACCGAACCACCACCTGATTCATATCCATTACATACGAGGTCGTATTGGGTTGTTAGAATCTGTTCAATGTTTTTTCCTTCGAGGAGCCAATCTATGTGTTCTGGTATAGGCATTGAGAAGGGGTTGTGTGTGAAAGTCCACTTACCGTCATCTGTTTTTTCAAAAAATGGAAAATTTATAACCCAAGCATAGGCCAAGATACCCTTCTCTTTTTCTTCTTCGTTTCTCATATCAAATTTGTCTGCCCCATATTTTTCCATGGCATCTTTGTAAGAAATTCTTGGGAAAGGTTTTTGTTTTATTGTGTACCCCAAACTCTCTACGACTTCTGTAATCATTTCTTCTACTGCGTTCATCACATCATCCATGTTTACAAAAGACATTTCTATATCTACTTGAGTATGTTCAAATCCACGATCTGCTCTCAAATCCTCATCTCTTATTGCTCTAGCGATTTGAAAATATTTTTCAAATCCAGCTGTCATTAGGAGCTGTTTGTATTGTTGAGGAGATTGAGGAAGGGCATAAAATTTTCCGGGGTTCAATCTGCTTGGCACCACAAAATCTCTACTGCCTTCTGGTGTCGATTCAGTAAGAAGAGGAGTCTCAATTTCTGTAAACATTTTTTTAAACAAATGATCCCTTACTCTCTTAACAAATTCACTTCTAAGACGAATATTTTTTTGCATTCTTTCACTTCGCAAATCAAGATAGCGGTATTTTAGACGAGTGTTTTCGTCTATGTTTGAAGTGTCTTGAGTTATGTCAAAAGGTAGTGTTTCTGCTTTGTTTAAAATTTCTATCTCTTTTATTTCGAGTTCTATATCTCCATTCAATACTTTTTCGTTCACCATTTTATCTGGTCTTCTGTTCACTTTACCCACTACAGAAACAACCCACTCATTTCTTATTGTTTTTGCAAGATTTGTTAAGTCCACATTTCCGGGTAGAACAACCCCTTGGACTTTACCTGTCATATCTCTAAAATCGAAAAAGATCATTTTGCCTTGATCTCTCACCACATCGATCCACCCACATATCAAAATCTCTTTTTCTATTTCATTTTTTAAATCTTTTATATAAATTCTTTGCATAAAAATAATTTATTTTAAATCATACCAATTAATTTTTTTACTTCCTTCATTTTTTTACTTGCCTTATTTTCTGCTTTTTCTTTTCCTTCTTTCAAAATATTTTGTATATAATTCATATCTTTCTCTATTTCTTTTCTTCTTTCTCTAAGCGGTCTAATAAATCTTTCCAAATCTTCTATTAGTATTTCCTTCAAGACTTTATATTTACCCTTATTTTCGTCATAAATTTTTTCTAATTCTTTTTCGTCTCTTATTAATTTATGTATCGCATATACATTCTTTGGTATCTCGCTTTCAGAATCTGTTACTATAGACATCACTTTTTCTTCAATTTCTGTATCTTCAGCAAAAAGAGAAATCGTATTATTATAGCTTTTACTCATTTTCTTACCATCAATACCGGACACAGTTTCTACATTTTCTAAAATATAGGCTTCTGGCAATTTGAAAATTCCTCCATCGAAGAAGGGCTCTCCTTGGGCGGGGAAAATTCGATTAAACTTTTCTGCAGTATCGCGAGCAAATTCTATGTGTTGTTTTTGATCGATTCCAACTGGCACAATATCTGCGTCATAGAGCAAAATATCGGAGGCCATAAGCATTGGGTAAGTAAATGTTCCAGCACTTACATCTTCTTCTCCTCCTTTGGCAATAGCGTCTTTATAAGCATGAGCTCTTTTTAAATAAGGGACGGTTGTGATCGTATCAAAAATCCAAGCGAGCTCTGTGTGTTCTGAAATATCCGATTGTTTAAAAATAGTTGATTTTTGAGGATCAAGTCCTATTGCCAAAAAATCTATCACAACACCCAAAGATAGCTTTCTCATTTCTTCGGCGTTCTGTATCAAATTCAAAGCATGATAATCAGCTACAAAAAAATAGCTTTCTTTTACTTCAACATCAGAACACTTGCCATTTTGTAAATCTACAAATTGGCGCATAGCTCCAAAATAATTACCCAAATGTGGTTTGCCTGTTGGTTTTACTCCAGAAAGTATTATTTTGCTCATAATTAAACATTATAACACAAAATAAAAAATAAACATCGAACTTTTTATAGTGATTTATGTTAAATCATTATTTTTCCAAATGGCGAAGATGGACATTGGTAGAAGTTTATTAGGGCTGTTTTTTTGTTCAATAGCTAGTTCGCCTATTTCAATTTGACCATTTAAATCTTCTGTTATATCAGACAATAAATTACCAACAGATATTGAAGACAATTCTGTTGAATACATATTTAAAATAATAAATAAAGGATTTTCGTTCAAAATTTCTTTGCAGTTTTTTAAAAGTTCTGGCAACTTGTCTTCTATTTTCCAAACTTCGCCCTTAGGCCCCTTTCCGTAGCTTGGTGGATCCATGATAATTGCATCATATTTCTCCCCTCTTTTTATTTCTCTTTTTAAAAATTTTATAACGTCATCTACTATCCATCTGATTTTGGCATCTCCTAATTCAGAAAGTTTTTGATTCTCTTTGGCCCATTCAATACTTTGTTTTGATGCATCGACATGAGTAATTTTTGCGCCACTTTTTGCTGCAACCAAACTAGCGATACCTGTGTAGCCAAATAAATTCAAAATTTTTATTTTTTTTTCACTCGCGACTTGCGCCTTGTGACTTTCTAACTTATTATTTATCCATTTCCACTCCTCAAACTGTTCTGGGAAAATTCCAATATGTTTTGAATTTTCCCTGAATTTAATTTTTGCTTTTATCCCCCCTATTCCTATATCTATAATTGTTTCAAATCCCCTTTTTTGTTGCCCTTTTGTTACTGAATACTTACTATTTTCTACTTTTTTACTCCACCAAGCTCTCGGTTCTTTTCTTACGATTTTGATACCATTAATTTCTTCCAATTTTTCTTTCCCCCCACTATCAATAAGTTTATAAGTATCCATTTTACTTGACCATATTTCAATTTTTTTGTCTGTATTCATAAAAAAACAATACCATAATTTTTGCATTATTTCATTAATATCAAACGCTGAGCTTTTGATATATATAAATGAAAAATAACAAACGAATTTGTTTGCAAATTACACAAAATAGATTGGGGATAATTATAGAAAAAGTCGAACCAGACGGATTTCATTATATGAATATTTTGGCCCCAGGATATTTTTAACTGGAGAAAGATGATATTTACCCTCTGTCATGCCTATTTTTTTAAATGCAGAATATATTTCTTTAAATTTTCTACTACTTATACCATTTCTCAAATTATATATATTATATTGTGGTTTTTTGGCTTTTATTTTTTCTATATGATCTAAAATTGTATCAACTTTCAGATTTCTTTTTTTGGAAATTTCTTTTAATCCAAGACCCTTATCAAGCAGAATTTCTGTTTCTTCTAAAGTACTTAATTTCCTTTCCTTTTTTTCTTTTTTGTTGGCTATTTTGTTTTCAAATTCTTTTTGCATTTTTTCAATCTTTTCTTTCCCCATTGTTCTTATATGAAAAGAATTTGTGTCAGACATTTTCTTTAGTTTTTTATCAAATTCCAAAATGCATTCATCTATTCTCAGAGCCTCTTCGTTTATGCCTTTCAAGAAAAGTCCATCCAATTTTTTAACTCTGGATAAGGCTACATACCCCATCCCCTTTTCAAAAGATTTAGAAAGATCTATTTCTGCATGATCCAGAGATATTCCCTGACTCTTGTGCACGGTTATGGCCCAAGCCAAACGGAGAGGGTACTGATTTATTTCTGCTTTTATTTTACCTTCTTCCTCTATTACCCAAGTTTCTCTTTTAACTTCTATTATTTTTTTATTTATGGTTCTGACCCTTATGTCTTCATAAGAGCATTTTTCTACTATTCCTAAAGTGCCATTTACATAACCTTCTTCGAAATTGTTTTTTACAAACATTACTTTGGCTCCAATTTTTAGCTTCAAATTTTCAGGCGCCAAACAGCTTTTTTTAAGCAAAGTAATCAAGTTTTTATTGCCTCTTTCTTTCATTTTGTATTCAAAAATTTGACCACCTAATTTTCTTAATTCTTTTTCGTTTTCTGAATCTACGTCTATATTATGTGTATACAATTTAGTTGGCTCAAATTCTCCGCTTTTACCCAATCTGGAATAAAGTAGCTCTTTGGTTTTTTTAGTTACACTATTATCTCTTATTTCGTTTAATATTTTTATGTAATCTGAATCCTCTTGTCTATGTTGTTCGGAGAGGTGGCATATTTTTAAATTCAAATCTTTCCAAATATTTGAATGAAAAGCAAAAAAAGTTTTTTTATTTTCATTTCTGCCAACTGGAGGTAATTGAAAGAAGTCTCCACAAAATACGACCTGCATACCACCAAAAGGCTCTTCTGATTTTTTCACCTCTTTTATTATTTCATTTATAAAATCAAGTTGAAAATGATGAAGCATAGACACTTCGTCTATTATTAAAACGTGGGAATCTTTTATGTTTTTCTTTATGTGTTTTTTATCGGCAATTTCTAATATATCTTCTTTTTTTAAATCGTCTTTTATGCCAAAGCCAGACCAAGAATGAATGGTAATACCCCCTATATGAGTAGCCGCTATGCCAGTAGATGCTGTAATACCAAAACTTGCCCCGATATCTTTCAGATATTTTATATATTGATTTAATACATAAGTCTTACCGCTACCGGCTGGCCCAGTCAGAAAAACATTTCTGCCCGTCTTCAATATTTCAAGTGCTTCTTTTTGAGTCATACTGCAATTGTATATTTTTATACAAAAAAGTGAATACAAAAAAGAAGAACCGCTCGGATGTATTTCCGGCACGGCTCTTGCCAAGACCTCAATGTTATTCCACTACTTTTTATTTTAACATACTTATTTTTTAAGTCAAATAAAAATAAAAAAACTTTTCCACAAGTATTTTTTTAAAAAAGGAGTATTCTAAATGTAGAAGAGAAAGGAGGTGTCATCTCGAAGAAAATATGTGGGAAGATTGTACCACCTAATCACAATATTCATCACAGAAGACCAAAGAAATTTGGAGGACAAACAACCGAACGTAATATTTCAGTTGTGCCAAAAAATCTTCATGAAGCTTGGAATAACCTGTTTGATAATTTGCCTGTTCCAAATGTTGCTCGTCTTCTTTCTGAATATTGGTCTGTTTTTGGTAATGGAGTTGGTATAGATAATGAAATAAGACAAATTGCCAACTCTGTTCTTAAAGACATAATTGATTTCGAGAAGTTTTTGCCAGTTTTGAGCGAGGAGGAGAAAACCTCGATAAGAAGAGAAATGGCCAAGCATCGTTTCAGGATTAAGAAAATGAATGCATGGCGACTACTCTTCGGTGGCAAGTCCATTGAAGAAATTGTAAGCGAAATAAACGAAGTTTGGATCGATCCAGATTTTCGTTTGACTGTGGAGATGATCGAAAGTCCCAAGATTGAATTTCGGTCTTCGACAAATTCCTGAATCGCCGTTGAGGCCCTCTCTAAAAAGGGCTTCTTTTTTTATTTTTTTAATTTGATAATAAATGTAGAACCCTCGCCTATGCCTTTTGAAAAAACTTTTATATCTCCATCTTGGGCTTCTGCCATCTTTTTTGCTATGTAAAGACCAAGACCTGTCCCTATGACATTTGTTTTGTTTGCGTCTTTAGTTCGAGAAAATTTAGAGAACAATTTACTGATTTCTTTTGGATCTATTCCTACCCCACTGTCTTCAATAGAGATATAAACAAAATCATTACTCGTTTTTAGATTTACTTTTATGAATCCTTTTGGTGTGTATTTTATTGAATTATCTATTATATTGCCTATTATTTGTTTTATTTTGCTTCTGTCCGCTTTTATATTTTGAGGATTATTTTCGTTTTCAATATTTAATTCAAGTGATAGTTTTTGATGAATGTTTGGTCTTATTTCATCTACAACTTCTTTCAATAATTCTTTTATATCAAAAACACTTTTTTCGTAAACCATTCTACCCTGTTCGATTCTTGAAATATTTAGGAAGTCACCGACTATATTGATCAAGTTTTGGCAAGATTTCATTATTATTTTTGTAGAGTCTTTTGCCTTTGGTGGCAAGGGTCCATAATCTCCATCAATAAGCATAGAAGCATAACCTTTTATAGCAGTAAGAGGTGCTCTTATTTGATGTGTGGCCAAAGAAAGAAATTCTGATTTCATTTGATCAAGTTCTTTTAATTTATCATTAGCTTTTTTTAGATCCGACGCCAATTTCTCTATTTTCTCTCTTTGTTCTATCTCCTTTTTTACAGAACGGATCAAATACATTCCCAGAATCATTATTAAAACGAGAGTAATAGATGTTACAGCTCTGACTCTTTCTATCGTTCTCAAAAACAATATACCAGCGGTCATGAGTGTTATTATTGTTACCAAAATTTGAGATCCAAATATTTTGGTATCAAAAGATTTGTAACGCATTATTGAATAAGACAATACACCTAAAAATATAGGCATACCAAAAAGTCCAAATTGAGCATATTCCCAATTTTCTGTGATGCTTCCTATTACGTTTCCAGATACAAAAGATAGTAAAAATGTTATTATACCAAATCCAAATAATATTCTAGTTGCTTTTTCCGATCCTTCAGATTTTAATATTCCTTTTGATAAAATATCTAAAATTAATAATATTATTAATCCTTCAAAGATATAAGAATAAAAAACTATGAAAGGATGTTCTGTTGCATCACAATAAGAGATATCGATATTATTCAACACAAAACTGGTTGGTAAAAGTAAAACAATCGGTAAAATACTAATTACCATCAAAAGTTCGTATATAGGTTTTACTCTCTCTTTTTTTATGAATACGTGTGTTAAATAAAGTGCTGTTAAATAGATTATTATTTCTATAAGTATTTGAAATGACCATAAAAACATAACAATGTCACTTCTGTTGGTTGCCCATATATGCCAATCAATCAATACCCAAGACGAAAAAAAGATAGACATTAGCAAAAATATTTTGCCAAACAATTGTTGTCTTGATTTTAAGAGAAAGAATGCGGAGACTATAGAAGTTATAAGTGCTATAAAATGAGAATAAGGCAAAAGAAAAGGAACATTACTTGAAAACAAGAACCATGAAGGTGATTCCCATGGGCAAAAGATATTAATCATAAGTTTATTTTACCAATTAAAATTAAATGATTCAAAACCTTCTCCGTATCCATATTTTATATCTCCAATCAATTCTTCATTGTTTTCAAAACTCCTTTCTTCTATGGGTATCAATACTTTACCATTTAACGCAGGTGTTTCCTTTAATATTAAATTATCTGTTAGAAAAGATTCGCTTTCTAATAGTAGTGAGTTTATTATTGTCTTTTCTTTTATTGAAGTTTTTATTTTTCTTTGAATATATAACCTATCATCTTTTGAAAAATCGTAATTATCAAAAACTATTTTTTCTGTTTTTTCTTTGAATATATTACGATAATCTGCGTGTATATCCCACAAATGAAGTATCATTGGTATTTTTACCCCATACATTTCTAAATCAGAATAACCAAAAGTTACATAACTCAATTGTTTTTTTGGTAGAAATTTTGTTTTAGTATCTATATTTTTATATTTTTTTATATGATTAAGGGTTGGTATTTGTAATTCGTCGATCATGCCTGTAGTAAGCATCTCCATAATGACCAAATCAATGTGATCATTTTTTACAAAATCTAAATTTCTAGAATCTGATAAAATTATTTCAATTTTGTTTTCCAAATTATTTGCCCTTATATTTTTTTCTGCTACTGATGCCACAAAAGGGTCTTTTTCTACAGCATAGACTTTTTTGGCTCCCGCTTTTGCTGCAAAGATGGCCAAAATTCCAGATCCTGTTCCTATATCTAAAACAATATCTCCCGTTTTAACTTCTTTTTCTATTGCCTCTTTAAAAAAATTTGTTCTTTTGTTGTCCAACAGACATTGACCCACCAAATCTATTGAGCTAAATGCTTTGTCGTTCATGTTTTTATGGAATATATTCTGTTTCTATATCTATCCCTTCTTCTTTTTCGCTTTCTATTCTAATGTAATCTTTTCTAATTACATATTTATAGAAAGTAAACAAAATTGAAATAACAGAAATAAAAACTATCAAAATAATAATTTTATTTACAATTTTACGAAACATTGGATTTTGTTTATGTTGTATAATATATATTATATGAATTTTTTAATTTTTTCAATAGCGTTAATTCCGCCAATAATTTATTCCATTGGTAATATATTAGATAAAAAATTAGTACATATGGGCGGAAATTCTAGTCCTACTGTTATAGTTACTATTTCTTCTCTGTTATCCGTTCTTGTTATACCTTTTATATATATTTTTTTTAAAATAAATATTCCTTTTATTCCACATTTGTTTCTCATGATATTTAGTGGCACACTTACGGTTTTATCGGTTTTTTTGTATCTGAAGGCTCTTGAAGGTGAGAGTGTTTTTTCTGTAGCTCCGGCATTGCAATTGACCCCAGTTTTTTCATATTTTTTGGGTTTCTTTGTGTTTAAAGAATATATATCAGCGGTTGTTTTGGTTGGGTGTCTCTTAATAATTATAGGGGCTTTATTTTTGACGGTTAAAATAGAAAATATTGGAAACAGTAAAAAATTTAATTTCAAAATTTTTCTTATTACCTCTGGATCATCTCTTGCTTTAGCAGTTTCTGGTGCTATGTTTAAATTCTTTGCTAAAAATTATGGATACTGGACAGTTCAATTTTTTGAATACATTGGTTTGTTGTTAGTTGGTATTTTTCTGTTTTCTTTTTGTTCTAAAGTTAGAAATAAGATTTTTGATATTTTTTTAAAAAAAGAAAAGAGATCATTTTTGTTTCTGAATCTTTATACTGAGGGTGTAATGGTTTTGGGGGATTTAACACTTAATTTTGTTGTGTTGATAATTCCGCTAGTTATTGCATATTCTTTCAACGCATTACAGCCAATGTTTTTATTGTTACTGGGTCTATTTTTAAGATTGTTATTCAAGAACAGAAAAATTTATTTAGAAACGGGCGATTTTAATAATAAAATATTTTTTTATGTTTTTATTATAACTATTGGTGCTTTTATTATAGCCACTCTAAGTTAATTTATTTCTAAATATCTTTTACCTCTTATTATAAAGTTTTCTTCTATTTCGCCTATTTCAAATTTTTTTTCAAAATATTGTTTTATTTTTTCTATTTCCAAACCATTTTTGCAAGTATATATATCAGCACTCAAAAATCTTTTTTTGGGGAATGTGTGTATGCTTATGTGGCTTTCGGCTATTACTACAAAACCACTCCAACCACCCGGATCTTTTATATCATTGCTTGGCGCGAAGTAAATTTCTGGATCAGAAAGCTTCTTCATCTCAAGTATTTCAGGTATTTCATTTAAGCAATTCAAAATCAAATTCTTATCATCCAATTTTTCATAAGAACAATTATACCCATCTATAGTTAAATGCTCTCCAAAATGCATATCTATGATTTTATCACATCTCTTAATCTTCTGTGAAATTTTATAGAGAATCTGTGAGCTTCGCTATTTGCGAGAAGTATTTGTTTTTTAATTGGTTCAATTTTTAAATCTTTCAATTTTTCGATTCCTAATATTTCTTTAGCCCTGTGTTTGTCATCTTTTTTTACAGAGACCAACTGTGTATTAATATTTTTTTCATTCAAAAATTTTTTAGCAGTATTTAGCTGGGCCATTCCTCCGTCTACAACCAAAAGATCTGGTTCTCCCCATTCTGGGTGGCCAAATCTTCTTTCCAAAATTTCTCTCAAAGCTTTTGTATCGTCTGCCCCGTTTTGGTTTCTTATTTTAAACATTCTATAATCACTTTTTTTGATTTCCCCATCTTCTAAAACAGTCATCACTCCGACCATGTATTTACCAGAAATATGAGCAATATCATAAGCCTCTATTCTAATTTTTCTATTATCCTCAAATATTTCTTTGTCTGATTTTATAAGAGCGACATCATGAATATGTTTTAGGGCAAAAATTTTATTTTTTATTTCATTTGCTTTTTCAAATTCTTTTTTAAAAGAAAAAATTTTCATTTCTGATTCTAAATTTTTTATTAATTTTTTCTTGTTTCCGTCTAAAAAAGTCTCAATATCTCTTATGTTTTTTTGGTATTCTTTTTTGTCTATTTTGCCTATACAGACTCCAGGACATAGCCCAATTTGATAATCAAAACAAGCTTTTGGCGATTGTTTTCCTCTCCCAAATTTTTTCAATGATTCTTTAAGGGGTGTGCACTTCTCTCTAAAAGGAAAAATTTTTCTTATTATTTTTAAAGCTTCTCTTGTTTCTTTTCCGTGTGGATATGGCCCAAAATATTTATTTATTTCAAATTTTAATTTCCCAATTTTTATTTCCCTTTCTCTTACAAGCAAAACTCTCGGAAAATCTTCTTTTGTCGTTATAATATAATAAAAACTTTTTTGATCTTTATCGGCTGTGTTATATGGAGGTTTAATTTTTTTTATCAATCTTGATTCTAAAAGAAGCGCTTCCAAAACAGATTCTGTTTTTTCGAATTTTATTTCTTTTATTTCTTTAACCATTTTTTCTTTTTGCGGACTCCTCTTTTCTCCTATATTTTTTGAAAAATAACTTCTCACCCTGTTTTTTAAAGATGTGGCTTTGCCTACATATAGAATTTGTTTATTTTTACCAATAAAAAAATAAACACCCGTTGAGTCAGGCAATTTTCCTATCCTTTTTGTCAATTTCTTTTGTTGTGGTTTAATCATAAATATTATATAATTTATATCATATGTTTGGCATCAAAAAAAGCAAAATTTCAAATGAAAGTTATAAAGGCGTTAGAGATTTTTATCCCGAAGATCAAGCTATCCAAAATTATATTTTTGGTGTAATGAAAAAGGTTGTAGAGGGTTGGGGTTACCTAGAATACAGCGCTTCCATTTTGGAGCCACTTGAACTATACAAATCAAAGACAAGCGAAGAAATAATCAATGAACAGATTTATTCTTTTACCGATCGCGGAGGAAGGGATGTGGCTTTAAGGCCAGAAATGACTCCTACTGTAGCAAGAATGGTTTCGGCTAGAATTATGGATTTACCTTTACCGATAAGGTGGTATTCGATCCCAAATGTTTTTAGATATGAAAAACCACAGCGCGGTAGATTGAGGGAGCATTGGCAACTCAATGTTGATATGTTTGGTATAAAAGATCCGATCGCTGATGCTGAAATTATATCAATCGTCTACGATATTATGACTGCTTTTGGAGCCAAAGAAGAATATTTTGTAATAAAAATAAACAGCAGAGATCTTTTAAATGAAATTTTAGAGAAAGTAGGCATTAAGGAAGATAAAAATTTTATTTATAGACTTTTAGACAAAAGAGAAAAAATGAGCCAATCAGATTTTGTAAAAGCTTTGGAAACACTCGTTGGTGAAGATAAATCGAAAGTTCTCATAGAAAACCTTTATTATGGTGAAGGCATTCTGCCAATGCTCTCAAATAGTGAAAATGCCAGATATTTAAACGATGTAATAAACATCCTGAGAAATAGAAGGGTTAAAAATATAATCTTTTCTCCGACTTTAACAAGGGGTTTTGATTATTATACTGGTGTTGTTTTTGAAGTTTTTGATACCGACGAAAAAAACCATCGTTCTATTTTTGGTGGAGGAAGATATGACAATTTACTCGGTATTTTTGCGGGCAAAGAAATTCCCGCTTTAGGTTTTGGTATGGGTGATGTTACGATAAGAGATTTTCTAATCACTCACAACATAATGCCTCAAGTCAAAAATACGATTGATCTGTGTATATGTATCGCTCCGGATACAAAAACTGAAGATGTTTATGAAATAGCTCGAAAAATCAGGGAAAATGATATAAGGGTCTTTATTGATATTTCTGGTAAAAAATTAGCTGATCAATTAAAATCTTTGGATAAAAGGAATATACCTTTTGTTTTGACGATAGGTTCAGATGAGATAAAAAATGAAAAATTTGTTTTAAGAAACACAAAAACAAGAGAAGAAAAAGCGGGAGATATTGATGAAATTATTAAATTTTTGAAGAACAATCTATAAAATGCACAAAATAGTTTTTGATATAGAAACTTCAAATATTTTTCAAGAAGTTGGTTCAAACAATCCGGCGGATTTGTCTATATCTGTAGTTGGTGTTTATGATTATGAAAATGATTCCTACAGAGCTTTTTTAGAAGAAGAATTTGGTGATCTATGGAAAATTATAGAAAAAACAGACGTATTCATAACTTTTAACGGAGACCATTTTGATATTCCTTTATTAAATAAATACTACCCAGGTGATCTTTTAAATATAAAAAGTATAGATATTCTCAAAGAGATGTACAAATCGGCTGGTAGAAGGATGAAATTAGATCAAATAGCCGAAGGGACTCTTGGCATAAAAAAAAGCGGTCATGGTCTTGATGCTATAAGGTGGTGGCGAGAGGGTGAAATAGAAAAAGTAAAGAAATACTGTCTTGATGATGTAATGATTACCAAAGATATTTATGAATACGCTCTTAAAAATAACAAACTAATTTTTAAAGAAGGACCTAATTTGAATGAAGTAAAACTTGATACTAAAGATTGGGAAATATCGTCTACCTCTGGAGTTTTAAACCATACTCTCCCCTTCTAATTACAAAAAATATACAAGGGCGCCCTTATATATTTGGGAGTGTGATATTTTCTCTTAAAACCAAATCAGGATAATGATTGCAAGAATAAGACGATATATTATGAAAGGCAGAAAAGAATTTTTAGAAAGATAACGGACCAAAAAACGAACAGCCCAAATGCCAGAAATTAAAGCAGTTAGAAAAGAGATCATGGCTTTTAAATTAAAAAAATCCGAAGCGAGTATTTCTGTTGACTCTATATCTAATATTATCTTGAGTAAAGCACCCAAACTTACTGGTATCAAAAGTAAAAAAGAAAATCTTATTGCCTCTTCCCTACTTAGTCCTACGATGAGACCACCGGAGATAGAAGATCCAGATCTTGATATCCCGGGGATCAGGGCTAATGCCTGAAACAAGCCAACGAAGAAACCTTTAGTTGGAGTTATGCCATTGTTTTTATTTATTTTTTCTGCTAAAAACATTATCAAACTACCAAAAATAAGGGCCACGGCTACATAAAAATTTTCTCTGAATATATTTTCAATTTGATTGCCAAAGAAAAAACCTATAATACCAGCCGGTATGGTGCCGAGTATTATAGCCAAAATCAATTTTTTAGATCTTCCGGAGAACCCTTCAGTTTTAAAATCTATAAAGAGTCTTTTTAAATCTCCCCAAAAACAGAAGATAACGGCAAACAATGTCGCTGTATTTAAAAATACATCAAAAGCCAAGGCGTTTTTTGTATTTATATTTAAAAACTCTCGTACAATTACCAAATGGCCAGACGAAGATATTGGCAAGAATTCTGTTAAACCTTGGACTAATCCAAGTATTATTGATTCAAATATATTCATATTCTTGATATAATATTATTTTGATTAAAATAATAACATTTATATGTCGGACAAACTATTGTTGCCAGCATCAATAATAATAGCAGGAATTTTAATAGGTGGTGGCATGTTTATAAATGCCAAAATAAGCAAAGATAATTCAAGTTTGAATCGAGAACAAAACACAAATTCTAGAAATATAAAAGAATCAATAAGACCTATAGATTCAAACGATCACATATTGGGCAAAACAGAAGCGAGAATTATAATAGTCAATTATTCGGATACAGAATGTGCTTATTGCAAAGTTTTTCATAAGACAATGTTGTCCCTTATGAGTCAGTATGGCACCTCCGGTGATATTGCTTGGGTTTATAGACATTATCCAATTGATGAACTTCATTCAAAATCAAGAAAAGAGGCTGAAGCTCTCGAATGCGCAGCAAACGTAGGGGGCAATTATAAATTTTGGGAATATACTAACAGATTATACGAAATCACTCCGTCAAATAACGGACTTGAATATGCCAAACTTTCTGATATAGCAAAAGATGTTGGTTTGCCAGTTGATCAATTTAATCAATGTCTCGAGAGTGGTGAGTTTTATTCAAAAGTAGAAGCAGATATAAAAAATGCTCAAGAAATAGGCGCAAGTGGTACTCCTTATAATGTTATAATAGACACCAAAAATAACGAATATACAGAAATAAATGGAGCTTTGCCTTATTTCAACTTAAAGCAAATAATAGATATTATTCTTTCTAATTAATTTTTAATTCTCCCAGAAATTTCTGAGATTGCAGTATTTGCATTTTTCTTGGTTGCATTTTCTGTTTATGATTTTACCAGACCATATATCTTTTATAAGATTAGATATATTATTTTTTAATTCTTCCAAATCTTTTTCTTTTGTTTCTATTTCTGTAGTTAAGCAATTACCGCTTTTATTTGGTTTTAAGAAAACCAAAGCCGTTCTTATTTTTTTATTATTGAAATTATTTGCTGATAACAATATTTTATAAAAGATTAATTGTCTAAAGTAATCCCCGCTTTCATTTTTTGTTTCTCCTTTTATAGCAGAAACACTTTTTGCTTCTCCAGTTTTATAATCAAATATGAATATCTCTCTTTCTTCTTCTGCGATTGCATCAAGTTTACCGTGCAGTTTTATTTCCACATTTTCTTTTTCTATTTTTTCCACAAATTTTCCCTCAAACCATTTTTCTGTTTTTACCTCCTTATAACTATTAAAATGATTTTCTAAAGATTCTGAAATCTGAGGCAAATTTTTCTCAATTTCTTTTATTATCTTGTCTTTTTCGTAGAGATGTAGTAAAGATTCTTTCATGTATTTTTTTGTAGATTTCTCTATTGTTTCTGCGATATTTTTTTTGTTTTTCAATTTTAATTGCCAAACAAGAGATATCGCTTCATGCAGAGCTTTACCTTTTTCGGAGGTTGCATTTGGTGGTTCTGGTAATTTTAAAATACTTTTGTATATAAATTCGTTCGGACATCTGATAAAATGATTTAAGGCAGTCACCGATATACCTTTTTCTGTGATAATTTTTTTCGCATAATTGAGTAGCCTCTCTTTCTTTTTGTTGTTTATTTTTTCCTTTTTCGCTTCTTCTTTTTCTGTTTTTTGTCTTTCTATCTCTTTAATTTCTATATTTTTTGCATCAAGCTCGTCTATAAATCTCAGTGGTAAAAATTCTTTTCCATCAATATCTTTTTTTGAGAATGTTACAAATACATCCTCTTTTGCTCTAGTTATTGCAACATAAAATAGTCTTCTCTCGTCTTTTATATCATCTTCCTCTTCTTTTTTGATCGGTAATATAAAATAATATCCCCTATTTTTTCTAATCCAATTTTCTTCCGTTGCATATGGTATGAATACATAATCAAACTCCAAACCTTTTGAGCTATGAGCTGTTGTTATATTTATTTTTGCCTTTTCGTTTCCTGTCTTTATTTTTATAACTTTTTTTTCTGATATTTCTTTGTATTCAAGCATTTTTTTTATCAGTCTTTGCGGGTCTTCTATCTTATCGTTTTCTGATATTTTTCTTCCTATGTTATATATAGTTCTCCATACCTCAGAAGAGATTACATCATTTTTGATAATCTTTGTGAATTGAGAAAAATCGGCTGCCAAAGATAGAAAATTTAAGACTCCGCTTGATTTTAATTCTTCTCTTATTTCTCCTATCTCTTTTATTTTTTTTATTACTGAGTTTATTTTCCCAGCTCTTATTTTTTTTATTGATTTTA
>CAZRMR010000007.1:0-27797 GCA_964601245.1 uncultured Candidatus Saccharibacteria bacterium
CACGGACAATCCGCCCAGTCTTTGACTGCTTGTGTGAAAGAGAAAGAAGCGAGAATATCTGATATTTCAGAAAAGCTAGAGCGACTTCTTACGGGCTACCTCGACCAAGTTATTGACCAAGTGGACTATACTTCACAGAAAGCAAAACTATTGTCTGAAAAGAAGTCGCTCCAAGAAGAAATGACCTCTCTTTCACACAAGCAGAATGATTGGCTCGCACCTTTCCAACAATGGCTAAAAGACGCTCAATCTTTGGACAAAATTGCTTCTGATTCAGACCTTTTTGGCAAAAAGGTCTGTGCCAAAGAAATCTTTGGCTCGCACCTCCTCCTCGCCGAAAGAAAAGTGCGCGTCGCCGAAGGCGGCGCTCCTAATTCGTTTGGGAAATCAGGCGAAACAGCGTGGGCGGCGCTTTGCGCCGCCCACAATTCCGTCTCCGAAAAACCGTTAAGTTCTATACTGGTGCGCGCTAAGGGACTCGAACCCCTGACCTTCTCAACGTCAATGAGACGCTCTAGCCAACTGAGCTAAGCGCGCAAGATCAATTAAAATATAACAAAAATAAAAACAAAAAAGAAGTCCACCTTGTACTTTCGGTGGACCTCAAGCTATCTATGATTGCTTCTATACTATTTCGATATTGGAGTAGGATTTCTCCTTGGCGGTCCGAGGGTTGAACCTGTACGGACGGATGATGAAGAACCGTTGTGCAGCGGCATACTGCCGACAGAAACGGCAAAGAATATTTCTCTTCCTATCTTAATAACACGCGTGCCAGAATTGGGATCAGAAGAAATCTCCTTTTGAACAGGGCCACTTCCTCCCGCCATGATGTCGAAACCACTACTTCCTTTTATTTTGTGAACATTGTCACCATTTGGTGAACTTTTGATCATCGTGTTTTTCCTTTCGAGATATAGAACTTGAACCTGAGTCTTATAATAAATTATTATTCCCAAACAATCAATATTTTAATTTTCGCATGACTACTTGGCGGACTTTGTCACGCCGTAACCACGTTAAAATTGCTTTGCAATTTTTTATGTAGTAGAGGATTAGTAGACGAGATTAGGACTTTATTGGTCAGTGCCGTCCAACTACTTCTTCATACCAAGTCTAACTGCTGATAAGGTAGAAATCAATTAGAAATAGAAAAGCCCCGCCTGTAATAGAGGGGGCTTCGCAGAAAACGGAGTTAGGTTCTTATCCTCCAACTAAACCTTGTGGGCGAGTTGGAATTACCCTTTTAGGGAGCTTGCGCCCCACTCTGATTTTCTACATTTCCCGATTGTGGTCGGGTTTGACATGAACGAACGAACGAGGCGGAAAAACTTCTTCCACCATCTCGCGAGTCAGTTCTTCAACAAATTGAATGAGTTCATCAGCAGGAATACCGATTTTCTTCGCAAAGTTTCCGATGTCCCGCTTCATATAGGGCTTCAGTCGGATACCTTCGTCTTTGAACCGAGCTTTGACGAGTAAAAGAGCGATTTGCCCTTTTCTTTCTTCGGTCATTTATCTCATCTCCTTTCTGTTTTGGTTTTACAATAGTATAACAAATACAGAGAATTTTACAAGGTATTTTAAGTAATCATCTCTCAAGCGGTGTGCTTTCGAAAAAATTCGAACTGATTTCGCCCAAAATTTGTAGGGCGGGCGGAATTCCCCCCGAACCCCCTTTCCGCCCGCCTCGCCTTGATGCGGAAGCGAAAAGGACGATTTCAAGTTTTTCGTTCCGCTTTTAGTAGAACTCCGAGCTTCGCTCGGTTTGGCGGCAAATTCTTTATTTATATTTCTGACGTTTCTGCAAGCTCAGAATATTCATCAACTATAGTATCATTCATAAATTCTAATTTCTTTTCTTTGGATAACTCCAAAATTGAATCATAAGAAATATACGAGCAAACTTCAGAGAATGGTTTCTCGCCAATTAAAGAAAAGACGGGTCTTGTTATTTGTTTAAATACAGCACTTTTTCTTTCGGTAGACGCAACAATATGAATTTTTATATCTAACATAGGTTGTAGTGCTAATAGATCGGCCATTCTAAGTATTCCAGAATATATTGAAGTAGTATCTTCTACTTCAAACGCTCTGACTATAGATCCTATAGATCTTCTTTTTCTTTTTATCCAGAGAACATCTATATTTTTGATAGTTTTCAGAGTTATCTCATCAAAAACTAATGGTAGATCTTGCAATAATACAGTCTCATCGTGCGGTTTCCAGATTTTAAGTACCCTTGCCCTATCACTATTTGGTAACCATATTTTTAATCCTAATTTTTCTCCAATTTCTGCTAATTTTGCTTGTATATCAACGGCAATTCTTTTTTCTTTTTCGGGAACACCGGTTTCTGCTTCTTCTATATCTTCATCTTCAGGGACAGAAACTTCTACCTCTTTTTTATCACTAAGCTTTATCTTTTGAGAAATTAATTTTTTCCTATCATCTTCAGAAAAGGGATAGTCAATCTGTTTCTCCGCCTGTTCCAATAAAACTTTTTCTAGGAAAATACAGTCTTCTTTTGGCCAATGATGATTGGGACTTCCAAATACACGCCATGTCCAACTATTATCAGTTTTTGCTAATAATTTAGTAAAAGAAAGAGCTTTCCAGACAAAATCTTCATGGATTGGTACCGCCTTTTCTAATGGTAACCATACAATAGGCTTAACCTTAAATCTTAAAACAAAAGGATCAGATCCTTCTGTGAAAATAGGTTCATTGTCTATATAGGGAGAACTTTGAATTTCTAAAACACCTACAAACCTTTGAATCCGAGTAACATAACAAATGAATCTATCACCAGGACCAATTTTCTGGTTTTCGACATAAGTTTTTCTAGATATACGAAAACCACTTACATTTCTGTTTGAATTTTCAAAAGCACGTGCTGTTTCTGGTGAGAATAAGTCAATATAATATCTCATAAAAATAAAAAATTTATTTTATTAACTCCTCAATATTAACCCCTAACGCCTTGGCAATTTTAGCCATTACCAAAACGGAAGGTTTTTTAATAACTCCGCTTTCAATTTTTGTTAGTGTGGTATATTTGACGCCGGATTTTTTGGCAAAATCTTCCTGAGACAAACCTTGCTTTGTGCGGTATTTCTTTATATTTTCTCCAATGTTATTTTCTCTTGCCATATTTTCAATTATTTGATAGTATGTTATTGTAGTATTAACAATCCTTACTTTCAATATAATGAAACCAAATAAATTAAAAACAAGCAAGGAAAATAAAACAATGAAAAGCCCGCTTCTGTGTGTCTTGGCTCGAACCGGCTCGTGCGTTTGTAAAATCATTAAATCACACGACAGAATTGGTGGATAGTGGGGATACGTCAGAAATGACAACATTTCTAAAACAAATCGGCTCGAACCATATTTTTTTGATAAAAGCATTTCTTTTTCGCCAAAAATCCCACACAAATTAGCCGCCGAGCGAAGCGAGGCTGGCAACTCGCATTTGCAAAATCCTTTCTGGCGGAGGGTGGTGGACGACATTAGAACCTTCTTTGCCCAGCCGAAGCTTCACGCGAAGGCGGGTTTTGAACAGTCCACTGCCTATTTTTACATTCCAAGTTTATCTTTGAACTACGCAAAAATCAATTAATTCCCAAAACTCTATTATAAAATTCATACTTACCGATTTGATATTCTTTGTATATTTTCCCATTCATAGAAGTTTTGAGCTGCTCGTATTCTTTCAAAATTTCGGGGTTATTTTTCAATAAAGCGAAAATATCAAGCTGCTCTTGGAACTTATGGTCAGCTGGGTCAGAGAGATAAACAGATATTTCATCATCATTTTCATACCAGTGCCATTTGTTCTTAATCTGCTCTCCAAAAACAGGAGCCAGCTTTTCTAAATACTCCTGTTTCTGTGATTGGGAACAAATAACATAAATGTCCACATCATTTTGACCAGAAATGCCTAGTGCAGAAGCTCCCATATAGCGTATATCGCTATCTGGTATCTGTCTTCTTATTTTTTCTATTATAGAGTTAGCTTTAACTAACAACTTTGGGTCGTATAGTTTGATGATAACCGTTCGGTTTGCTTGTTCTGGACTTAACTTATCCAAATAATTTTTTTGACCGTCTGTTAGCATACTTAATTAAAAATAGAAAAATCGGCTTTCTTATTAAAGTCCAAAAGCACAGCAGTATAAACTTTCTTGTTTTTCATTTTCCTTAACATTTTTTTCGTGGCATTTACAGAATTTCCCTTCCAAATAACATCTTCGCAAATTAAAGCTGTGCCGGTATAATCTTTCTTTTTGAAATCTGATTTCCATACAGTTGCTTTACCTCCCACTATATTCGTCCATACTTCGTAGTAAGAAGATTTTATGCCTTTGGATTTAAGATATTTATTTACACATTTACCAACCGTCCTGCCGCCCGAACATACCGCGATAACGTGAATTGGCGGTTTTAATTTCAAGCATTTTTGTGCAAGCTGATTAACTAATTTAACTGCTCTTTCCATAATTTATGGATAAGACAATACATTAAATACAGTTTATTGTCTAGAGTAAAAATTCTAATTCTCTTACACCTACCAAAAAAATACGTTGTGAAATAAGCTGATTTTGCTAGCGGAGGGTAAGAGATTCGAACTCTTGATGGGTTTCCCCATACTCGCTCTCCAAGCGAGCGCACTAGACCACTATGCGAACCCTCCATTTACTTTTTCCAAGTATATATTTTATTAAATATACACTTAATATACACTTTTAAAATTCTTTTTCAAAGAAAAACCGGCTTGCCTTGAAAAAAGCAAGCCATAAATATTTAATAACCATCAAGATCTTCTTTATCTTCACCTTCCTTAATGCATAGTTCGCAAACCATTAACCCATTTCCCTCCGTTGTATCCAAGAGTAAATGATTACAATTACCATGTTTGGGACATTCTTTCATGGTCATGCCAAAAACTTGAAGACCGTAAGATTTTTCTTCATCCATAAACAACCTCCTTTTTCTATTTTACAAATATAAAATAATTATGCAAAAAATTTTATATTTTATGTTTAAGACATATTTCTTAGTATTTGTATTCTTTTTTCAATTGGAGGATGAGTACTAAAGATATTAGATATTGATTTTGAAGCAGAACCAAATGGATTTGCAATAAATAAATGGGCGGTAGCGGTATGAGCGTCTTTCATTGGTATGTTGTAAGAAGAAATTTTCTCAAGAGCCTTAGCCAGACCTTCTGGATACCTAGTCAAAAGCGAAGCGGAAGCGTCTGCCAAATATTCTCTCCTGCGAGATATAGCAAGTTTTATGAGTGTGGCAATTAAAGGCGACAAGAGCATCAAGACGATTCCAATAATAGCCAGAATGCCACCTCCCCCTCTATTTTTATTGTTATTGCCACCAAACACCATACTTCTTAAAAACATGTCAGAAATGATTGAAACAAGACCGACAAGCACAACCACAGCGCTCATAAGCAAAATGTCTCTATTACCTATATGAGACAATTCGTGCGCAATAACACCCTCAAGTTCATCTTTTTCAAGTCTTTCTAAAAGACCAATAGTTACAGCTATAACTGCATGATTTTTGTTTCTACCTGTAGCAAAAGCATTTGGGGCAGGATCGTCTATTACATAAACTTTAGGCATTGGCAATCCAGCTGTAATTGAAAGATTCTCAACAGAATTGTAGAGGTCAAAAAATTCTTCTCTACTGGCCAGTTTGGCATTAGAAAGACTTAAAATAATTTTGTCAGAATACCAATAGCTTATAAAATTCATTATTAAACTAAATATAATTGCAAAATAAAATATATTTGGCGAACTGTTAGAAACATTTCAAGAGCTTGATTCAAAAGCCCAAAACGACGAATCTATCCTAATTGACGGACTTCGTTCTAAGATTTTAAGTTCTGAAAAATTCGGGCCGATCGCTCGAAATAACCAATGGAAACTAAAAGTGCAAAAAACAACCCCATTAAAATAAAGGTCTTAAAAACGTTTGAACTTTGATGCGTATAAACTGAAACCATGTTTAAACTCAATTATATCACAAAAAAGATATTTGTTATCCCCCTTTTAAACACAATTTATTAAGAAAACAATATTTGAGAGAAAACTTGATTGATATATTATATTCAATATGGAAACAGCGAAAAAAGGTTTTAGATTGCCGCCTCACAATAATGATGCCGAAAGGGCTTTACTTGGATCAATAATGCTAAGGCCGGAAGTGATGTTTGAAGTGACGGATGTGTTGCACCCCTCTTCTTTTTATTCCGAAAAACACAGGATCATTTATGAGACAATGCTTGAACTCTGGAGCAAGAGAAACCCTACAGATCTTTTGGCTGTTTCAGCTAGATTAAAAGAAAAAAATTTACTTGAAGAAATCGGTGGTAATGTTTATTTGAGTGAATTAGTTAATTCTGTTCCATCTTCTTCAAACGCTGTTTATTACGCAAACATAATTCAAAAGAAACATATTTCAAGAAATCTGATAGGGGCAGCTGACTTTATATCAGCCCTTGGTTATGACGAGGCTGAGGAGCTTGAACAAATTTTGGATCAGGCCCAAAAGAAAATTTATGACGTAACAAATATAGCCAGTATTCACAAGTTCGTAGAATTAAAAGAAGAGCTTTCGGAAGCATGGGAGAGACTTGATAAACTTCACAATTCTGGAGATGGTTTACGCGGTGTACCTACAGGTTTTGTAGATTTGGATAATAAACTTTCTGGTCTTCAAAAATCAGATCTTATCATTCTAGCAGCAAGACCTTCTGTCGGTAAAACAGCTTTGGCTCTCGATATAGCAAGACAGGCAGCGGTTTATCACAATATTCCTGTAGGTATTTTTTCTCTGGAAATGAGTTCTCAACAACTGGTAGACAGGATGCTTGCTTCCCAATCAAACGTTGATGCTTGGAAACTAAGAACTGGTAAACTTACAAGAGAAGATGATTTTGCCGCGATTCGTCAATCTTTGGATGTATTATCAAAAGCACCTATTTTTATAGATGATCAACCCGGAAATAATATTTTAAAGATGAGATCAGTAGCGAGGAGATTGAAAAATGAAAAAGGTTTGGGTCTTATAGTAGTCGATTATCTTCAGCTCATGATGCCAACAAAAAATTATGATTCAATGGTCAATCAAGTTACCGAGATATCAAGATCACTTAAAAATCTTGCTAGGGAACTTGATGTTCCTGTAGTTGCCCTATCCCAACTTTCTCGTGCAGTAGAACAACGCGGTGGTAGACCAAAACTTTCTGACCTTAGAGATTCAGGATCTATAGAACAAGACGCAGATGTGGTCATGTTTATACACAGAGAAGATAAAGCAAAAGGTATAGAAGAAAACGAAAAAACAAATATCGCAGAAATATTGATAGAAAAACACAGAAATGGAGCAACAGGAAAAGTTGAATTATTCTTTAATGAGAAAAAAGCAACTTTCCAACCTCTTGAGAAAGCAGAATTTAGAGGAGCCGAAGCTGAATTTAGAGATTTTTAATTTATAAATAAAAAATGAATAGTGTCGATAAACTAACTAAAATATTTTCGGAATTTCCTGGTATTGGCCCAAAACAAGCCAGAAGAATTATCTATTTTCTTCTTTCAAAAAAAGGAAATAACCTAAACGATATTTCAAATTATCTCTTGGATTTAAAAAAAGAAATTTATGTTTGCAAAGAATGTATGAGATTTTTTCAAAAAAAACACGACAGATCAGAACTTTGCGATATATGTTCTGATCAAAATAGAAAAAAAGATATCTTAATGATCTTAGAAAGAGATGTGGATTTGGAATCAGTAGAAAAGAGCGGTGAATTTGAAGGAATTTATTTTGTTTTGGGAGGCTCTTTGCCAATACTTGAAAAAGAACCAGAAAAAAAAATAAGAATAAGAGAATTACTTAATTTTTTAGACAAAAAAGCCAAAAAAGATTTGAAAGAAATTATTTTAGGATTCAACTGGAATCCAGAGGGGGAAAATACAGCTTACTTCATTGAAAACAAAATATCTCCAATCATAAACAAATATAATATAAAAATATCACATTTGGGCAAAGGTCTATCTATGGGGACAGAAATTGAATATGCAGACAAGGATACCTTAAAAAACGCTTTAAAAAACCGATCATAAAATTGTTTTAAAAAAAACAAAAAATAATATAAAATATAAAAATGAAAATACAAAAAACTCTTCCCTTTTTGCTTATTTTTGGAAGTCTTATAGGAATTATAGCTTCTTTTATATTAACCATTGATACCATAAAGCTTATAGAAAATCCTAATGTTGATGTGCTTTGCAACATAAATCCTTTTGTGAGCTGTTCTTCTGTTGCCAACACTTGGCAAAGTAAAATATTTGGATTTCCAAATTCTCTTTTTGGCATCGTCTTCTTTTCAATGATTTTTGCTTTTGGTCTTATGTTAAAAATTAGTGAATCAAATACTTTATTGCCCAATAAAACAAATGAAGAAAACGGAGCGATCAAACTTTTTTGGCTTTTGGTAAATTTTAGCCTATTATGCTCTTTTGTTTTTGTGATCTGGTTTTTCTATCAGAGTGTTTATGTTATAGGCTCTCTCTGTATTTATTGCATGATAGTTTGGATAATTACTTGGCCAATGTTTTTATACACTACAATTTGGAACTTCAAACAAAAACGACTTGATTTTTTAAAAAAGACAGAAAAAATTTTAAACATTTTATCTGAAAATAATTTACCAATTCTTTTCTTTGTTTATTTGATAGCTATATTTTTAATCCTTTTACAATTTAAAGATTTTTTCTTGTATTAACTTCGCATAAATCTGTTTGATTTTTTTGCATATTTTTGTAACATAACCAAAGAAAGGATCTTTGCAATGGCAAAACAAAAGACATCAATTGACTGGCGAAAGGTTATCGAAAGAAAAGAGCGAGCCGAGAGAAAGAAAAAGGAAGACTTCGTCGATGGTTGCATCAAGGCACTAATGCCATTTTTTGAATATCTCTATGAGCAAATACCCCACAAAGATCATGTTCACAATTGTGGCCATGGTGGCACCGGCAGAATAAGATCGAGTATGGTAGGAAACAATGGCCAAAGCTAAGCCCAAAAATCAAGGTAAAACAGAAGAACTGGAATATTTGAAGATGTTGTGGAAAAGATTGAGAGAAAAGATATTCTCATCTAAACCACTAAACAGAGGAATCATTCTTTCCATGATAAGAGAGGATGTCTACGAAGGAGGGCCAAAGAGATGGTTATAATCGTTCAAAAAATCGGCAAGAATACAGAGATCAGGAATACAGACGAAAAAAACAGACTACAGAACAACAGAAAAAAAAGAGAGAGAGAGATCGGAAAGAGAAAATGATTTCATACAAAAATTCTGTTCCGCTTCTCCCGCTGGTCAAGCTAAGATCATATTTGGGGCTTTGGAAAGATTGTCTGAAGAGAAAGCAGACAAAAGACATCGTCACAAAAGAACCATTTACTGAGCTCAGTGGTTCTCGAAAAACCTCGCATTGCGCGAGGTTTCTTTTTAGCTTATTTTATCAATTAAGACTTTAAAATATGGTTGGCGATGGCCGTTTTTCTTTAAATATCTGCTCTTCTGTTTATATTTCATTACTATAATTTTTTTATTCTTTCCTATTTCAGAAATAATTCCGAAAACCTTGGCTCCTTCAATATATGGTGTGCCTATATTTGTAATATCTTTACCATTATCAATTAAAAGCACTTTGTTAAAAGAAACAATATCTCCTTGTTTATATTCTTTGTCTTTTAATTTTTCAATTTTTATAGAATCACCAACAGAAACTTTATATTGCTTACCCCCTGTTTCAATAACAGCAAAACTTCCGTCCTTTTCTATTTTGACATCTTTTTTTGCATATTTTTTTACTGTTTCAACCACCTTTTTTTCAGCAACTTCTTTGCTTTTGGTCTTTACAGAAGACTTTTTTTCTGTTTTTGTTTCTTTTGGCATAACGCTTAATACTCTACACGATTCCTCCAAATATTGCAAGAACTTGGTAAAAAAATATTTGATAGAAGACTTTAGTTTAAATCCCCTTATTCTTCATCATCTGGTTTATCTATAATGGGAACTTCAAAAGATTGAGAAGCTCCCGTAATACGAGTTATGTCTTTATCTACTTTTTTAAACTCTTTTCCAGAAGCATTGTAGTGATTTACTACAGTATCAAGCGAATTACCAAGCTTGTTGTGATACTCCTCATACTTCTTTAAATGCGTCCCAAGCTCACCTACCCGCTTTATAATATCTTTTGCCGTCTCCTCTATTTGCATGGCTTTTAGGCCCTGTAGGACAGTCTGGAGATATGCCAAAAATGATGTTGGAGAAACAATAATAACCTTATATTTACCAGCCGCTCTCTGGATCAAATTTTCAGTATCTTCCGAAACTGCACCTATTTTGTTAATTAGCAAATCATAATAAATTGCCTCGTGAGGAATAAACATAAAAGCAAAATCCATAGTGTTTTCTGTTGGTCTGATATATTTTGCCGTCTCTGTAATACGTAATTTCAAATCATTTATAAAAAGTTTTTCTAATCTATCTTTTTCTGTCGGATCTTTGGCTTCTGTTAAACGATTATAATTCTCAAGAGAAAACTTTGAATCAATAGGGATTATTTTATCTTTGACAAAAACCACTGCGTCCACTATCTCGCCATTTTGGAAAGCATATTGCATCTGATAGTTGTTTGGTGGCAAAACATTTTTAAGCAAAGTTTCCAAATAATATTCACCCAAAATCCCCCGCTGTTTTGGATTTTTCAAAATATCTTGTAAATTTTGAAGCTGATCAGCAAAAGAGACCACTTGCTTGTTTGTCTCATCAAGTTTGGTAAGACCCTTGGTCACTTCACGAATCAAATTTGCTGACTCACCAAGTTGTATTTTGATTGATTCGCTTGTATGCCGTGTAGCCTCAGCCATTTTAGCGTCCACCGTCCGATTGAGTTCATTTATCTGTTGAAGTATAAGCTTGAGCCCTGTCTCATCAGTACTACTTTTAGGTCGCAAAAAATACATCAAAATTCCTCCCAATATAAGTCCAATTAATACGTAAAGTATGGTTTCCATAATTTTTATTATATCAAAAATATAATTTTAGTGTTTTAAACTAAAATTTCAAAAATTTTATTTTTTGAAGAAAAACCAGATATTAAAGATATCTGCGATCTTGAAACATTGAAATATTTGGACAAAACCTTGACTATAGCTTCATTTGCTCTGCCTTGGATAGGAGGTTCTTTAACAGAGATTTCTAAAATAATTTCTCCACCAATTGCTCCACTTATTTCTTTTATCTTTTCCTCTTTTGCTCCCGCTTTAGCTTTAACAATTATTTTCATTTTGATATTCATTTTTATATTCACTAATTATACATATTGTTGTATTATAGCGATATTAAGATTATAAATTAAAAAACAAAAATTAAAATGGATATACAAAACTCTATTCAAGAAAAAATAAAGGAAGCTATGCGAGCCAAAGATCAGACCAAACTAAATACTTTAAGAGGTGCCCTATCAGCTTTTACAAACGAATCAATATCTCTTAAAAGAAAACCTCAAGACAAACTTACAAACGAAGAAGCTTTGGTTGTAATAAAGAGACTTGTTAAACAAAGAAAAGATTCTATTGAGCAATTTAAAAAAGGTGGGCGACAAGATTTAGTTGACAACGAAGAAGCAGAACTAAAAGTTTTGGAAGAATTTTTACCCGCTCAAATGTCTGAAGAACAAATTCGCGAGATTGTAATGAAGAAAAAAGAAGAAATGGGCGAAATTGATAAAACTAAAATAGGTCAATTTATGGGAGCAGTAATCAAAGAAACGGGTGGCAATGCTAACGGCGCATTAGTCAAAAAAATTGTTGATGAGGTTTTAAATTAAAATTAAGATAAAAAATAAAATATTTATATAAAAAAATAAATCCCGGGAGAACCGCAAAAAATATATTTTATATATCTAAAGGTAAAACAATGGCTTTATTAAGCCATTGTTTTATTATTATTAAAAAATTATTACTTAATTATCCTAGCGATTTTTTGGGCAAGCCCTTTTTCAAAAGGATTTGGAATTATTTTTTCGGTAGTTGGATTTTTGACACAAGAAGCAAGAGCTTCAGCTGCTTTTATAAACATCTTATCTTCAAATTGTTTTATTCTGTTTTGAAGAGCGCCCCTAAAAATCCCAGGGAAAGCAAGAGCATTATTTATTTGATTTGGAAAATCACTTCTACCAGTGGCAACAATTAAAGCGCCCGCCTTTTTGGCTTCTTTGGGCATTATTTCTGGCTCAGGATTTGCAAGAGCGAAAATAATTGGCTTATCGTTCATTGTTCTTATCATTTCTTCTGTAAGAATTTTTGCCTTACTTACTCCGATAAAAATATCTCTCTCTTTTATTGCTTCTTCTAAACCGCTCTTCATTTTTTCTTTGTTTGTAAGCTTTGCAATTTTCTTTTTTTCTTCATTTAAATCTTCTCTGCCTTCATAAATAGTCCCTTTACTATCCAAAAGCAAAATATTTTTGAAACCATATTTCAAAAGCAAATCTGTTATAGCAAGGCCGGCAGAACCAGCACCATTTATAACAATCTTCACTTCTTTAATTTTACTTTTTCTTATTTTTAATGAATTTATAAGACCAGCCAAAACAACCACAGCAGTACCATGCTGATCATCATGCATTACAGGGATATTTAATTCACTTCTCAACTTTTTTTCTATATTAAAACAACGAGGCGCCGAAATATCTTCTAAATTTATAGCTCCGAAAACAGGGGATATATTTTTTACAATTTCTACAATCTCATCTTCATTTTGAGTTTTTAGACAAATAGGGAAAGCGTCAATGCCAGCAAATTTTTTAAACAATACAGCCTTACCTTCCATCACCGGTATAGCACTCTCTGCCCCCAGATTTCCTAAACCTAAAATAGCGCTTCCATCACTTACCACAGCCACGGTATTTGATTTGATAGTATGAGTATAAAGATTTTTTTTGTTCTGGTGAATAAGACGGCATACGGAAGCTACTCCCGGAGTATAAGCCAGAGACAAATCATCTTTATTTTTTAGAGGTACTTTAGAAGAAATTTCTAATTTGCCTAAATGTTTTTTGTGTAAGGCTAAAGATTCTTTATTATAATCCATCACATTTAAATTAATTTTTAATACTTTCTTCAATTTTATAATCTCCCACCTTATTTCTCTTTATAGACAGGACGGTCGCCCCAATCCCCAAAGTCTTGCCCATATCATTTACAATACTTCGCACATAGGTCCCGCTCGAAACTTTTGCAGACCATTTTGCTAAGAAAATAGGGTTTTCGTATTTTTCCAAAAGTTTTTTCCACAAAACCAGAATCTCGTGCTGTCTAAAATCTCCTTTTACTTTAGAAATATCCATAAGAAGTCTACCAAAAAATTCTTTAGGAAGTAGGGAAGTGAGACTTTCAAATTTTAGGTCATAAATACATATCTCCTTTATCGGCAAATCTTCTTCTTCGATCAATCCTTGTCTTGATAGTTCATGAAGTTGTTTCTTGTTTCCCTTTTTTAAAATTGTCTTTGAAGAATAAAAAGGATACTTCTGTTCCCTTTTACCTTTATAAATTTCTGCAAGCTTAACCAACTCAAGTTCATTTATATTTTTTATTTTTTCAACTCTTAAAATTTTGCCCATTATATCAAAACTATCTGTAGCAAAACCAAAAACAGAAATAAACTCATACTCCTTATCCAAATTTAAAAATTCTTCTTTTTTATAAACATCTTCACCAGAAGCAACGAGCAAGACGCCTTCGGCCAAGGGATCAAGTCTACCGAGGTATGTAAATTTTTCATTTTTTAATTCAGGATGAAAATCCCTATATCTTTGAATGCATTCAAGAGGAGTTTCGCCTCGATTTTTATACAAATTCAAAATCATATTATTTTAAGCCATATTTTACCATTCATTATTACAAAATGCAAAATAACTTGACAATAATATACAACTATGCTATGATAAATAATAGATGATGAGAAGAAAGGAATGAAATGAATATAAATTAGAGGGACCCGCCCCTCAGGAAAAACGGGTACGGCGCTGGGCCCCGTTAAACCGATGCCCAGCAACAACCGCTAACGTCGTGAGACATCAGCGGTTTTGTTTTTTATATAAAATTTATAATACTATTTTAAAACTTTTTTTAGATATTTGCCCGTGTGAGAATTTTTGTTGTTTGCCACTTCTTCTGGTGTACCCTTAGCTACAATTTTACCACCCCCTTCTCCCCCTTCAGGGCCAATATCAATAACATAATCAGCTGATTTTATAATATCCATATTGTGTTCAATAACCAAAACAGTGTTCCCTTTTTCAACCAACTTTTGCAGAATACCAATAAGTCTTTTAACGTCTTCATAATGCAATCCTATTGTCGGTTCATCTAAAATATAAATTGTTTTTTGAATATGCGGTCTATACAACTCACTTGATATCTTAACTCTCTGCGCTTCTCCTCCAGAAAGCGTAGTCGCTGATTGGCCAAGTTCTAGATAACCAAGACCAACATCATTTAGGGTTTTAAGTCTGTCGTAAATTGCAGGAATATCTTCAAAAAAAGTAAGAGCTTCTTCCACTGTCATTTTTAAAATATCGTGTATATTTTTCTTTTTATATTTTATCTCCAAAGTCTCTTTCATAAATCTTTTCCCACCACAAACATCACAGGGTACATAAACAGTTGGTAAAAAATGCATTTCAACAGCTATTTCTCCATTACCTTCACAAGTCTCACATCTTCCGCCAGAACGATTGAAAGAAAATCTTCCAGGCCCCCATCCTCGCACTTTAGCCTCAGCTGTTTCGGCAAAAAGTTCTCGAACAAAACTCCAAGCACCAGTATAAGTAGCTGGATTAGATCTCGGAGTTCGACCGATTGGAGATTGATCAATCAAAATTGCTCTTCCAAGATATTCACTACCTTTGAAAGAAGTACAATTAAATGTTTCTCCGCTTCTGTATTTTCTTTCAAATCTCGCCTGTAAATTTTTATACAATATTTCATAGACAAGAGAAGATTTGCCACTCCCAGAAACCCCTGTGACACAAACCAATTTACCAAGTGGAATATCTACATCCATATTTTTTATATTGTATATATTGCCTCCCCTTATTTGGATTTTACCTTTATCTTGTTCTCTTCTTTCATCTGGTATTTCAATAAAATCTTCTCCGCGCAGATAAGAAAGGGTGCTTGAACCAGAATGATTTTTGTCTGCAATAAGTAAATTTTCTAAATATCCAGAAACTACCACTTTCCCACCATGGACTCCAGCGCCAGGCCCAATATCTACAATATAATCAGAAGAGAAAATAGTATCTTCATCGTGCTCAACTACCAAAATAGTATTACCGAGATCTCGGAGTTCAGTGAGTGTTTTTATTAAACGATCATTATCTCTACTATGAAGACCTATAGTTGGTTCGTCTAAAACATAAAGCGCGCCGACAAGTCCGCTACCAAGCTGGCTCGCAAGTCTTATACGCTGAGCTTCTCCGCCAGAAAGAGTGTGAGCTCTTCTGTTCAAGGAAAGATATTCAATACCAACATTTTTCATAAAACGAAGTCTTGATTCTATTTCTTTTACAACAACTTTTGAAATATTTTTTTCTCTTTCTGTAAATTTTGTATTGTTTAAAAAATCAAAAGCTTTTTCAATAGACATATTTACAAAATCTACTATGTTTTTACCACCTATAAAAACATGTAGAGCTTCCGGTCTGAGTCTTGCCCCAAGACAAACAGGACAAACCTCTTCACCAAAAAAATGTTTAGTACCCAGACCGTTGCATTCTGGACAAGCGCCATAGGGCGAATTGAACGAAAAAAGTCTTGGTTCTATTTCCGGATAAGAATAACCGTCTTTCGGACAGGCAAATTTGTTAGACATTATTATTCTTTCTCCCTCTTCCTTCTCTTTTGATTTTATATCTCTAAAACTAATTTCCAAAAGACCACCCGCTTCTTCCAGAGCTTTTTCCATTGATTCAGATAACCTTTCTTCAGCATTTTTCTTTGTATCTCCAGATTGATTAAAATCATTTATATTTATTGAATCTACCAAGACTGATATGTCGTGCCTTTTATTTTTAGAAAGCTCTATTCTTTCTCTCAAACTCACTCTTTTGCCATCTACTATAACTTCGCTATAACCTCTACCGAGTAAATCATAAAGAAGTTGATAATATTCACCCTTCCTCCCTCTAACTACCGGAGCAAAAATCTCTAGATAAGTTGGAAGAGGAATCTTTTGTCTGCCAGAAAAACTTCTCTCAGAAAGTCCTCGCTTCTCCTCTCTTCGTTCGACCAGACTTTCTTCTGGAACTTTTCTCACAGACTTCAACTCTTCCTTAACTTTCTCCAAAATTAAATTTTTTATTTCTTCATTGGAAAGTTTTTTAATTTCATCACCACACACTAAACAATGTGGTTTACCTATTCTTGAATAAAGAACTCTCAAATAATCATAAATTTCCGTTATTGTGGCCACAGTTGAGCGAGGATTGTTTGATCTAGATTTCTGATCAATAGAAATTGCTGGTGAAAGACCAGAAATCTCATCTACATCTGGCTTTTGCATTTGACGCAGAAATTGTCTAGCATATGAAGAAAGAGACTCGACATACCTTCTCTGCCCTTCAGCAAAAATAGTATCAAAAGCAAGAGAAGATTTGCCTGATCCGGAAAGCCCTGTAAAAACAATCATCTTGTTGCGAGGCATCTCAACCGTTATGTTTTTAAGGTTGTGAGTACGCGCTCCTTTTACGATAAGCTTATCTTCCGTCCCGCGGAGTTTGGGTGAAGTGGGATTATTTTTTTCTTTTGATTTTTCCATTTTAATTATTTAGAGGATATTTTTTCTAATTCTTTGATTTGGTCACGAAGCAAAGCAGCTGTTTCAAAATCTAAGATTTTGACAGAAGCGTTCATTTGGTTTTCTTTAGTTTTAATAAGTTGTTTTATTTTTTTGAGAGAAATTTTTTCTTTACTCCCCTTACCCAAATCTACATCAAGCAAAATACCCACCGCTTTGCCACGCTCTCTTTGCAACTGTTCAATTATATTTTTTATCTCTTTTTTGATTGTCTTGGGAGTAATGCCGTGTTTTTTGTTGTATTCAATTTGTAATATTCTTCTTCTGTTTGTCTCACTTATAGCCCTCTCCATTGATTGAGTGACATTGTCTGCATACAAAATAACCCTACCTTCCACATTACGAGCCGCTCTACCAATAATCTGTATTAGAGAAGTTTCGCTTCGCAAAAAACCTTCTTTATCTGCGTCTAGTATTCCGATCAAAGAAACTTCCGGCAAATCGAGACCTTCTCTAAGCAAATTTACTCCAACCAATATATCGAATTCCCCTCTTCTGAATTTTGTTAAAATTTCAATTCTTTCAATAGTTTTGATATCACTATGCAAATATTCAGCTTTAATACTCCTTTCTTTTAAGTACTCTGAAAGATCTTCGGCCATTTTCTTTGTAAGAGTTGTGACAATAACTCTACCACCAACTTTTATATTTTTTTCTGCTTCTGCAATAAAATCAGCAATCTGTCCGGGGTAGCCCAAGAAAGACTTCTCGAGAACAACTCTCGGACCGCGACTGGCGGAAGAGTGGGGGGATTTATCAGCAGAAAAATACTCTGGTTGCTTGAGAGAATGTCTTTTTGGACTGCCTAATCTGGCGGTAATAGGTCGAACTTCAACTACTGGATCAAGAAGACCTGTTGGGCGAATTACTTGTTCAACTACTTGCCCTGATCCTGTCAAAGGATTTGATTTATCCAACTCATATTTTGCCGGAGTAGCAGAAGTATAAATTACTTGGCCCACCCTTTTTTCAAATTCATCAAATTTTAAAGGTCTATTATCTTTTGCTGAAGGTAACCTAAAACCATGCAAAATAAGAGTATCTTTCCTTGAAGCATCCCCAGCATACATACCTCCAATCTGAGGAATGGTAACATGCGACTCATCTATGATAGTCAAAAAATCTGGATTTCCTTTTTCATCCTTTGGAAAATAAGAAAGCAGTGTATGAGGTGGTTGCCCAGCGGCCCTATTTTCAAAGTGTCTCGAATAATTTTCTATACCATTGCAATAACCAACTTCTTTTATCATGGCCAAATCATAAGAGGTGCGTCTTTTTAATCTTTCATATTCAAGCAATTTTCCCTCCTTTTCAAACTTTTTTAATTGACTCGCAAGTTCTGCTTTTATAGATTTTATTGCCCTTTTTAAATCTTCTTCAGCTGTAATAAAATGTTTGGCAGGAAAAAGATAAAAATTTTCTAATTCTTTAATTATTTCTCTAGTTATAAAATTTATCTTATATATTTTTTTTATTTTATTTTCATATATTTCCAATCTATAAATTTCTTTTTCAGATACAGGCATTATTTCAATTGTATTACCAATGGCTCTGAAAGTGCCTGGAGTAAGATCAGCATTTGTTCTCTCGAAATGAATATCTATAAGTGATCTTAAAAAATCATTTCTTGAAATTTTTTGATCTTTTTCTATTTTCATATTTACTTTCTCATATTGTTCTGGAGAACCCAAACCATAAATACAAGAGACAGAAGCTACTATTATGACATCTTTTCTAGTCAAAAGCGCTTGGGTTGACGCATGGCGAAGTCTTTCTATTTCTTCGTTTATCATAGCCTCCTTTTCTATATAAGTATCAGTCACGGGCATATAAGCTTCTGGTTGATAGAAATCATAGTAAGAAACAAAATAATGCACCTCGTTTTCTGGGAAAAATTCTTTGTATTCTTGGGCCAGTTGAGCAGCCAGAGTTTTGTTGTGAGCAATAACTAAAGTAGGTTTTTGAATTTTATTTATAACATTTGCTACTGTAAAAGTTTTTCCACTTCCAGTAACACCTAAAAGTGTCTGGTGTTTAAGACCTTTATTTATACCATTTACAAGCTCTTTCACAGCTTTCGGTTGATCACCAGCTGGCTTAAATTTACTCCTTAATTTAAATTTCATAGCGCACAATTATACACCAAAAACGTAATAATTTAAAGGTTTATGAATATAGATACAAATTTATATAATGTAATTGTCAAAAAAATTTTGCTTATATTGATCAAAATTTTCTTCTAAAATAGACTTCCTTACTTCTTCCATTAAATTATTTAAAAAATAAATATTGTGAATGGTGGCAAGAGTAGCGGCAAGCATCTCTTTTGATCTAAAGAGATGAGAAATGTAGGCGCAAGTGTAATTTTTACAAGTATAACAATTGCAGTTTTTGTCTAATGGTTCAAACAAATTTTTATATTTTGAATTTAAAATATTTATTTTTCCATATTTTGTATATATAGTGCCATTTCGTCCATTACGAGTTGGGGCGACGCAATCAAAAGTATCGCAACCATTCTCAACACCAAGTATCATATCGATCGGCTCTCCTACTCCCAAAAGATGTCTTGGTTTTTCTTCTGGTAATATTTCATTAACCCAACGAACCGCTGTAGCCATATCTTCTTTTATAAATGTCCCACCAATACCAAAACCATCAAAATCCATATTTGATATACTTCTGGCACTCATTTTTCTCAATTCTTCATGTCTACCACCCTGAACAATCCCAAAAAGTTTTTGAGAGCCAACAGAAAAGTTTATGTTCAAAAAATCCTCGCCTGCTTGCCATGCTTTACAAGACAATGCAGGCATGGACTCCCTTGTTTCGTTCGGCCAAACTTTTTTCACATAGCTTTTTTGTTGGTCTTTTCTAAACTCCTCCAAGCACCTTCCTGCCCATCTTTCAGTCCTTTCTATAGTTTCTTTTATCCTTTCAAAAGAAGCATGGGGTGAAGTAAACTCATCTAAAGCAAAAATAATATCTGCTCCAATATCTTTTTGGATTTGTATAGATTTTTCGGGAGAGAGAAAATGTTTACTACCATCTATTATTGAATAAAATTCAACACCCTCTTCGCTCACTATCGCTTTCTTTGGTTTGCTTTTTAAATTTTCCAGTTCTTCAGAAATTTGTAGACTCTCAATATGTGCAGATGTAAATTTTCCTATACCTTGGCCATAAGCGACGCCTAAAGAAAAGGCTTGAAAACCTCCTGAATCTGTCATAGTAGGCCCTCTCCAATTCATGTATTCAGATAAACCACCAGATTTTTTTATTGATTCTTCTCCTGGTTCCAAATATAAATGATAAGTATTTGCCAAAACAACTTGAGTTTTTGCTTCCTTCACTTGTTCTGGAGTTAAAGACTTTATTGTAGCTTTAGTACCAACAACCACAAAAGCAGGTGTCAATATTTCCCCGTTTTGAGTACTTATTACACCTGCTCTTCCTAAAGAATTTTTTATTTTTTTATGATTTTCAAAAATCATTTACTGCTGTATGACCTCTGCAGGAAGATCTTCTGCACCAAGAAGTTCAACTGTAAAAATTAAAGTTGAATTTGGAGGAATAGGGCCAGCCTGTGCTGAACCATAAGCTAAATCTGGCGGAACAATAAGAGTCCTAACTCCTCCAACCTTCATACCAGAAAATCCGATCTCCCAACCAGGAATAACCTGATTTGCCCCAAGAATAAATTTGAATGGGGAACCAAAGTCTTTTGAATTTTGAATAACCGTACCATCTTGAAGAGACAAAACATAGTGAACTGTTAAAACCTGCCCTTGTTTTGCCTCTGGACCATTACCAACAATTATGTCATTCGTTATAACGCCGTTTGAATTTCCTGTTAATGAGGCCCCCTTTTGATTATTGTCTGATTGATTGTTTTTAAGCATATTCATAATATTGCCACCAAAAAACATATAAGAAACAAAAACAACGGCCAAGGCTACAGCAACCCATTCAATTTTTGTTAATTTTTTCATAATAATTTTAGGTACTTATAATTAAAAGTATTTAATTTAAATATAGCACATTTGCCATATTATTAAAAACAATTAAAATAGCATACATGGAAAACAAAAATAAACCAATAACTTTATCGGAAATGAGCAAATCAGCAAAGAAGAGAGTGGCTCTCATTTCAAAAGAATTCACAGATGGATTTGAATTTATAAAAAATTACCCTCGTTCAGTCACATTTTTTGGTTCAGCCAGAACAAAAGAAGGAGATTTTTTTTATGAAAAAGCAAGAAACTTGGCTAAATTGATTGTAGAAAAATTGCATTACTCTGTTTTGACAGGCGGAGGACCAGGCATAATGGAAGCAGCAAACAGAGGAGCTTTTGAAGCGGGAGGAAATTCTTTGGGTCTTACTATACACCTACCAAAAGAACAAGCGACAAATAAATATATCACTCACGAGATTAATTTTCATTATTTCTTTAGTAGAAAAGTTTGTCTTTCTTTTTCAGCTGAAGCTTATATATTTTTCCCTGGAGGTTTTGGCACGTTAGATGAATTTTCAGAAATACTAACATTAATTCAAACAAACAAAATTCCAAAAGCTCCAATTATTTTGGTTGGAGAAAATCACTGGAAGCCACTCGATCAATATTTTAAAGACATATTATCCAAAAAAAATATGATTGATGAAGAAGATACTTCTCTTTACAAAATAACCGATGATGAAAAAGAAATCCTTGAAATAATAAAAAATGCTCCTATAAGAATTGGTATTGAATATAACGGGGAATCAACAACACAATTAAAAGAGAACCGCAACGGAAAAAGTAAAGGTGAAGGCCCTTTGTCAAAACTATTTGGTAAATATTTTTAATATTTTCTCTTGGTGGACTCACGGGGAGTCGGACCCCGAACTCATCCATGCCATGGATGCGTATTACCGCTATACTATGAGCCCTAACTTTTGTTTTAAATATTACAAACCTTTATTACTCAACAATTCTACATCAAAAAATCAAAAATAAAAAATATCAAAAGCCGAGCTTTTGATATTTTTTATCCACATTTTTGTATTTTAACAATTTGCAATTATTTAATGAATATGTTATAATTGAATATAGGAGGGTGTATGATCACAATCTATCAAACTCCTGCGCAGTTTTTGGCTCAAAAAGTCTCAGACGAATACGCGAGACTAAAAAGGGCAGGCATCGATGTGGATTACAAACAGCTTGTAATAAACGTAATCCACGGAGAAGGGATCAGAGACGCAGAGACCACAAGAAAACTCCTGAAGGAGATCTGTGGTGGGAGAAAGCGTAAGAAAAGAACAGACAAGAATCAGCGCAAACTCCCCCTGCGTACCCCACAAGGCTGACCGAAAGGTCAGCCAAATTTTTTGAATAATTTAATTTTTAATTTTAAACCACCTTATATTTCTCAAGTATCATGTTTTCAACTTCTTCTCGTGGTTTTCCATATTTTAGATAGGACATTTCTTTCAAATTTTCTATTTGCTCCCTATCCCCTTTTGGAGGAGGAGGAATCAAAATATTAAAAGGTTTAGCTGGTTTACCATTTACCAAAAGACGGAGATAAGCATTGTGATTGTCTATATTCATAAGATCGCTTGCTGAAAAAACTGGTTGAAATTGTTTTTCCAATTGTTCTCCATCTTCGGTACCGACTCTGAAAGCACACATTGAACCAACATTTCCAAAAACAGAATTCTTTATATTCTCTTCAAGTTGAGCAATAAATTGATGGGCAATTATAAGAGAAAGTTTGTACTTGCGAGCTTCAGACAGAATCGTGGCAATTGAGTCAGTGGTTATATTTTGAAATTCATCTATATAAAGATAAAAAGGATTGAAATCTTTACCAAAAGAATCCGTTCTGGAAAGAGCTGACATTAAAATTTTTCCAACCAAAATTAGTCCTATAAGATTTGCATTTATATCCCCCAGTCTCCCTTTAGAAAGATTTACCAATAAAATTTTCTTGTTATCCATTATTTCTCTGAAATTGAAAGATGATTTTTCTTGAGCAATAACCGGCCTCATGATTTCATTTGCCAAAAATACATCAAATTTATTTGTCACATATTGAACATAGTTTGCCAAACCTTGTTCGCCGGTTGTTTTTTCGGCATTAATCCAAAACTGTTTTACTAATGGGTTTTTGCATCTACTTAATTTTAAATCTCTGTATGATTTATCAGAAAGAACACGAGACATATCAACCAATGTATTTCCAGAGGAAGGGTCATCCATCACAAGAAGAGCTGAATTTCTAAAATATTGTTCAAATGCGGGTCCCATTGATTCTGGTACATTGCCGTATAATTTTCTAAAAATACTAAAAAGTTCGTTAACCACAAAAGTCTTCTGTTCTGGAAATCTCTCGTCAAATTCGAGCATATTTAAAGCCATCGGCCTTTTTGTATAAGCTGGATCAAAATATATTAAATCATCATATCTTTCTTTCGGAATAGAGGCCAAAACATCTTGGATATCACTACCGTGTGGATCAATCATACAAACACCATGCCCCATCTGAATATCTTGAATAATCATTTCTTTTAGAAGTGTAGATTTACCTGTACCAGTTTGGCCTATGCAATAGAAATGTCTCAATCGATCATCTTCAGAGATTTTTATCTCCGTCTCGATATTTCTGTGCTTGTTTATACCAAGCAGTATTCCTTCTCTACTTATATCTAGGGGGGCCGGAGCTGAAGCAGAACGGGATTGTTTTAGACCTTCTGACGCGCTTAGAGCTTTTGTATGAAAATGCATTATAGAAGTTACTTCCTTTAGATTTAAATTCAAAGCTGTATTTTCATCAAAAATTCTAAAAGCAAAATTTCTTACCAAATTTCTCAAATCACTTTTTTCATCTTTTTTCCACTCTAAAGAATTTCCTAATGTATTATCAAATTGATTGAAGCTAGATTTCATACTCTCAATTATTTCAAGAGCTTCTTCTTTAGAATTAGAAGATGCGAGCAATCTTAAATTACATTTGACTATAGGAGCAGATATTTTTTTGCTTATCTCCTCTACAACAGATTGGTCTATCATTTGAGGTTCATCTTCTTTTTCTTTCTTAGACTTAGACAGAAATAAATCTTTGAAAGTGCGAGCAAAATCACTTGCCACACTTTCTGGTATATCTATGGCCTCTTTTATTGGTGTCCCCTTTTTAATTTTATCTAAAGCTTCTTTATATTTTTTTATATAATCATATTTAGTTGGAGACCAAATGAGTTGTATAGCCGCACCCTCTCCGTCTCTATTTACTTTTGAAAAAGAAGATAGTATTGCGTTTAAAGGATCATGAACAAATGTATCATAAGTTTTTATCGGGAAAATTGGCTTTTTTGAAAAAGAAGCATGCACACCGACAGTATAACCCGTCTCATTAAATATATTATAATCATCAGGCTTTTCAGATATTTTGGCATTATGAAAAACAGACAATATCTGTTTTTCAAAAATATTTTTGCTTGAATTTGGTACAGCTACATAAAAAATTATTTCTTGAGAAAAATTTGGATTTGCTATTTCAAGAGACATCCAATTGGCCATCGAACTACTGTCACCAGAAGATATAGACAACATGCCGGCATAAAACTGCTCCATGCCAGATATCATTTCTGCGAGAGAAAGTTTGTTACTATTACCTTTTTCATCTTCTTCTGGTATAAGAACTTCATAAAGACAGAGGTCTATACCTTTACTTATTTTCTCTTTTGGATTAAAACCAGCAATTGTAAATCCCTCCTTCAAATATTCTGATATAAATCTATGAAAATCATCTGTTAAATGAAAATTTGAAATTTTTTCAAGAACAGAAAGAGCATTTTTAATACCTTTTTCTTTTGCTAAACTGATCAATTCTTTAATTTGGGGATCGTGTTCTTCTGGTAAAAGTTTTATAGCTATCTCTTCTATCTTTTTTTGAGGCATTTCATAATCTGGGTGTAAACTTTTATTAGCTGGCAAGGTTTTGTATTCGGCCAAAACTTCTCTAGCCACAGAAAGATCTTCTTTTTTAAGACCAACAGAATGAAGAGCTTTTTCTTTTTCTGCAATAACCCTCTTTAGATGAGCGATCTCTTCATCAACATTTTTAAAAGGATTTTGCGGTATAAGATTTTGCTTATTTTCCATTTTTATCAATTTTTATAAAAAGTAAAGTAATTATCTTATATATTATATCAAAAACAAAAGTGCTTATACAGCACTTTTGTTTATTATTATTCACTTTTCAGTCGGTCGAATTACATTTGAGGCATAGCTGATTTTGGTTTCTTAAGAGAAACAAGAGCTGAAAGACCAACGAGAACATAAACTATTCTTGAGATTATTGCATCCTGTCCTCCAAATAGCATACCAACATCCCAAGACAAAAGACCAACCAAAAGCCAGTTAAGGCCTCCGATTATCAATAGCCAATGTGCTAATTTTTGCATATTTTTTAGACTTGTCTTTTAATTTTAACTCGACCCTATTATGAATAAATTATACCTTGAATTAATTAATGGAAAATTAAAAATGTTAATATCTAAATTTGACACCATATAAAATTTAGTATATAAAAATAAAAGATTTTTAAGAAAAAACAAGAAGGAAGGAGAAGAATGACAGAAAAATTGCTTGAAGCAAGGAAGAAATTCTTTGAAGGAAAAAAGCTCGAGAAAATGGGGGAACCGAAGGAGGCAAGGCGTCTATTTTTGGAGGCTTTAGAAATATACAGAGATGTAGCCTCGAACACGAGTTCAAATGAGCAGATGGGTATTGTCTCAAGAAGAGGCATGATCCTCTGCACATATCACGCTGAGGGTATAGAAAAAGCAAGAAAAACCCTCGCTTCAATGATTAAAAGAGGCGATATTTCACCTAAATCGATACTCGAGGTTAGAACCTACCTCCACATCCCCTTTCCGAATAGTTCTTTCTGAGCAATAGCAATTATGCTCAACAAATCCGTTCGTTCAATCGAGCGGATTTTATTTTGGTGACCCTAACACTTCCGCATCCACACCAGCTCATTGCCAATATCCTCGACCTTTTCAACACTTTTGCTGATGATTTGCGAGGGCTGAGCTACAATTTGGCTGTGTAATCATTGCACAAATCGGCAACACCACATCTGGTGACAAAATGATGGAGTGGTGGACATGCGTGACCTTGTCAGACGATTTTCTCCACCTCTGGTAAAAACACATCTTTTCTCAGGTAGTTTTTCTTAACTTACTTCCTATACACCTTCACACTAATATAAACGGCAATTTTTTTATCAGCCCACATATACATAAAAAGAGTCTTACTGCCTACATTAGTCACTACAGTAGGTAGGAGTGGTGGGAGTACAAGGAGTTGTAGGCGTGTAATGGTTACAGGGGTGGTGGATGGTTAAAACACTTTGGAGTCCCAAAAGTGTCTAGCGGTCAGTAAAGCTGTCGCTCAGCGGAGTTGCAGATACCTAAAAAACTCCTGAGAACGAAAAGAGCCTCAGTTTGTGGCTGAGGCTCAGTTCTTGTTCTTCATTTGCGAAATATCGCTGAGACTCAGGAGAGTCTCAAGATTTTTTTAACTGATAAAGGAGTCACCCGTCTCTTTACAGAGCCCTCTATTGAGGTTTGGCGTATATGATTGTTAGACGAACTGGGCGATGATAAAGCCAATGCCGAGCACCATGATGGGGTACACAATCGGGTACAGCACCATTTCGATGATTCTTTCGGTGAGACTTTTTTCATCTTTGTTGCCCGTCTGCTGACGTTGATGGGTCAGGAAGCTGACCACCATCGAGAAGCCGATTGCCTGAGCAACGCCCAGACTCGGCACCGCGAAGACAGGAACAACGAACCATCCCCACAGCACGAACAGCACGAAGCCGTTGGCGATGGCCATGAGTAGGGTTGCAATCAGAGCCAACAGAGCCATACCACATCCATCATCATTATTACGCATTTTTCAGTCTCCTTAAGTTAGTGAGTTCACTATCCGAAGTTGGACAGCACTATAGCCATTAAACGACCATAGTGCTATCCACCTTCACCAGAGGAGTTTTCGCAAATGTTAAAGAGCAAGCTTTTGTACTAAAGAGGCAAAAGTAAGCTTTGCTTGAAAGCTATCCTACACTCTCAAATACACATCTATTATATCAAAATACATCGCACTTGTCAACTATTATAGGTCTATATTGAGCTGTGTAATGGTTGCATAGCTCAAATAGCACAAAGAGCCACTACTCTTGATATACTTAGAGTATGCCAGTAAAGTCAGGTCGTGGTCGACCAACTAAATATACTACCTCAAGTAACAGGCTTGTCAGAAAATACACAAATGACTGCCTCGAAAAAGGCATTTTTCCCACTTTTGAGGGATTAGCTACCTATTTAGGCGTAGAAACACGTACACTTTACGACTGGGAACTCGAGCATCCTGATCTTTCGCAGACGATGGATAAGATACGAGATACCAAGAAGCAGCTCCTCATTACCAATGGTTTGACGGGTAGCTATAACACCCGTACCAGTGAAATATCGCTATCCTTCCAGCTAATTGAGGCACTTAGTGCCTCTGATGGTGAAAATGTGACCTAATCTTAACCTTTGCGCGAACTTTTTTCGAGAGCGAAGTGGAGAAATTGTGAACAATTCGCCCGCTCCGCGCGCCTCTTAATTTAAATATTATCTTACGCCTTGGAGCGCCAACAAGTTCGGAAAGAGAATTCCGCTAGCCACCTCCGCTACGCTCCGGTGGCTCTGCCCCTCGCCCCCACCTAGAAACCTTTCTCAACTTGTTTTTAGCGGGGGTTATGAAAATGATGAGAGGTGGGGGCGAGGGGC
>CAZRMR010000008.1:0-3138 GCA_964601245.1 uncultured Candidatus Saccharibacteria bacterium
TTTTTTAATATTTCTTTTGTTTTATTTAATATATAAATTTCTTCGCTTTCCTTGTCTGGGGCAATCACTATTTTTATAGGTCTCTTTTCTTTTTTGATAGATTTTAATTTTATATTCAACTTTTCCTTCTCTTCTTCGTTATAATTTTTTTCTATCATTGAGTGGACTGAATCTAAAATATCTTGATTTGATCTATAATTTTTTTCGAGGTTAATAATTTTCATCCCTTTCCATATTTTTTGTAAACCCATAAAATTTTCTATAGATGCTCCTTGAAATCTATAAATAGCTTGCTTTTCGTCTCCTACTATAAATAAATTAGGATTTTCAAAAAAATCAGCAATTAGTTTTATAATCAAATTTTGAGAATTGTTTGTGTCTTGATGTTCATCTACCAATATATATAAGAATCTTTCTTGAAGAATTTGGAGCAATAATTTATCTTTTTTTAATGTATCAAGTAATTCAAATATAAGGTCATCAAAATCTGTTTTTTTATCTATCTTCTTTGTTTTTTCATAATCTCTATAAACCTCTCCAAAAAGAATTGTTTTCTCACATCTTTCTATCATTTTTTTTGATTCTCCTTTCAAATCGCCTTTATTTTTACCTCTTATAGAAATAGAATTTTTGCTATTTTTTATATTTTCTATTTCACTTTTTGCAAAATCTTCTATCATCTCAGGAGTCCAAGCTTCTTGTTTACATTTTGTTATTGTATTTAAGATCTTAGAAACATAAAAATCTGGTTCCCCCAGTGGTCGCAATAGATGGTATTTTTTATTTTGCAGGATCTTTTTTATAAGCATTTCAGATTCTATTTCGCTTATTTGCTTGTTTTTTGAAATATTTATGAAGTGATCTGGAAATTCTGAAATAATAGAAAGAGCAAAACTATGAAATGTATATATTGGTACTTGCATAGCCGTTTCCCCTATTATTTCTCTAAGTTTTATTTTCATATTTTTAGCTCCTGATTCTGTAAAAGTCAGGGCCAATATGCCGGAAGGTGGAGTGTCAGTAAGTTTTAATATATTTGCTATCCTTAGGGTCAAAATTGTTGTTTTGCCTGTCCCAGGCCCAGCTATGACCATTACGGGGCCTTCTATTGTATTCACCGCTTCCTTTTGTTTATCGTTTAGTTTTTTGTATTCTTCTTTAAATTTTTTTCCCTCCATAATTATATTATACACTATTCACACCCATTTGCATTGACTATTAAAATATGACATAATGAAGAGTAGAAGAAAGGAGGTGGTATGGACTCTGGCCTTTTGCCGAAGCCCAAGAAGTGGGTCAAAAAGTTTTTTGGTTTTCTTTTTGATTGTCTGGATCAGTGGTTGATCCAAGACGCGGAAGAGAGAGTCAAAAAACTTCAGGAAGAGTTTTTTGAATCTACTGATCCCGTCAGAAGGAGGCGAATTGTAGTTGAGCTTCAAATGCAGGAGGCAGCTCTCAACTGCATACAAGAAAGAGTGAATCGAAGGGAATATTCGGCACAACAGGCTATGCCGTCAAGCGTATGAATCTCCAAGACCTCTGAAGCCCGGATTTGTTTGTCAACCGATCCGGGCTTTCATTTTTACAAAATTACAAAAAAAATTACAAGGAGCGCCATTGTTTTTTGTGTTGTATTTTCTGCTCCTTCTTTCTTTGCTTTGTGAAAATTTTTATAAATTTTTACAAAAAATGTTGTAAGCGTTTAGTTTTTTCATGTTGCCTCATTTTTTCAAGAGCTTTTGCTTCAATCTGTCTTATTCTTTCTCTAGTTACACCAAATTCTTTGCCTACATCTTCAAGTGTATGATAAACTCCATCAAGCAAACCATTTCTCATTTCTATAATCTTCTTTTCTTTTGGTGGAAGATCGGCTAATATTTCTTGGAGCTGGTCTCTTATTATTCTCCTATTGGATTCTTGTTCAGGAGAAAGAATTTTGTCATCAGCAAGAAAATCACCCAATGTAGATTTACTATCATCTTCGTCTCCTACAGGAGATTCAAGAGAAACAGTACCTTGATCTATTTTTTCTATCATATAAATTTTTTCTGGCTCCAATCCCATCTCTACCGCTATTTCTTCCGGGAGAGGATCTCTGCCCAAATCTTGAGACAATCTTCTGACCACCTGCTTGTATTTGGCAATGGTTTCAACCATATGGACTGGTACGCGTATCGTCCTAGATTGATCGGCCAAAGCTCTTGTTATGGCTTGTCTTATCCACCAAGTAGCATAAGTTGAAAATTTATAACCCTTTGTATAATCAAATTTATCAACCGCTTTAAACAAGCCCAAATTTCCTTCTTGTATAAGATCAAGAAGGGTTAAATCTGAACTTCGGCCGACATATTTTTTGGCAATAGATACCACCAGTCTAAGATTTGCTTTTGCTAAAATGTTTCTGGCCTCTGGGTCGTTATTCATTATCCTTTTTGCCAGCTCTTTTTCCTGTGCTCCAGAAATAAGCGAATGCTGGCCTATTTCTTTTAAATACATTTGAATAGAGTCATAAGAAGCATCATCTTTAAAGTAGTCTTTTGTTTTGGTGGCTGGTTCTTCAAGAAGTTTTCCTCCCTCTAATATATCTATTCCCAAATTCGCACAATCTTCGTATATTGATTCAAGCAAAAAAACATCTTCCTCTATGTTTGGAAATTCCTTTAATATTTCATCATAAGTTATGAACCCTCTTTCTTTGCCTTTGGCTATTATTTTTTCTTTTTTGCTATTATTTTCTAAAACTTTTGTTTTTATTTTTTTATCTTTTTTTGTTGATTTTATCTTTTTTTTCGTCTCCTTTTTCTTTATTTTTTTAGGTTTAACTTTCTTTATTTTTTTCAACCTTTCTTTCTTTATTTTTTTGTATTTTGTCTTTTTATTTTTCATTTTTATTTGCTTAATTCACTAATTTTTTTTTGTATTTTTTCAAACTCTTTTTTTATCTTGCCCTCTTCTTTTTCTGATAGATCTTTTTGGTCAAGCATTTTAGCTTTTTCTTTTAAAAAAATAAAGACAAAAGCAGCGATGACCCAAATGATGCCCTTGCTGCTGTTACAAATCCTAAGAATCGTAATTTTTATCTCAAAAATCTTCCTCTAACTGAAGAAAAGATGAAAATCTCTAACGAAAAAATTCAGG
>CAZRMR010000008.1:3148-15367 GCA_964601245.1 uncultured Candidatus Saccharibacteria bacterium
AAATCCAATGTCTTTTTTACTTCTTCATCTCCACAAATGTCGATCCATCTTTTTTTTATTTCGGATTTATTATTTTTTGTTTCTTCAAAGAAAACAAGACTAGATAATATTTTCTCTATATTATCTTTAGGTTTATTTAAAACATCACAACCATAATATTGTCTTATGGTTTCTCCCTCATCTTTTTTTATTTTTTTTAAGTCATTAAAAACGGCTTCTTCCGGCACACCTATTTTTAAAGCTATTTTTTTTATTTGTTGCGATTTTTCTATATCGCTTTTTAACAATGATACCAAAGGAAGGACATTTTGTAAAATATCTCTTGTCTGATCCTTTAGTCTTCCTTCTCTTATTATTTTATTTAAAACAAAATCTATTATGTTTTCTGATTTTTTTAAAGAATTTTTCCATTTATTTGGATCTTTCTTTATTGTTGAAGCAGGGTCTTCTTCTTTTTCTAAGTTTGCTATTTTTACTTCCATACCAAGAGAGAGGGCAATTTCTGAGGCTCTTATAGAAGCTTTTTCTCCCGCTTCGTCGCAATCATAGGCCAAAACAATCCTATCTGTAATCTTTTGTATTTTCTTTAAATGGTTTTCTGTAAGAGCTGTTCCCGAGGAAGCTACGGTGTTTGAAGTTTTAGCTTGATGAGCCATCAAAAGATCCATTTGCCCTTCTACTAAAATTGCGTAATTTAATCTCCTGATTTCATTTTTAGCAAAATTCAAACCATACAAAACATCTCCCTTGTGAAATAATTTTGTTTCGGGCGAGTTCAAATATTTTGGAGAATTTTTATCTTGCCCGAGAAATCTTCCCGAAAAAGCTATAACCCTTCCGGCACTGTCAAAAATAGGAAAAATAATTCTGTTTCTAAATGTGTCATAATATTTTTCTTGTTTTGAATTATCCATTTTTTTTATAAGACCAGCTTCTAACATCATTTCTTTCCCCCAGTTTCTTCCAAGTTCGTCGAACAGAGACCTCCATTCATCTTTGGCTAAACCAAGTCGCCATTTTTTTATGGTTTCTTTACCCAATCCTCTTTTCGTCAAATAATCAGATGCTTTTGGATCTTCCATCAAGTTTTTTTGAAAGAAATTAGTTGCTTCTTCCATGAGCTTAAAAAGTTTTTCTTTGTTATCTGTTTCTTTCTTGTTTTCTTTTTTTAATTCAATTCCAGCTTTTTTTGCCAGTAATTCAAGTGCCCCTTTAAAGTCTAAACCTTCAAATTTTTCTACAAAAGTGAATATATCTCCTTTTTCTCCGCATCCAAAACAATAAAAACTTTGTCTAGATTGAGAGATAAAAAAGGAGGGGGTTTTTTCGTTGTGGAATGGGCACTTAGCTTTCCAATTTATTCCAGCTTTTTCAACTTTAATATAGGAAGAAATGACTTCCACTATATCCAACCTCTCTTTTATTTGTTCTACGTTGTTATTAGTAGACATATGGAAATTTAGTTTTCCTGTCTGTCCAATTCTTCTTGCAGTTTTTTGACAATAGAATGTTTTCCGCTCCCCACAAATCCAGATCCGGCTGGTATCAATCTACCTATTATGACGTTCTCTTTCAATCCTTTTAGATTATCTTTTGTTCCTTTTAGAGCATTTTGTATAAGCATTCTTGTTGTATGTTGGAATGAAGCTGAAGATAGAAAACTATTTCTTGATAGAGATACTTCTGTTATCCCCAAAAGTAAAGGTTCAGCTTTTGCTTCCTCTTTGCCTTCTTTTTTCATTAACTCGTTTTCTGTTATAAGTTCTGATTGAGGGACTATGTCTCCTTGAGAGAATTTGGTGTCACCAGGATTCTTTATTTTTCTTCTTGAAAACATTTGTTTTATTATAACCTCTATATGTTTTCTAGAAACCGGTTCTCCTTGCAATTCATATATTTTTGTAATTTCGTGGATGATATAATTTTGAGTTTTTTCTTTACCTGCATATTTAAACAATTCATCTAAATCTACTGATCCGTCTGTCAAAACATCTCCCTTTTTGACCCTATCTCCCACTTTTACCAAAACTACTCTGTGGTAATTTACCAAATACTCTATATTTGCTTTTGATTTTTCTCCGTCATCTGGCAATATTATTATAACTTTCTCTTTTCCTTCCGTTTTTATTTCACTTACTAGACCGTCCACCTTTGATATGACAGCTGGGTTTTTAGGTGTTCTGTTTTCAAAGACTTCTTCAACTCTAGGCAAACCTTGTGTTATATCTCCTCCCACAGAAGCCGTACCTCCAGCATGGAAAGTTCTCATGGTGAGCTGTGTTCCAGGCTCTCCAATAGCTTGAGCAGCCACGGTTCCTACCGCTTCTCCTAATTCTATGATCTTATTTTTACCCAAATCTGATCCATAACAATGGACGCATATACCGTCTAGTGTTTTGCAAGTCAAAGGTGATCTTACAATTACACTGTCTATACCCTCTTCTTCTATTTTGGCCACATCATCTCTCGTTAGAAAATGATTTCGTTTAAACAAAACATTGCCATTTTTATCTTTCAAATCTTCCGCCAAAAATCTACCTTTTGCTGTTTTTGCTATTGGTATTTCTATACCAGATGGGCTTATTTTGTTTAATACAATTCCTTCTTTGCTTCCACAATCTTCTTCAATTATTAAGACATCTTGAGACACATCGAAAAGTTTTCTTGTGAGATAACCAGCTTTGGCTGTGTTAAGGGCTGTATCGGACAAACCTTTTCTTGCACCGTGAGTGGTAATGAAATATTCAATAGGTGTTAGACCTTCTTTGTATGAAGATGTTATTGGAAAATCTATTGTTTCTCCGGCTGTATTTACGATAAGACCTTTCATACCAGCCATTTGAGTTATTTGACCCATAGAACCTCTCGCTTCTGATTTTACCAAGTCAAAAACTGAACCGGTTTTGTCCATAGATTCTTGCAAAGCTTTCTGTACTTCTTCTTTTGCTTCAGTCCATATTTCAATATTTTTAGCTCTTTTTTCTTTTTGTGAAAGTAAGCCAGATTCATATTGTTCTTGGACAGCAGATACTTTTTTCTTCGCTTTTTCTATGATTTCAAATTTAGCTTCTGGGACTATCACCTCGTCAATTCCCCAAGTTATACCTGATACAGTGGAATATTTGAAACCGAATTCTTTAACTTTATCCATTATAGGAGGTATTGATTCTATTCCGTATTTCTGTATTAAATCATCAACAATGCCAGACATTTTTTTCTTGTTTATTTCGGTATTTATAAAAGGATAATCGTTTGGTAGTATTGAATTAAATAAAAGTCTTCCTACGCTTGTTTCGAACATCTTCCCTTCAAATTTTTCGTATTTAGGAGATTTCTTTGGAAAAACTTTTATTTTTGCCCTAAAATCTACTACTCCAAAATCATAAGCGGTTATGGCGCTATTTGGACTTTCAAATATCATTCCCTCACCTTTTTCTCCAGGATTTTCTTTTGTCATCCAATAACAACCCAAAATTATGTCAAGAAGTTTGTTTGATATAGTAGGATCACCACTTCCCGGTTTCAATATATTTTTATCAGAAGCCATTATCATTTTTGCTTCCATTTGAGCTTCTGGAGAAAGTGGCACGTGTACAGCCATTTGGTCTCCATCGAAGTCAGCGTTGAATGCATTACATACAAGAGGGTGTACTTGGATAGCATTTCCTTCTATCAAAACAGGTTTGAATGCTTGTATTCCAAGTCTGTGCAAAGTTGGTGCCCTGTTTAGAAGAACATATTTGTCTTTAATTACTTCTTCTAAAATAGCCCAAACTTCAGGAATCTTATCATCTATAAGTCTACTTGCTCCTCTTACGTTGTAAGCAAGTTCTTGTTTTAAAAGAGAGGATATTACAAATGGTTTAAACAATTCAAGGGCCATGTGTTTTGGCAAACCGCATTGATCAAGTTTAAGACTTGGCCCAACAACAATCACTGATCTTCCTGAATAATCAACTCTTTTGCCCAACAAATTTTGTCTAAACAGACCTCTCTTTCCTTTCAAATTGTCTGCTAAAGATTTTAGCTCTCTTGTTTTACCTACTTGAGATTGACCTTGTTGGTTATTGTGTCTTATTGAATTATCTATAAGAGCATCGACTGCTTCTTGAAGTATTCTTTTTTCATTCCTTAAAATGACATCTGGTGCATTAATTTCTTTTAGTTTTTTTAATCTATTATTTCTGTTTATAACTCTTCGATACAAATCGTTCACATCACTTGTTGCATAACGGCCACCATCTAGAGGTACCATTGGTCTCATTGCTGGAGGTATTACTGGTATTCTTGTGAGAAACATCCATTCTGGTCTTGTATTTGATCTTATCATCGATTGAATCAAGGCCAATCTTTTGGCTATTTTCGCATTTTCTACAGATTTATTTTTTTCTAATTCTTCTCTCACTTTTTGTTCCATTTTGTGTAAATCCAAGTTCTTGAATATGTTGTAAATTGCCTCAGCTCCTATTTCTGCTTCGAAAAATGTGCCGTATTTTACAGAATAATTATGATAAGCCACTTCGTCTATGACTTTTCCTTCGGTTATGCTTTCTATTTCTCTCTTTGTCTCAAGAAGTTTGTTTCTCAATTCTTCTTTTTGTTTTTCTTCGGTTAATGCTTTTATTTTTGATTTAAATTCTGAATCCAAATCTTTTAGTATAGATTGTTTCTCTTCTTCTGATACTTTGGTGATTATGTATCCCGCAAAGTAAATAACTTTTTCTACATCAGCCGATGTTAGATTTAGCAAAAGAGAAATCCTTGAGGGCATGCTTTTTAGAAACCATATATGAGAAACCGGAGCCGCTAAATCTATATGACCCATTCTTTCTCTTCTTACGATTGATCTCGTTATTTCTACTCCACATTTTTCACATACAATTCCTTTGTATCTTATACCTTTATATTTACCGCAATAACATTCATAATCTTTGTCTGGACCAAATATTTTTTCATCGAACAAACCATGCCTTTCACTTCTCTGTGTTCGGTAGTTTATTGTTTCTGGTTTTGTTACCTCTCCAAAAGACCAGTTCTTTATGGCTTCAGGTGAAGCTAGCGAGAGTTTCATTATTTCAAAATCTGTATTTATGTTTTGAGTTTTATTTTGCATATTTTTTATTTTTTATTCTCGCTATCTTTTAATTTTTTATCTTCATCTTTTAAGAGTTCTACATTCAAAGAAAGACCTCTTAAATTATTTACAAGTACATTAAATGCCGCTGGTAGATTTTCACTTTTTAATCTTTCTCCTTTTACTATCGCATCAAAAGTGGCACTTCTACCGACGATATCGTCTGATTTTACAGTGAGCATTTCTCTTAACGTATAAGCCGCTCCATGACCAAGCAAAGCCCAGACTTCCATTTCTCCAAATCTTTGACCACCACCTTGTGCTTTTCCTCCAAGAGGTTGCTGGGTTATTAGAGAATAAGGTCCGATTGATCTCATGTGAATTTTATCTTCAACCATGTGATCAAGTTTGAGCATATACATATATCCAACAGCCGTTTCTTGTTTAAATGGTTCACCGGTTCTTCCGTCGTAAAGTTGAATTTTACCAGTCTCACTTAGACCCGCTTTTGTTAATTCTTCTTTTATCTCTTTATCGGTTGCTCCGGCAAATGGTGGCACTATAGCTTGATAATTGAGTGTTTTTGCTGCTAATCCCAAATGCAGTTCTAAAATTTGACCAAGGTTCATTCTTGAAGGCACTCCAAGTGGAGTAAGTATTATATCTACCGGTGTACCATCTTTCATATAAGGCATATCTTCTATTGGGAGTATTTTAGATATAACACCTTTATTTCCGTGTCTTCCGGCCAATTTGTCTCCAACTGAAACATTTCTTATTTGTGCCACTTCTATATGGATTCTTTTTATTATTCCAGATTCCAATTTGTCTCCATTTTCTCTTGAAAAAACGGTGACATTTATGACTCTACCTTTCTTTCCTCCCTCTACTCTTTTTGAAGTGTCTTTTATATCTCTTGCTTTTTCACCAAAAAGGGATCGGAGCAATCTTTCTTCGGGAGTTAGTTGACTCTCGCCTTTTGGTGTTATTTTACCTACCAATATATCTCCGGGATTTACTTCTGCACCAATTCTCACTATTCCGTCTTCTGCCAAATTTTTAAGTTTAGCTTCTCCAACATTTGGGATATCACAAGTTGTAACTTCTGGTCCAAGTTTGGTGTCTCTTACGTTTACAACTACCTCGTCTATGTGAATGGTAGTAAATTTGTTTTCCTTTATTAATCTTTCTGAAATTATAATAGCGTCTTCATAATTTGCTCCAGACCAAGAAAGAAATGCTATCAAAATATTTTGCCCCAAAGCCATCTCTCCCTGAACGCTTGTTAAAGTATCTGCCAAAACATCACCTTTTTTGACGTGATCCCCGATTTTTACTATTGGTCTTTGGTGGAAACAAGTTGAGCTGTTAGTCTTTGAAAAATTTACAAGTTTGTAATTTATTTTTTCTCCCTTACTATCTGTAGTCTCAATTGATTTGCCGTCAACTTTTGAAACAGTACCTTCTTTTATTGCTATTATAAGTCTACCTGTATCTCTCATTGCTGGACCTTCTATGCCTGTAGCCACAAGTGGCGCCTCTGGTTCTACGCATGGAGTTGCTTGTTTCTGCATGTTTGAACCCATGAGTGCTCTGTTTGCGTCATCGTGGTTTAAGAAAGGAATCATTGAGGTTGCTATAGAAAAAGCTTGGTTTGTTGCTACGTCCATATAATCAACTTTTGATTTATGGACCAAACCAGGTTCTCCTTTTATTCTTACTTCAACCATTTCATCTTCTATTTTTCCTTTTTCATCTCTATTTATTGCCGCGTGTGCTATAGCGAATGATTCTTCTTCCAATGCATTCATATAAACTATTTCATCTGTTACAACGCCATTTTTTACCTTTATATAAGGAGTCTCTATCATTCCAAATTCGTTTATTCTGGCATAAAGAGAAAGGTGGAGTATGAGACCGATGTTTGGACCTTCTGGTGTATGTATTGGACAAAGTCTTCCGTAGTGAGATGGGTGAACATCTCTTACTTCAAAACCAGCCCTACTTCTGTTTAGGCCTCCGGGACCCAAAGCGGAGAGTAATCTCAAGTGTTCTATTTCTGCCAAAGGGTTTTCTTGGCTCATAAATTGAGAAAGCTGGTTTGTTGTAAAGAATTCTTTTATTCTAGCCTGAAGAGGTTTTGGTACTACGAATTGTATTGGTAGTGTCATGTCAGCGTCTATAGTAGACATCCTGTTTTGCATGTTTCTCTTTATTTGAGCCATGCCCATTCTAAATTTCTGTTGAAGCATTTCTCCCACATATCTCACTCTCCTACTTCCCAAGTGATCTATATCATCTTCCATCGATCCGGGTGTGGTATTCAATTTTATTATATGATCAATGACCAGTCTTATATCTTCCAAGTTTAGAGTTTTTCTCTCTACTTCTTTACCTGTTGTTGGTAGGCCAAATCTAGCATTAAATCTAAATCGGCCAACTTTTTGAAGGTCATATCTCTCGCTCTCAAACAAATTTTTGAAAAATTCTCTTGCGTTTTCGGCTGTAGCAATATCACCATCTCTTAATCTTCTGTATATTTCTATATAAGAATCATCAGCTGTTTTTGAATGATCTTTAGAAAAAGTTTTTTCTAAGTATTCTTTTGCGTTTGGATTGTCTTTGAATAGCTCGTATATTTCTGAATCTGTTTCTGCTCCGAAAGCCCTAAGTAGAGAAGTTACTGGAAATTTTCTTTTTCTGTCTATTCTTACATATATAGTCTTGTCTGAATCAGTTTCAATTTCTATCCAAGCTCCTCTCGATGGGATTATTTTTGCCCCAAAAAGTTGCTTCCCTTTTGTTTCCATATTGGTAAAGAAAACACCAAAAGATCTTGCAAGCTGTGGCACTATTACCCTCTCTATACCGCTTATAACAAAGGTCCCGTGCGGGGTCATCATTGGCACTTCAGTTAGCAAAATTTCTTGTTCTTTTTCTGTGTTTAGTGTTTTGTTTACAAGTTTTACTCTTGTTTTTAGTGTTGCCTCATAAGAAAGTTTCTTTTCTTTTGCAAAATATTCGTCATATTTTGGTTTTTCAATCTGAAACCCTAAAAACTCAAAACGAAATTTTTTACCAGTAAAGTCATTTATTGAAGCAAATTCGTCCATTACTTCTTTTATACCTTTCTCAATAAACCAATTGAAAGATTCTATTTGGTCTTTTACCAAATTTGGGATTTGTGAAAGAGGTTTTCTGAATTTACTGAAGTATTTTTTAGGCAAAACCTTATTTGTCTCGAGTGGGACTTTGTTTATGGTTTTTGTCATACAATAATTTTGTTTATAAATTTTTATGGATAATAATATTGGATCAAATTTTACACACACAAAACAAGCCCCACTTTTTTAAGTTAGGAACTTTTTTCTCTTTTAGTAGTTTTGGTTTTCTTTTTTTATCAAAACAGAGAAATTTGCTTGTAATAAAATCTATTTTTGGCTACTTTACTAAGATAGCCTTTCGGGTATTTAAACCCACCATTGACCTCGTTAGAAGCTATAAAACATATAAAAGGCCTCTAGTCAACCACATTTATTCACAGAAATGCTTCTAACGGGGTTGACAAGCCACAACTCAATCAAACAATAGTAAACTAAAGTATAATTTTTTGGTAAAATTTGTCAAGCCTGTCAACCAAATATGTGGATAACAAATTTACTTGCTTGCTCGTAGGAGGGCGATTATAAATAGAGATTCGGACCAGCCGAGAGGCACATTATCATTTGGTTTGTTGGAATCAGAATAATAAAGCTCTGGTATTTGATCTTTATATACAGTTTTTAATGATTTTTCTAGATACTCGTCGGCTTTTCTGTTGTCGTCATTGTCTGTTATGTCTTCAAATTTTTTTTCATCTCTACCCCATTCTCTATATATTATAGAAAGCCAAGGAAATCCAAAGCACCATTCGGCTTCTTCGCTATAGCCATCTTCATTTTTATTGTAGTACCTATCATTTTTGTATCTTATTACGCCCATATTTTTTTCAAGGTGGTATTCTATTTTTCTTAATATTTTTCTGGCCATATTCTCGTCCACTATATTAAATGGGTATATTAAAGACAGTTGGGCTAAATCTGCAAATTTTGTTTTTGATTCTCTTGGTAATATTTCTTTGAGCGCCTCCTCTCCTTTTCTTATTAAATTTTCTGGTATATCAAAAAGGCCAATTTTTGCAATTGATTTTAGCCCAGCCACACAAGCCCCGATTGAAGAAGCGTGTATTTCTTCGTATTCTTCCCAAACTCCATTGTCTGGATCATTCCAGTATTCAATAGAATCTAAGTATTTTATTAAATTTTGGACTACTTCCCTTTCCTCTTCTTTTTCCAAAATTTTTATTCCTCTGTTTTCTAAATCGCCAATTTTAAACAATATCGCTCCTACCGCATCATTTTGTTTATTACCCCATTCTTCCCAAAATTCTTCAAATGTTTCTGGATTATATCTCGCGTGTATATATTGGTATGTCTCAAAAGGTTTGTTTTTGGTTGCCCATATTATTTTATCTTTATGTTTTACAAAAATTGAAAGTATCGCTTTCCAAGTTTTTTTTACTGTCTGCCAATCTTCTATTTCTTCAAAACATAAACAAGTATAAAAATTATCTCTAAGCCACGCTTTATTGTATCCAGTCGAGACATTGCTTCTGGAAGCAAGAAAAAGTCCAGATGGCGAATGTAATTCTCTAATATTATTTAGGTGAGTTTCTAATATGTTTTCAGATATTTGCATAACTTTCAGATTTGTTTTACCCAGTATAGCTTTAGCGAAGTTGGGCGCCTTTTTAAATTTTTACTTTTCTAATATATTTTTTTCGTACAATTTTTTTGCTTCGGCGACCATTTCCTTTAGATATGGTCTTTTGTTTTCCATCAAATCTGCGAGTATCGGATAGTTTCTCTTAGCTTCTACGTATAAAGTAATAACCTTCTCTTCTTCTCTAAAAAAATCAAGCATTTTAAGAGCCAATTTTTCCTCGTAATATTTTTGGCTTGCTTCTGCTTCTTTGTTTCTTATACTTTGAACTATTTCTTTTGCTATGTCAGTCTCAACTTGTGCCTGAGACAACATAAAATCAATTTCATCTTTTATTTGATTTTTTATCATAATTTTATCTGTTATTTGGATTTTCTACACCTCTCTCTTTTACTCTTCTTATAACACCAGAAGCTTCCATTTTTTGGGTTATCTTTTCTTTTATATTTAACTCTGCCCCTTCTATTTTACCCTGACGACCTAAAATATCTTCTGGATTTGTTTCTCCCTCTTCTTTAAAATTTTGAATTCCTTCCATATTTTTATTTTTAATTTTAATTTTTAAAATTTTATAGTGCCACAAGTAGTGCTCCTCCTAGTATCATCAATCCACCGAAAACTGTTTTTAAGGTCAAGGATTCTCCTAAAAATAGGGCTGCCAATACTAAAGCAAAAACTACAGAGGTGCGATCTATTGCAACTACTCCAGAAACAGGCCCTTCTTTTATTGCAAAAAAGTAAAAAAGCCAAGAAAGCGCTCCGGCTATTCCAGAAAATATGATGAATACTAAAGGTTTGCCGTAGATACTTTCTATTTGGCCAAATTTTCCAAGAGAAAATGCTGCCAATATTAGAAATAAAGCCATGACTATAGCTCTTACTGTTGTTGCCAAAGTAGAATCGATACCCTTCAATCCTATTTTACCAAATATCGCAACAAGCGAAGCAAAAACAGCAGAAGCTACTGCATAAAAAATCCAGTTCATATACAAATTATAGAATATTTTTATCGAGATTTTATTATTTATTGGGGATATCGAAATAATCTGATTTGATATTTTGTATTTTTGTTTTATAAATCATATCCACATGTAATTTTTATCTATTTATGCTATCCTTTTTGAGGATTTGTTCGTTGAACCAAAAGAGAAGTCCACCTTTCGATTTTATCGGATAACGCATTTCTCCTTTGGCTTAACCTTTTTGTAGAAGTATACGCGTATCTTTTACTTTTGAGTTAAGACGGCAAAAGCCGCCCTTATTTTAAGGTGCGGTTTTTGCTTTTCATTTGATATTTTTTCGCCAGTTTTCAATCATTTTATGATGACCAGAAAGCAAAACTTTTGGTACTTTATAATTCTTACCTTTATATAAAAAAGATTCTGGCCTTGTATATACTTCACTGCTTGATATCCTATTTTCTTCCAATGATTCTATCTTGCCCAAAATTCCAGGTATTCTTCTAGATACTGAATCCATTATAATCATTGCTGGTAATTCTCCACCGGTTAAAATGAATGGTCCTATTGATATTTTTTCTATTTTTACCTTTTTGATATTTTTTATTGCTTTAAAAACTCTTTCATCAATTCCCTCGTATCTACCGCAAATTATTATAATATCCTTATATTTTTTTGATATTTTTTCTGCTTCTTTATTATCAAAAATTTTATCTCTTGGCGAAAGCCAAATACAAAGGATTTTTGATGATTTTGAATTTGATAGAGCTTTTTCAAAACTTTTCAAAACTGATTTTGGTTCTAACACCATACCAGGCCCTCCGCCGTATGGTTTTTTGTCCACTCTTTTATTTTTGTCTTTTGTAAAATCTCTTGGATTGTAAAATTTTATTCTTATTTTTCCAGAAGCTTGTGGTCGGGATCCTGACCCCTTTTTGCGTAGAGGTTTATTTCCTCTTAAAGCCCGCCCCAAAATTGAGGAGTTTATATAAGAATGAAAAGATTCAGGAAATAAAGTTATGATATGGAAATTCATGTTTTTTAAGTAAAAAGGCGCAAGTTAAAAAGTTTGAAAGCTTTCTAACTTGCGCCTTTTTAACTTTTTAACTATAACTTTAGATCTTCCATCACATCGTCAACTGATTTTGTTGTGTCAGAATGATTGCTTGTTTTTCTTCCTCCTTCTGGTTCGTTAATTTTAAGATTTACTCTAGCGTTGTTCTTCATGCCGACAACTCTAAGCAATATTCTTATAGCTTTTGCTGTGTTACCAGATCTTCCTATGATTTTACCCATGTCGTCTTGATGAACATCAAGACTCAAAAGTACACCCATTTCATCAACTGTTCTGTTGATTTTTACTGATTCTGGATGATCTACTAAGCCCTTAACAACAAAATCCAAAAATTGTGCGTCTTGTTCCAT
>CAZRMR010000008.1:15389-16530 GCA_964601245.1 uncultured Candidatus Saccharibacteria bacterium
AATACTAATAAATAATTCAAGATCTTTTATTTGTTTAAATTAAGATCTCTTTTACCATTATAATATAAAAAATAAATGCAAGCAACATTTAAAATTCTATTGGCTTTGTTCAGAAGAAACACCCTCTTTCTCCCCTTTTTCATTTTCTGTGCTCAAATTTTCTTCCTCTGATTTTTCTGTTTCTGTGTTATCGATATTTTCTGTTTTTTCTTCCCCTGCTCCCTCGTCTTTTTTATTTTCTTCTTTTACTTCTTCTTCTTTTTTCTCTGCTTTTGTAGCTGTTTTTTTAGGTAATTTGTTTATTTTCTTACCATCTATAATTTTTTGGTCAATAAACATATTAAAGACGGTATCAGACAATTTTGCTCCTTTTTTTATCCAATCCTGTATCTTTTCTATAGATTTGATTTGTGGTTTGCCAATTCTTGAATCAAAAGACCCCAATATTTCAATATATTTTCCACTCTTTGGACTATTTTTGGAGTCAGTCAAAACAAGCCTAAAAACTGGCTCATGTTTCCTTCCGACTCTTTGTAATCTAATCATCAACATATGTGGAGAAATCCTATCAAATCAACATTAATTAGTCAAATCGCTGAATTAAAGCCCTTTTTCTCTAGATTCCATCAAATTAGTTAATTCCCTACCAAGTTCTGCTCGCAAATCAATATCTGGGTGGTTTGGATTATTTTGAAATTCTGCCAACTTATCCTGCAATGCTTTTATTCTGGCGTCAGTGTCGTTCTCGTCTAAAATTTTAGGCTCTTCTTTCTTCCCACTAAACATTTCCATAAATTCCATATTTTAAAATTAATTATAATAATAGAATAGTATCACAAAAATTTTAAAAAATTTTTAAATTAAATTTTGTGATACAATAAAAGAATAGGAACGAAATGAGTATTATATTAAACAAAGACGAATTAGCCACAAATAAATTACGTAAAGACGCTCTTGATATAATTGAGGCTGCGTATTTAGCTATAGATACAGATAAAGTCTTAAGAAAAAAGATAATTCTTCAAGACAATATACTTACAATAAACAGCAATCAATTTGACTTATCTTTTTATGAAAGGGTATTTTTTGTTGGTATTGGCAAATGTGCTTTTGATGGAGCGAGAACGATAGAAAATATTTC
>CAZRMR010000008.1:16547-27090 GCA_964601245.1 uncultured Candidatus Saccharibacteria bacterium
GATTGACTGCAGGAATAGTTTTAGATTTAAAAGAGGGTTCTTTAGAAAAAACTCGCTCTTATATAGGGACTCACCCTTATCCCTCAGAGCAGAATGTATTTGCCTCGAAAGAAATTTTAGAAATGGTCAAAAACTTAACAGAAAAAGATTTGGTTATAAATCTTATTTCTGGAGGGGGTTCCGCCTTATTTGATATTCCTACCATCCCGATTGAAGAAATAGTGGGGCTTACCAAAGCTTTGACCGAAAAAGGGGCGAATATTTGTGAATTAAATACTGTAAGAAAACATTTTTCGGAAGTTAAAGGGGGTCAATTTGCAAAATATTGTTACCCCGCTCTTGTTGTGTCTTTAGTTTTTTCAGATGTTTTGGGGAATGATATTTCTATGATTGCTTCTGGTCCGACTATTTTAGATACCACTACTGTCGAAGATGCAAAAAAGGTGCTTGAAAAATATGAAATAGGGGTTGATTTTTCTAAGATGATTGAGACACCTAAAGAATTGAAATATTTCGAGAGCACAAAAAACATTTTGATAGTAAGCAATCTAGATGCACTTGAGGCTATGCAAGAATGTGCTTTGAATTTGGGTTATGAATCAACAATAGAAACAGAAAAATTTTCTGGTAATGCTTTGGAATTTGGTAAAAATTTGTCGCTTAGAGAAGTAAATAAAAAGAGCTGTGTTCTTTTTGGTGGAGAGACAACTCTAGAAATTAAAAATAAAGAAGGGGTTGGTGGCAGAAATCAATCAATGGCCCTCTCAGCTTTGATAAATATAAAAAAAGAATCTTTGATTGCTTGTTTCGCTTCAGACGGTTGGGACAATACTGATCATGCTGGAGCTATAGTTGATTATGAGCTTTTACAAAGATCAAAAGAATTAAATATTGATCCTTTAGAATTTTTAGAAAAAAACGATAGTTATAATTTTTTTAAAAAAGTTGGTGGAGCGATATCAACAGGAAGACTAGGGAGTAATGTCTCTGATTTAGTTATAATGTTATACAACTAATAATTTTTATTAACTTTTTTATATGCAAGATAAAGATAAAAAATTTGTTCTTTGGTTTGATCAGGTTGGCAACGACGATGTTTCTTTGGTTGGCGGTAAAAATGCCTCTTTGGGAGAAATGTACACAACTCTCACGAGCAAAGGTATAAAAGTACCAAATGGTTTTATTATCACCGCCTATGCTTACAGATATTTTATAGAAAAAGAAGGACTCTTGTCTTTCATTGAAAAAACTTTAAAAGATTTAGATACTCACGATATAAAAGATCTTCAAAAAAAGGGTAAATCTATCAGGGACAAAATAATAAAATCAAAAATTCCTGATGAAATTGAATCAGAGATTGTTTTGGCTTATCACAATCTTTCGAATGCTTACAATATGGAAGAAGCAGATACTGCTGTAAGATCTAGTGCTACAGCCGAAGATTTACCGGGAGCTTCTTTCGCTGGTGAACACGAAACTTATTTAAATGTCGTAGGAGAAAAAAATATTTTAGAGGCAGTCAAAATGGCTATGGCTTCCCTTTGGAACGACAGAGCTATTTCTTATCGTGTAGACAAAGGTTTCAATCATTTTGATATCGCTCTTTCTGTTGGTGTCCAAAAAATGGTGCGCAGTGACAAAGGTGCTTCTGGAGTTATGTTTACGATTGATACCGAAAGTGGTTTTAAAGATGTAGTTGAAATTGATGCTTCTTGGGGTTTGGGAGAAATGGTTGTCCAGGGTAAAGTCACCCCAGATTCTTATTTGGTTTTTAAGCCTACTCTGGATCAAGGTTTTTCTCCAATAATAAAAAAAGCAATTGGATCGAAGGAAAATAAAATGATCTATGCTTCGAATAGCTCATCCAAAATTCCTGTAAAAGAAGTTGAAGTACCAGAAAAAGAAAGAAATATTTTTGTTTTAAACAACGATGAAATTCTTACTCTTTCTCGTTGGGCAGTTTTTATAGAAAAACACTATTCAGAAAGATTCGGGAAACATACACCAATGGATATGGAATGGGCAAAAGATGGTATAACAGGAGAACTTTTTATTGTTCAGGCTAGACCAGAAACTGTTCAGTCTGAAAAGAAACACAATACTATTACAGAATATAAACTATCAGTGCCTTTAACAAAATCAGGGCAAGTCATGGGGCCTATCGTTTCTGGTATTGCTGTTGGAGCTAAAGTGGCTTCTGGTAAGGTTCGTATAATTACAGATGTAAGCAAATTGCATGAATTCAAAAAAGGAGAAATTTTAGTAACAGAAATTACTGATCCAGATTGGGAGCCTATTATGAAAATAGCTTCCGCTATTGTGACAGAGAAAGGTGGTCGCACGAGTCATGCCGCCATTGTTTCTCGTGAGCTCGGTATTCCAGCAGTCGTCGGTACTGGAGATGCTTTGAGTAAGCTTAAAACCGGTCAGGAAATAACGGTAGATACATCAAATGGTACAGCCGGCAACATTTATGAAGGTAAAATTGAATGGGTGGAGAATGTTCGTGATATTACCTCTCTTCCAGAGACGAGAACAAAGGTTTGTATGAATATAGGCTCTCCTGAAAGTGCTTTTATGTATTCTTTTATACCAAATAAAGGTGTGGGGCTTGCTCGAGAAGAATTTATAATAGCGTCAACAATAAAAGTTCATCCCAATGCTTTGTTAAATTTTGAAAATCTTGATCCCAAACTAAAAAACAAAATTGAAAAAGTTACTCTGGGTTATGAAGACAAAGTTTCTTTTTACATAGAAAAATTAGCTGAAGGCTTGGGTCAAATCGCATCTGCATTTTATCCAAACGATGTCATTGTTCGTTTTTCTGATTTTAAAACCAATGAGTATGCAACTCTCTTAGGCGGTAAAGATTATGAACCAAATGAAGAAAATCCCATGATTGGTTGGCGTGGCGCTTCGCGTTATTACGACCCAAAATTTATAGAAGCTTTTAAACTTGAATGTAGAGCTATGAAAAAAGCTAGAAATGAATTTGGCCTTAAAAATTTAGTTGCTCTTATTCCGTTTTGTCGAACTCCTGAAGAAGGTCAAAAAGTCTTAGATATAATGACGGAGGAAGGTTTGGTAAAAGGAGAAGATGGTTTTAAGGTTTATGTAATGTGTGAAATTCCTGCCAATGTTTTGAGAGCAGATGAATTTCTTGACATTTTTGATGGTTTTTCAATTGGTTCAAATGATTTGGCTCAACTCACTCTTGGTCTTGATCGGGACTCAGGAATTGTTGCTCATATCTCAAATGAGAATGATCCTGCTGTTAAATCTTTTGTTGCTGCTGCCATCAAGAAGTGTCGCGAGCGTGGTAAATACATCGGCTTCTGTGGCCAGGCGCCATCGGATTATCCAGACTTCACCCGTTTCCTCGTATCAAACAACATCGAAGCCATCTCCCTCAACCCCGACTCCATCATCCCTATGATTTTAGCGATTGCTGAGGAGGAAAAGAAACAAAATGATTAAGTAAAATGTGAAAGCCATATGCTTCCACGCATATGGCTCTACTTGCACCAGACTCCCATTCTGGGGATTGTTTGGCAACCATTTCCGTCTGGTGGATATCTTTTTTCTGGCCACCTACCGTGATCAGAAAAAAAATAACAATGTACAAAAACATCACTACGGTCCACCCCACTGGATAATTTTCTCTCATCTTTCAATTACTTCCTCCAACATTAAGTACTACTTCACTTCATAAGAAATTGCAAGGATTTTTAACTTTAATAATGTAGCGATGCATCGCTACAATTCAATTAAGAATTACAAAAATTAAAATAACCATCAAGAATTTTTGAAAGAATTGTATTTTTTCTCAGCATCTTCAAACCATCTGTATCTTGCCATTCCCACCCTAGAAGGTGGGTTGAAAGTGGCAAAAAGTAAAACTCCCATATAATATCCCAAAAACTTTTCTTATTTTTTATTATTAATGACGAGATATAATTAAAATCTCCAGCATTAAATTTATCTATGAATTTCCCGACCGTGGAAGTGCTTACAGAAAGCATCTCTGCAATTTTTCGATCTGGTATTTTTTCTATAATCATAAAAATCAAAGCTAATCTCTTGGCCAGCATTATTTTTTCAGTAGTATATAAAGATTCTCTCAAAAATTTACCGGAATCTTTTTTTGAACCGGTTTTACTGAAAATTTTTATCATTTGATCATAAATTTTTTCAAAATCTTCCTTTTTTAATTTTCTTTTTGATACCTGAGACATTTTATTTAAATTGTGAATCAAAAATATTGTAGCAAAATGTGGCGATGCATCGCTACATTTTTGTTGATTAGTGGTTGCTTGTTGCAGTAATTATTTTATAATTAAGATTATGAAGATTTTATATTTATACAGGGAAGAATGGGAAAAAGATTATATTAAGGAAAAATTATCTTGGTCAGATATTCTTTTTGCTAAAAGTTGGGATGAAGTTTCTCCTAATGTTTTGAAAGAAGTAGAAATTTTGTCCTTATTTGTTTGTCATCAGTGTAAAGAAGAGGAAATAAATAAATTACCAAATTTGAAATTTATAACCGCGAGATCTACTGGATTTGATTACATCGATATACCTTTTGCGAGAAGTAGGGGTATAGAAGTCTCTTACGTTCCTTCTTATGGAGAGAACACAGTTGCTGAATTTGCTTTTGCTCTCTTACTTTCTCTCTCACGTAAAATACCAGAAGCGCATAAACAGGTGACAGAAACTGGCTCTTTCTCTCAATCAAGTCTTAGAGGTTTTGATCTTTCGGGTAAAACAATTGGAATCATAGGTACTGGTCGTATAGGCAGAAATGCAATACAAATTGCCAAAGGTTTTGATATGCAAGTTTTAGCCTATGATCCTTTTCCAAAACAAGGTTTGGATAATGAATTAGGTTTCAAATACGTTGGTTTTGATGAATTGTTAAGTAATTCGGATGTAATATCTCTTCATGCTCCATACAACGAACACACAAGGCATATGATAAATGAAGAAAATATTTATAAGATAAAGAATGGAGCTTTCATTATAAATACGGCTAGAGGTGCTTTAATAAAAACATCGGCACTTATTAAAGCTTTAGAGGAAAATATAGTATCAGGAGCAGGTCTAGATGTTTTGGAAGAAGAAGGAGATATGGGTGATGAAGAAAAACTTTTATTTGAACCACATCCAAATATTGAAGAATTAAAAAATGTTTTAGCAAACAATTATTTAATAAATCATCCGAGAGTAATTGTCACCCCCCATATCGCATTTAATACCAAAGAGGCAGTAACAAAAATCTTAGAAACAACTGTACTAAATATAAATTCTTTTCTAAATGGAGAGCCAAAGAATGTTGCTCCTTAATTTATATTGTCTCTACAAAAAGCATATTTGTTCCGTTTGCCGATAGGTTTTTTATTGGGGCTCCGGCTGAGACCACTATTCTATTCCCTTTTTCTGCTATTTTATTTTTTAAACATATTTCTTTTATCAAATCCACCGATTCTTCTATCGTTTTCCATTTTTGTATATGTATTGGGATACAGCCAAATGTCGCACATAATTGATTGACCGTAATTTCTTTTGGTGAAAGCGCAAAAATTGGCATTTTGGGTCTGTGTCTAGCAATCATTTTTGCTGTAAATCCGGAATCAGTTAGAGCTACTATGGCTTTTGCTCTGACGTCGTGTGCAGTCTTTACTACAGATCCGGTGATCGAATCTGTTATGTCAGCCCCATCTTCTTTTTGGTGATGAATTATCTCTCTTTCTGGATAATTATTCTCTATTTCTTTAGCGATTTTTGTCATAATTCTTACCGATTCAATAGGATAATTTCCAAGAGTTGTTTCCTCCGAAAGCATTATGGCATCTGTACCATCTAAAATTGCATTTGCCACGTCTGACACTTCTGCTCTGGTCGGTACAGGATTGTGGATCATTGATTCAAGCATTTGAGTCGCGGTTATACAAGGCTTACCAGCGTCATTACATTTTTGTATTATTGTTTTTTGAGTGAAAGGCACTTTTTCTGCAGGTATTTCAATTGCCAAATCACCTCTTGCCACCATTATGCCGTCAGCTTTTTCTATAATTGAATCAATATTTTTTACCGCTTGTGGAGTTTCTATTTTTGCAATTATTTTGGCTTCAGATTTATTTTCTATTAGTATTTTTCTGAGATCATCTATATCTTCTGGTTTTCTTACGAAAGATAAGGCAATAAAATCAACTTTATTTTTTATACCAAATTCCAAATCTTTCCTGTCTTTTTCTGTAAGACAACTAATCGACAAGTCCGATTCTGGTAAGTTCACCCCCCTTTTCCCTTTTATTTCTCCGCCAACCAAAACTTTACACAAAACATCGTTTCCATTTACTTCCAAAACCTCCAATTTCTTTTTTCCGTCATGAAGAAATATTGTGTGGCCAGGAGCGACTTCTTGGGGTAAGTGGGGGTAATTTATATGTACTATTTTCTCGTCGCCTTCTATATCATCTATTGTTAGTGTAAAATTTTGACCCTCTTTCAGCACTATCGACTCGTTTTTAAAATTACCAATACGTATTTTAGGCCCAGCTAAATCTTGCAAAATGGCTACTGGATGTAAAGTATTTTTTATCACCTCCCTAATATTTTTTATTCTTGTTTCGTGTTCATTAAAATCACCATGGCTAAAATTTAGTCGCATGACATTCATTCCGTTTTCCAGAAGTTTTTCAAGAACATCTTTTGATTCTGTGGCTGGACCTATTGTGCAAACTATTTTTGTTTTTTTGGTCATTCTATTTTATAAAAGTTTGATGAAATAAAATGTCCCGATATATCAGGACTTTTCTAGTATCGCATATTTTTTTATATTTTCAAAATAGCTCCGCCCAGTTTTCACTGCAGGCGGAGCCAATATCTAAGCGAGGGCGAGCTTCATCTCGCCAATCTCTTTTTCGACGATTTGTCTGATTTCTTTCTCAAGATCTTCTACTTTTTTCTGTGAGTCGATCCTGTATACACTCCAAAGCATGGATAGGATTCTCTGTCTGAAGAAATTTTCTAACTCGGGTCCGTATCTTTCGAAATCTTTGAACCTCTTGCGCAGTATTTCTTCGCTGTCATCCCTTCGGCCCTCTTCTTCTTTTCTTTTTGGCAATCTTTCAAGCAATTCCTCTATCCCAATGTTGTTGAAAGACAAGACAGCGACACGATATCCTGCTCCCGTCATACGACCAAGAAACCAATTCGCTTGAATTATCGATCTAGGAAAGCCGTCAAACACGATGATTTCTGGTTCTTTTTCTTGATCCAAAATAGTCTTGTCGACGAGATGGATCACCGCATCGTCTGGCGCGAGAATTCCGTCTGCAATCAAGTCTTTTGTGTCCGGATTCATTCTAAGAATGTCTCCGGAGCAAATATGAAGGGATTGTGGTCTCCCGCTCACAATCTTTTTCGCTTGAGTCCCTTTACCACACATTGGTGGGCCAAGAAGAACGATCGCCAATCTGAAATCAGTTCCCAATTTTTCCTCGCTTTCTACACCTAAAATGAACAACCAATTAAAAATAGTATCAAAAATTTTTTTTGAGTCAATTTATTATCCCAATTTTTCTTCAATTTTTATAAGCTCTTCGTATTTTACGAGTCTTTCTCTTTGAGAAACTGAACCAGTCTTTATTTGGCCACTCCCAAGGCCGACTGCAATATGAGCAATTGTTGTATCACTCGTCTCTCCGGAACGATGTGAGATTATAGTTTTCCATCCGGCTCTGTGAGCGGTATCTACTGCTTCAATTGTTTCGCTTAGTGTACCAACCTGATTTGGTTTTATTAAAATTGCATTTCCGGCTTTTTCTTCAATTGCTTTTTTCAAAAATTTTACATTAGTGGTGAGCAAATCATCTCCTACTATCTGTAAATCTGATATTTTTGATGTCATATTTTTCCAATTTTCCCAATCATTTTCATCAAAAGGATCTTCTATTGAAAAAATTGGAAATTTCTCAATCAGATTTATATAAAATTCAATATTATATTTTTCTTTATTTTTTAATTCACTCGCCGCGACATCAAGAGCAAAAACAATATCCTCCTTTAATTTAAAACCAGACTTTATAACAGCTTCAGAAATAAGATCCAGAGCTTCCTCGTTCCCATTTTTCAACTCTGGTGCATAACCTCCTTCGTCTCCCAGATTTATTTCATAACCTTTTTCTTTTATTGTTTGGCCCAAAGTCTCGAATATTTTTTTTAACATCTCGAACGATTCTCTGAAATTTTTTGCGCTAATTGGAGCGACCATAAATTCTTGTATTTCAGTTGATTTCCATCCGGTGTGCACTCCTCCGTTCAAAATATTACAAAGAGGCAAGGGTATGCAGATGTCTTTTGGGTTTTTTGATAGATTCCTTATGTGTTCAAAAAGTTCAATTTTTTTTGATTTTGCAACTGCTTTTGCGAAAGAAAGAGAGACTGAAAGTATTGCGTTTGCGCCTAACTGACTTTTGTTTTCTGTCCCATCAAGTTTTTTGAGAAAATCATCTAATTCTTCTTGTTGCCAATCTTTTCCTGTTATTTCCTTTGCAATAAAAGTATTTACATTCTCAATCGCTTTTAAGACACCTCTGCCGTCATATCTTGTTATATCTTTGTCTCGCAATTCAACCGCCTCATGACTTCCAGTGCTTGCTCCACTTGGTACTGATGCTATACCGATACTACCATCTTCTAAAACAATTTCTGTTTCAATAGTAGGGTTTCCTCTAGAATCAAAAATTTCTTTTGCTGTGATTTTTTTAATCATAATATTTTTTAAAAAATCATGAATGATCTTTTTTCGCTCCTAGTGCAAGTAATAACTTGCTTGCACGTCGTCGCTCAAAAAAAATCATGAATGATCTTTTTTCGCTCCTAGTGCAAGTAGAAGGACTCGAACCTTCGACCTCCCCATTATCAGTGGGGTGCTCTAACCACCTGAGCTATACTTGCTTTTGTATTGAACTATTTCGGTGCTCCCCGCCTGCCATCGCCTTGCTCAGTCATGGCGGGCAGGTAACCACCTGAGCTATACTTGTTTGTGATACAACAAAATATAACAAAAAATTAAACAAAGTTAAAGCTCAAAAATGGAAAGGCCCGCGCGCCATCATAGACACGCGAGCCTCAAAACTTTATCTGCGGCGAAGGCCGGAGTGCCGGTGATCCGGCACAAAAAAAACTTGTTGCTGTTTTTTGTCGTATTCGGCGATACGACCAACAGCATCTTTTTCCTCTCTCTCTTTTTTTCTGGAGAGCCAATATACTCCCAGAATATAGAGAAGGAAACCGATTACCAAAGCTGCCCCCCACGTCCAGTCGTTAGACTGGGCGAAATTGATGAACTCATTGATGTATTTCATCTTTTTCTCCTAAATAAATTATATCATATTTAAAATAAAAAGCAAGTATTTTTGTGGATAAGTGTAAAATGTGCTTAAAAATAAAGCAAAACAAGAGCCCCCACCGCAAGGTGGGGGCTCTTCGATATTCTTTATTTTGTTCCGTTCGTTTTATCGTCTTTCCGATTGTCATGCAATTTGTGTTTTGCCAACAATTGTACACTCGATCGAGATGCACAATAACGACTCTTTAAGTCGCCCCGACATTGCATCAGGGCAACGTTGTTCACCTTGAAATATTCCACGACCAGCTTCCGCTAGCCGTGCCTTGTTACGACTTAGTCCTTGTCATTGAGTTTACCGTAGTCCCACACAAGGTGGACCTTTGGGTACTCCCAACTTCCCTGACTTGACGGGCGGTGAGTACAAGACTTGAGAACGTATTCACCGCGGTATAGCTGACCCGCGATTACTAGCGATTCCAACTTCAAGAGGTCGAGTTTCAGCCCTCTATCCGAACTGGGGCCACTTTTCTTAGGATTAGCTCAGAGTTACCTCGTCGCGACCCGTTGTGGTGGCCATTGTATTATGCGTGTAGCCCAAGGCGTCAAAGGGACATGCTGACCTGGCGTCATCCTCGCTTCCTCCCAGCACCAAGCGAACGAAGTTCGCTTCAAGTTTGAAAGTTTTGAAGTAACAAGTTTGAAAGTTAGGAAACTTCCAAAACTTTTTAACTTGCGTCTTTCTAAATTTTTACTTGAAGCGCACTCACGCGCTTAGTGCTGGGTGGTCTCGGCTGACACTTGTAACAGCCAATGAGGGTTGCGTTCGTTACCCCACTTAAGGGAACAACTCAAACCACGAACTGACGACGGCCATGCATCACCTGTCCAAACGTCCTTGTGAGACCTCCAACGTTTCTGCTGGAGTTCGTCTGGATTTCTAGCCTTGGTAAGGTTTTTCGTTTGTCATCGAATTGAACCGCATAATCCACCGCTTGTGCAAGTCCCCGTCTATTCCTTTGAGTTTTAAGCTTGCGCTCGTACTACCCAGGCGGATCGCTTAACGCGTTAGCTTCGCCTCTCAGAGGGTCGATACTCCGAAAAGCTAGCGATCATCGTTTAGGGCGTAGACTACTGGGGTATCTAATCCCATTCGCTACCTACGCTTTCGTGTTTCAGTGTCAGGAA
>CAZRMR010000009.1:0-2649 GCA_964601245.1 uncultured Candidatus Saccharibacteria bacterium
AAGAAGAATTGATGAAAGAGCTTGAAGAAAAAAAAGTCGCTTTACGTGATTTGAGATTTGGTTTGGCTGGAAGCAAGAACAAAAACGTAAAAGAATATTCAAATATAAAAAAAGATATTGCCAGAATAAATACCGTTCTTAATTCAATGAAATAAAATTTATGGAAAAGAAAAAAATAAAAAATAATGAAGAAAAGAAAAACATCAAAACTCTAAACGGGGTGGTTGTTTCAGATAAGATGAAAGACACGGTAGTTGTTTTGGTAAATAGATTTGTTAAACACAAAAAATACAAAAAATATTACAAAATAAGCAAAAAATACAAAGCTCATGATTTAGGTAATACAAAAAAAGTGGGAGAAAAAGTTTTTATAAAATCTTGCAGACCGATTTCAAAGGATAAACATTTTACGGTGGTTGCAAGTTAAAGAAACGCAAATAAAATAACTTTATAAACTTTCAAACATTTAAACTTTAAAACTAATTTATGATACAACCAAGAACAATAGTAAAAGTAGCAGACAATTCTGGGGCAAAAATAGGCCGTATTTTTAAAGTGCTCGGAAGTTCAAAAAAGAGATATGCCAGAGTGGGAGAGTTGGTAAAGTTTTCTGTACAAAAAGCTGAACCAAGAAAAGAAATAAAAAAGAAAGCAGTCCTTCTTGGGCTAGTGGTCAGACAGAAGTCACCAATCAGAAGAAAAGATGGATCATACATACGTTTTGATGAAAATGCAGTAATTGTAGTTGATCAGAAAAAAGGAGAAATTGTGCCAAGAGCTGGACGCGTATTCGGACCGATCCCAAGAGAAATTGCTGAGGCCGGATATCAGGCGATTGTTTCTTTAGCGCCAGAAGTAATATAGTACGAAACCAATACATGAATTAATACAAATGACACAAATATAAAAAATGAGAATAAAAAAAGGAGACAAAGTAATAGTGATAACAGGCAAAGACAAAGGTAAAACAGGCCAAGTTATAAAAGCTTTTCCAAAAGAAATGAAAGTTTTGATAGATGGCGTAAATGTAAAAAAATTGCATAAGAGACCAAGGAGACAAAATGAAAAAGGGAAAATTGTTGAACAAGCAACCCCTATAAATGTTTCAAATGTTAAATTAGTAAAGAGTTAAAAAGGCGCAAGGCGCAAGTCAAAAATTTTTAAACCTGCGCTTTTAAAACTTTAAAACTAAAACCATGAAATCAATAAAAGAAAAAGTAAAAAATTCATTCAAAGAACTAAAAGATAAACTTGGGCTTAAAAATGTTATGCAAGCACCGAAGATAATGAAAGTTGTTTTAAGCTCGGGCGTTGGTTCTTTGAGTGACAAAAAAAAGATAGAAATAATTGAAGATAGACTTTCTAAAATTAGTGGACAAAAAACAATAAAAAGACGTGCCAAAAAATCTATCGCTTCTTTTAAATCAAGAGAAGGGGATATTGTCGGAGTGCAGGTGACTTTAAGAGGAGAAAAAATGTGGTCTTTTCTTGAAAGACTTTTTAGTATCGCTTTACCAAGAACAAAAGACTTCAGGGGCATTTCTCCTAATGCTGTCGATGATATGGGCAACTACACTCTTTCTATAAAAGAACATACTGTTTTCCCAGAGACAGCTGACGAAGATCTAAAAGATGTGTTTGGTTTTGCTGTTACCATAGTCACAAATTTGAAAGACAAAAAAACCGCCAAAGAATTTTTCGATCATCTTGGTTTTCCATTCAAAAAATAGATAAACAAAAAATGGTCTCGGCTATTTTTTGTTTTGTGTGATAAAATTATTTCATGAACCGAAAGTTTTTTATTTTGGTTTTATTTCTCTCAATTTATTTTTGGACAACATCCAAAGCTTTTGCCGAGATTACTTACCCATATACTTTAGACGAAAAGCCTCAAGTTATATTCGGCGATAGCACAGAAATTGCCACTTCTACTATTGATCAGACAGCGTCAACTACATACCAAGGATTGGAAAATTATAAACAAGATTATTTGAATGGTTTTGTCCGTTTCTCATTTACTTACACTCATGATAGGGGCAGTTATGCGAGTTATCCGCCAATTGCTTATATTACAGGAGAAGACCCAAGAGAAACTTTTTTGCCTACCGAAAAATCAAAATTGGATATTTTAGATGCTCCAAATTTCTTTTGGTATAGTCCGACGGATTGGTATCTTATTTCCGTAGAATTTGATAGCGGAGGATATAACACCATCATAAAACAAGGGGGCGTTACAGAGATTGCAAATATAAGGACCGATATACCAAATTTAGCTGAATCTGATTGGGTAGCTCTTACAAATAGATATCCAAGGTCAGGATTTTCCGGAACAGAAAATCCATATTCTTTTTCTTTTACTCCTGTACCTATTCGAGAAAATGTCAATAAAAAAATAAATCCAGTTATAATTGTGCCGGGAATAATGGGTAGCGCAAAGAAAAATGGGATTCTTTTGATCGATCCTATATTGCATACATACGATGATCTTTTGGAGACTCTTGAAGCAAATGGCTATGAAGAAGACAAAAATCTTTTTACTTTTCCTTATGAATGGAGAGATTCAAATATGATCAATGCCAATCTTTTGAAAGACAAGATTTCTGATGTTAAACAAGTTTGTCAAAATGCGAAATTGAATAATCAAATATC
>CAZRMR010000009.1:2662-4545 GCA_964601245.1 uncultured Candidatus Saccharibacteria bacterium
GCTCAAACTCTCGGAGAAACTGATTGTAGCAAAGTGGACATAGTCGCTCATTCTATGGGTGGTTTGATTTCTCGGGCTTATATTCAATCAGGGGGATATCAAAATGATATAGATCAAATTATTTTCTTGGGCACACCACATAAAGGATCACCAAAAGCTTATCTTCAATGGGAAGCTGGGGAGTTTGTAAAAAATAACTTCAACGACACATTAACGGAAAATTTCTTTAAGATAGAAGCTTTAAAAAATGGATATACAAATCTGTTTGATTATATCCAAAATCGTCCAATTTCTTCTGTTCAAGAATTATTACCAATATTTGATTATTTGAAAGAAGAAAACATAGGAGTCTTGAGGGCATATCCAGAAAATTATCCAAGAAATATTTTTCTTGAATCTTTAAATACAGAGACTGGCTTATCAAGGCTTTTAAATTCTAAAGTAAAAATAACAAATATTGTTGGAGACACGGGCAATAATACAATAGATAAAATTGTGGTTGCGCCCACTACAGAGGGCGATATATGGCAACACGGCAAAATGCAAAGCTTAGAAAACGGAACTGGGGATGGTACGGTTACAATTTTTGGTTCAACAATAAGTGAATCAATTCCTAATCAAGTAATATTACAAACAAATCATCAAAGACTACCAACTTTGGCAGAATCTGAAATATTTAAAATATTAACTAACAAAGAAACTGATATTATTTTTGATCATAATTATGGGGTTGACGTAAAAGTATTAATATTCCAACTTCTCTCTCCGATTGATGTGGTTATTACAGCTCCAGATGGTAAGAAAATGGGTAAAAACTTTGCAAACGGGGAAGAGTACAACGAAATACCAAATGCGTTTTATTCTGGTTTTAATAATGGAGATGAAGAGTACATAACCATACCGAACCCAATTGAAGGTGAGTATAAGATTGAGGTTCAGGGTACAGGTGAGGGTGGAGAATACGGAGTTGTAACAAGTTTTGTTTCAGAAAATGCTTATATAAGCACACAAGCAAATGGATTCATAAAACCAAATCAAATAACGGAATTAAAGGTTGATTTAAATGATCAGGGTCAGATAACAGAACCAGAGAAAATAATAACTTTAGAAGTTTTTATAAATGATATAAATGGGGCTTATGATTCTGGTTGGATAAAAGATAGAAAAGTTAAGGATTCTTTGTTAAGACAAGCTGAAAAAATAATCAAATTAAACAAAAAATTTGAAACAATTGTTGAGAAATTACCTGATGGATCAAAAAGAAAAAAGAAGATTGAAAAAGTGGAAGTTAAAATAGACAAAGTTTTGGCAAAACTTTTAAATATAGAGCTCCAAACACTTCTAAAAAAAGAAAAAATAAATGAGCAAGCATTTGATCTATTGAAAAAAGATCTTTGTTATTTAATTAACAATTAATATGAGAAAAAATATTTTATTTTTTATTTTAGCTATAGCTTTGAGTTTAGCTACTGCTCCTTATTTTGGAAGTTGGTATGATAAATTTTCGTCGCAGCAAGAGAGCGCTTTCTGGGGGCCTAGCATAAATGAAGTACTTTATTTTATAGGTTTTTTTGTAGCTTATGTATTTTTCATTCCGTTTTTATTTGAATTATTTAGAGTAGAAAAAAGGAAAAAATTGATAACTTGGTTTTTGATTCTCCCTTTAATCTTGTGGTTGGCGGCAGACTTATATCATATTTATATTCCAGCAGTCGTTGGTCTTGCTGGTTTTGTTTTGGGGAGACTCATTAATTTTATAATTTATAAATTGAAATAATAATAAAATCCAAAACATGCAGACATATAATTGGTATCAAGCATTGATAAGGCTTTCTTGGGCGCCACCTTCTTGGCTCTTTTGACCAGTTTGGACTTTTCTTTAT
>CAZRMR010000009.1:4645-8708 GCA_964601245.1 uncultured Candidatus Saccharibacteria bacterium
GCTGTTATAGCTATAACCTTCGGTTTTATTTTCTACAAAGCTTTAAAAAAAGAAAAAATAAATGAGCAAGCATTTGATTTATTGAAAAAAGATCTTTATTATTTAATTAACAATTAATAAAATGAAAAGTTTTTTTAAAAATTTAATTTGGTTATTAGGGGTCGTGATAATTAGTTTCTTCTCGACTTATATTTTTGGATCGATTGGTTCAAATTTTACATCACAGGATGTCTTGTACGCGAGGATATTTTCTGTTTTGATTGTTGGTTCTGTTGGGGGGTCTCTGTCGTTTATTTTTTTTATTACATTCTTTTTCTCTTTATGTGGTTTTAAAAAGTATAAATATTGGATTACTATACCCCTTATTCCATATTTAATGTTATGGCTACTTTCAGATATTCGTGAAATTTATATTCCAATTATTTTTGGTTTTGTAGGATTTGTTTTAGCTTTTGTTGTTAGAAAAATTTTCTTTAAACGCTACAGTACCCCCCTTAATTAATAAGTAAAATTATTTATTTAAAAAACTTAAAACATGCAGACATATAATTGGTATCAAGCATTGATAAGGCCTTCTTGGGCGCCACCTTCTTGGCTCTTTGGACCAGTTTGGACTTTTCTTTATGCTGTTATAGCTATAACCTTCGGTTTTATTTTCTACAAAGCTTTAAAAAAAGAAATCCCATACAGTCTGACTCTTCCTTTCATCTTAAACCTTATTTTTAATTTTGCCTTTACACCTCTTCAGTTTGGTTTGCAAAACAATGTTTTAGCAGCTATCGATATTTTGCTTGTTTTAGCTACTTTAATATGGGCACTTTCTTCTTCCTACTCTGCTTCAAAAAGATTTTTAGGTACAACAGGACATTATTTAAAATGGGTCGCTTTTGCAAATATCCTGTATTTACTTTGGGTTTGTTTTGCTACAGTTTTGCAATTAACAATCACATATCTAAACTGGAGTTAAAAATGCAGTATCTGTAATTTTTTTGAAAAAAGAGTCTGTTTAGTGTTAGGATTGTTTTTGGAGAAGAATTGTATGGATAATTGTGGTTCTCTTATACCTCATTTTCACATGGGGTTATCTGAAAAAGATCGCCAAAGTGAGTGCGTGTTGCCTCGCGGGCATAATGGTTCGCATCTCAACAAATTAAAGTGAGGGATCTTATCTTTCTTGGGGTGGTAATGGTTGCGATGAGAGTTGTGAGTGGTGTGGAGAATGTTTTAATTGGCTTAAGATATCAAAAGATGAAGCTTTAGCTATTATTGCTGACCCAAGTAAAAACAATCATGGTTGGTGTAAAATTAAGATGGTATAATGAAAAAGTAGATTCGACAAGCTCACTATAAATAACCTTATATGGTCATAGATATAGAACTTACATTTGAAATAAATTGGAAAACAAAAGAAATGGTTGAGAAAATATAATTAAATAAAAAATGGAAGATATAAAAAATAATAACCCTCAAGAAGCTGAGCCGGAAATAGAAACGGTTTTTGATTATTCAATAAAAGATGAATGTGAGAGGGTTGCATATACTTTAGGAAAAAACGAATGGTATAAGGAAAGAGGATACAAGCTAAAATATCCACAACAAATAAACCAAAAATTAGAAAGAAATGAAGAAATAAAGGAAGAAGATATTTTAGAAGCAATAACGGCAGAGTTTGACCAAAATAAATACGCTGAACAAGCGGCGTTGATTATGGGCGAGTGGGACAATATAAAAGGTAATTTTTTTAAAAATCTAAGGTCATTGAGTTTACCTTTGCAAGATAAGTATTTTATTTGTCTCACCAAATATGGGACGGGCGGAAGTTATGGTCTTCCAGATAATATTCAATTAAATATTGAGCAAAAAAGATCTGCTTCATTGACGATTGCTCATGAGATTGTGCATTTGACGATTGAACATTTGATAAAGGAATACAATATAGATCATTGGACTAAGGAAAGATTGGTTGATTTGATTATGAATAAATTTTTTCCTGAACAGCCCAAACTTCAAAGAGATCCCGAAAAGGCTGAGCAAATATTTGAAATTTTTGAAAGAGAATTTCCAGATATAGAAAAAATTATAAAGGAAATTTCTGAAAAAGGTTGTCCATAATTTTTTTAATGAGCGATGAAGAGGCCAAATATTGATTTGGCGCCCGCCGTGCTTAAGGCACGGCGGGCTTCTTCATAAGTCGCTCCGGTAGTGAAAACATCATCAATGATTATTATCGCTCGGTTTTTTATTTTCTCAGGATTTTTAACACTCATTGAATTTAAAACATTTAGAAGTCTTTCTTCTCTATTTAATTTGGCTTGTCTTTCTGTTTCTCTCTCTTTGACTAAAATGTTATACAAAACTTCTACATTTTTTGATTCATCCATTTTTTCTATTTCTCTGCACAATTCTTCACATTGATTAAAACCTCTTTCTCTTTTTTCTTTAGTTGTCATCGGTATTGATAATAAGACGGGTATTTTGCCATGGAAAAGAGAGATGTCAGAAGACATAGAAACAATTTCTTCATGGAGATAGGAGGCTATCCTCTTTTTTATATTCAGGTTGTTTTTGTATTTGACAGACTTGATCAAAAGTTTGACTATTTTATTGTTATAATCAAATAAAACAGTTTTGTCTTTTGAGAAAACTTTTGATTTGGGCAATATTTGCCTCATGGTTTCTGGTTCTATATCTAAAAGTTTTTCTATTCTCTTGTCCTCCGGAACAAATATATCAATGACAAAATTTATTATATTTTTAAAAATTTTTATAGCTGAACTTATCATTTTAATTATGGTATAATTATATATTATGGATTTTATTTCCAATATTTTCAAAAAAGAGAAGAAAAGCGCTTTGGGTATAGATATAGGTTCTTCTTCTATTAAGGTTGTCCAACTAGAGAAAAAAGGGGACAGGGCTATTTTGGAAACATATGGAGAGTTGTCTTTGGGGCCCTACGGCGGAGCTTCTATTGGCCAGTCTATAAACCTAACTACAGAAAAGATAATAAGTGCAATAAATGATCTCCTTTCTGAAAAAGAAGTGGCTATAACTACTAAAGTGTGCGGTATGGCGATTCCTTTTAAAGCCAGCCTCATGTCTGTTATTCAGTTGCCCAAAGTAGGAGAGAGAGAAATGTCCTCTATGGTTTCTATAGAAGCGAGAAAATATATACCTGTTCCTATTTCAGATGTCACTATAGATTGGTCAATAATACCTAAATCAGAAATTGAAGAGGTGATCCCAAATGGTGCAGGAGAAAATAAAATAAAGACAGTAGATGTTTTACTTGTAGCTATACACAACAATATTATAAACCAATACAGAGAGATTGTTTCAAAGACAGGCTTGGATGCGAAATTTTTTGAAATAGAAGTTTTTAGTTCAATGCGAGCAGTTCTTGAAGGAGTGAGCGGTCCTGTAATGATACTTGATATGGGTGCCTCAACTACCAAGCTTTATATCATAGAAAGAGGCCTTGTTCAGTTTTCTCATACCATAAATCGGGGTTCTCAGGATATTACTGCAAATATAAGCCGAATATTAAATATTTCTATAGAAGATGCAGAGGTAATGAAAAGATCTATCGGTATGGGCAAAACACCTGAAGGTGTAGATTTAAGAGAAGCGGTTACAGTGATTGCTGATAATATATTTTCTGAAGCCAATAGGTTTCTTTTTGATTTTCAGAAAAAGAGAAATCAAAATATAAAAGCAGTATTTTTGACGGGGGGCGGTTCGGCTTTGCGTGGTTTTAGAGATTTGGCTTCCGAAAATTTTAAAGTTGAAGTAATTTCTGGCAATCCTTTTGAAAAAGTTAAAGTACCAGCTTTTCTTGAAGAAATACTAAAGGCAACTGGCCCAGAGTTTACGGTTGCTACTGGAGTAGCTTTGCGTTGTCTGCAAGAGCTGTAATTTTTTATAAAGTAATCAACAATATTGTTTCCACTTAATTTTGCCTTGAGGTATAATTTGTATTGATATATGTCCACAAATTTTCAATCATCATTTATACCGAAAGAACCAGTAACTACAAGTGAAATTTTTCAAAAGAAAAACAGAA
>CAZRMR010000009.1:8742-21647 GCA_964601245.1 uncultured Candidatus Saccharibacteria bacterium
TATTTATTTTGTCTGTTGTTATTTCTCTTGGGCTTTTTGTTTATAAAATGATGGTAAAAAGTCAGTTGGATGATCTAAAGAACCAATTGGTAGAGGCAGAAAAAAATCTAGATAGAGAAACAGTTAAAAATATGTCGGATTTTAGTAAAAGACTTAATTTTGCTAAAAATATAGTTTCAAACCATGTTGTTGTCTCAAATTTTTTGAATCACTTAGCTTCTTCTACAGTTGGCACCGTTTATTATAGTGATTTTGCTTACGACACTTCTTCTCCGCAGGGGGTGGCTGTTTCAATGAAGGGTTTGGCAAATAGTTATTCAAGTGTAGCTCTACAAGAAAGTGTGTTTTTAAAAGACAAATATTTCAGAAAGGTAAATTTTTCAAATCTTGCTCTGACGGATAAAGGAATGGTTTCTTTTGATTTGTCTGTGATTATTGATAAAGAAGCCATTTCTTATTCTCCGATAATACCAATAAATGACAGTCAAGTTTCGGTTCAAGATAGTGCTTCTGAAGAGCAAATATCAAATGGTATAGAGGAAGAATTAGAAAAATTGGAGTCTGATTTGAAAGATATTGAAAGTGTTCCTAATATAAATAATTTATAAAAATGGGAAGTAGTTCAACATTAGCATATTTAATACTTACGGTATCGATAGTTTATTCTTTTGCCTACCCGTATTTTGAGGAAGTGTCTTCTCTTTTGTCAGAGAAACAGAAATACAATTCGATATTAGATAGTATAGATGAGATAAACAACAAAAAAAATGAGCTGATGACAAAATTTGCTTCTATACCAGATTTGGATAAGAAAAATATGGAAATAATATTGCCTGAATATTATAGTTTCGTAAAACTTGCTTCAGATATTGATATGGTTGCTTTGAAATATGGCATAATAATTCAAAATATCAATTCTAAAAATATAGGTTATGAAAATGGTAATACAATAAATAATGCCGAGAATTCAGCGAGACCTTATGGGTCTTCGATTATAGGATTTTCTTTCACTTCTTCTTACAATAATTTTAAAAGTTTTATTGATGAATTAGAAAAAAGTTTGCGTATATTAGATATAAAATCATTAAAAATACAGCCAAACGATAAAGGTTCTTATGATTTTGATATAGAGTTTGAAACTTATTGGTTGAGATCAAATTAAAAAATGAAAAACCAAAAAAACAAAAATGTAAAAGTGCTTATATCTCTTCTTGTGGCTTTAATTTTGGTTGGCTATAAATTTATTTTTCCATCAAGTGTGACTGAAGAATTTTCAACAAATGAGAGTGATGTTGCAGGTGAGAGAGTTTCTTCCTTTATATCAGAGGTAAATTCTGTAAATTTTGACCTTTCTGTGTTGAATGATTCAAAATTTAAAAACCTCAAGAGTATAGAAAAGGATTTGCCAACATTTCCTTTGGGCAAAGACAATCCATTTTCAGGTTCGTTTGCCCCAAGATAATAGATAATTTTGATTTAAAATATGAGCGTTTTAGATATTCTTGTAAAACAGGGAGTGATAGAGAAAAAAGATCTTTCTCTTATAAAAGAAAAAACTCAGGGTTATGAGCAGGATATTGACGATGTCTTAATTTCTTTTGGCGTAAGCGAAGATGACATTTTGAAAGCTAAAAGTGAGTATTATTCTGTCCCTTTTAAAAATATTGATATATCTTCTTTAAACACGAAGTTGTTAGATTATATACCGGAGGAATCGGCGATATACTATAAATTTGTACCGATAGGTTTAGAAAAAGGGGTCTTGGAAGTTGGCATGATAGATCCGGACAATATATCAGCTCGAGATGCTCTAAATTTCATATCTTCTAAAATAAATTTACCTTTTAAAATATATTTGATTTCCGAACCTGATTTTGAAAAAGTTTTGGCTTTATACAAAGGCCTTTCTGGAGAAGTAACCAAAGCTCTTTCTGAATTGGAAACAGAATACATAATGGAATCGAAAGAAGATTTTGATAAAAAATCAAAGGAAGAAACTGAAGAAAAAAATACTACAGATGAAGAAAATGATCTAAGCGCCAGTCTTTCAGGTTCAGAGAATAATGCAAAAATAATAGAAAATGCTCCGGTTAAAAAAATCGTTGATACTATTTTGAGATATGCTATAGATGGTAGAGCTTCTGATATTCATATAGAGCCAAATGCTACAAATGTCAGGATTCGCTTTAGGGTCGACGGTATAATGAATACAAGTCTTGTTCTTCCTGGAAGAATTCATTCGGCAGTGGTAGCTAGGATAAAGATTATGTCAAACATGAGGTTGGACGAAAAGAGAAAACCTCAAGACGGGAGATTTTCGGCAAAACTAGATCAAAGAAAAATAGATTTTCGTGTTTCCACTTTCCCTACTTTTTTTGGTGAAAAAATCGTTATCCGTATTTTGGATCAAGAAAAAGGAGTGAGAAAATTGAGTGAACTTGGTATTAGTGATTACAATTTAGAAAAAATAATGAGGGCCATAAATAAGCCTTACGGTCTTATACTTATTTCTGGACCTACTGGTTCTGGTAAATCTACCACTCTTTACTCAATGCTAAATGAAGTAGATAAAGACCACAAAAATGTTTTGTCTCTTGAAGATCCGATAGAATACAATATGGAAGGAATGAGTCAGTCTCAAATAAGGGCTGATATTGGTTATACATTTGCCAATGGTTTGAGAACAACACTTAGACAGGATCCGGATATAATAATGGTGGGAGAAATAAGGGATAAAGAGACTGCTCAACTTGCTATCCAAGCAGCTCTTACTGGCCACCTAGTTTTTTCTACCATACATACAAACAATGCTATCGGAGTCATTCCTCGCCTTATTGATATGGGTGTAGATCCGTATTTGATTGCTCCTACTCTTGTAATAGCTATTGCCCAAAGATTATCCAGGGCCCTTTGTCCCGGTGCTGGCAAAGCTATACCAGTTGACGCAAGCATAAAGATGATGATAGAGAAACAATTTGAAGATTTGCCAGAGATATACAAAAAGAATTTGCCAATCGGAAAAGAAATATATGAAATAGCTCCAGCTCCAAATTGTCCAAATGGAGTGAGGGGTAGAGTGGCGGTAATGGAAGTGCTTGAGGTTGATAAGGAGTTGGAGCAAATAATTCTTAAAAATCCTACTGAACAAGAAATATGGAAACATGCAAGAAGTAAAGGTATGCTTACTATGAAAGATGATGCTATTTTGAAGGTTTTTAACAGAGTGATTCCTTTTGAAGAATATAATATGCTTTAATATTTTATATAAATAAATGAGCGAAAATAATAAGAAATACAAAATATTGATAGTAGATGATGATGATTTATTGGTTGGAATGTATTCAACTAAATTTACCAATGCTCTTATGGATGTTGAAGTTTCTAGGTCCCACGTTGAATTTTTTGAAAAATTAAAAGCAGGCCTTTTGCCAGATCTGATCTTGATGGATATTATAATGCCTGGCATGAACGGTATTGATATTTTAAAAAAAATGAGAGAAGAGAAACTTCTTCAGGGAGTTCCTGTTGTTATGCTTACAAATCAAAATGACCAAAAAGATATTGAGGCGGCCAAAGAATTGGGGGTTAAGGGGTATATTGTAAAAGCGTCTGCCACTCCATCAGAAGTAGTGGAAGAGGTTAAAAATATTTTAAATAAAAAATAAATTATGAAAGATTCAGATACTTTAGTTGATTTAATAGTAAGAGAAGGAGCTTCAGATTTGCATTTATCTGAAGGCAGAGTTCCTTTTTTGAGGGCTTCTGGGCAATTAGTGCCTTTGAGTAAATATGGAGAATTTTCTAAGCAAGATTTGGAATTGATTTTAAGCAATATTTTGTCAGATTCTAAAAAAAGTTTTTTTAGTAAAAATCAAAGTGCTGATTTTGCTTATAGTCATAAAGGGGAGAGATTTAGAGCTCATGCTTTTATTGATCAGCAAAAAATATGTATTGCTTTTAGGCATATAAGAAAGGAAATACCATCTATTCAAGAATTAAATTTGCCCGAATCACTTGAAAATTTTGCTAGATTAAAATCAGGTTTTTTCCTTGTTGTCGGACCGACTGGGCATGGCAAGTCAACTACTCTTGCTTCTCTTGTTGAACTTATAAACAAAGAAAGGTTGGAAAACATAATAACCATTGAAGATCCGATAGAGTATATATTTAGTCAAAAACAATCAATTATTCATCAGAGAGAAGTAGGTATCGATACTCCAAGTTTTGGAAGCGCATTGCATGATTCTTTTAGAGCTGATGTAAACGTAATAATGATTGGTGAAATGAGGGATCCGGATACAATGGCTACTGCAGTTTCAGCTGCTGAGACTGGACATTTGGTTTTTTCTACTCTTCACACAAACAATGCCGCTCAAACAGTCGATCGTATTATTGATTCTTTTTCTCATGATCAACAATCGCAAATAAGAATACAGCTCGCTGCTTCTCTTTCGGGCATCTTTTCTCAAAGGTTGGTTCCAAAAGTATCTGGAGGTTTAACTCCTGTTTATGAATTGATGATCAATAATCCAGCTGTTTCCAATTTGATAAGGGACAAAAGAACTCATGAGTTGAATACCATTATTGAAACAGGTTCAAAAGAGGGTATGATAGACTTCAATAGGTGTTTGGTTGATAAAGTAAACAAAGGAGAGATAACTCTTGAAAACGCTTATCTTTATTCAAATAATCCAAAATTATTGGAAAAAATGATTTAAATTATGTTTTTTTTGTATAAGGCCATAAATAAAAATGGAGAAAGAGAAGAAGGGGAGATAGAAGCCTTTAGCGTTGATAGCGCTATTTCTTCTTTGCAAAATAGGGGTCTTGCCATTTCAAAAATAAATCCAAAAGACGAAAGCGATGGTGATATATTGAAAAAAATACCTTTCTTCAATAAAGTCTCAAACAAAGAGATAGTGATGCTTTCAAGGCAAATGGCTACTCTTTTTGAATCTCAAGTTTCAGCTTTGAGAATATTTAAACTTATATCGTCCGAAGCAGAAAATCCAACTCTAAAGAAACATTTACTTGAAATCGTTGATGATTTGCAAGCTGGGTCTTCTATATCTTCAGCCCTTTCTAAACATCCGCAAGTCTTTTCTGATTTTTATGTAAATATGATAAGGGCAGGTGAAGAGTCTGGAAAGATAGACGAATCTTTTTCTTATCTTGCTGATTATTTAGATAGGACTTATGAAGTTTCTTCAAAAGCTAAGAATGCTCTCATTTATCCTGCTTTTGTTATTTTTACTTTTTTTGCTGTAATGATTTTGATGTTTACAGTTATTATTCCAAAAATTGGTTTGATAATAAAAGAATCGGCTCAAGAAGTTCCTTTTTATACAAAAATAGTCTTTATCATAAGTGATTTTTTTGTAAATAATTGGATTTCTTTGTTTATATTTCTCATTGGTGCAATAATCGGTCTTGTTTGGTACATAAAAACAGAAGAAGGCTCAAAATGGCTTGCTGATGTGAGGTTGAAAGTGCCCTATGTCGGAGATTTGTATAGAAAATTATATCTTTCCCGATTTGCAGACAATATGAGCACCATGATCCTTTCTGGTATCCCAATGCTCAAAGCGATTGAAGTTACTGCTTCAATTATAGGTAATCAAACTTACAGAGATACTCTAGACGAAGCAATAATTAAAGTTAAAGCTGGACAGGCTCTTTCGATTTCTCTTTCGGATAAGGAAGAGATGCCAAGTATTTTGGTCCAAATGATAAAAGTTGGTGAAGAGTCTGGAGAACTTGGTAATATATTGAAAACGATGTCCAAATTTTATCAGAGAGAAGTTTCAAATGCGGTTGATACTCTGGTTGGTCTTATTGAGCCAGTTATGATAGTTGCCCTTGGTCTTGGTGTTGGTGTATTATTAGCATCGGTTTTGATGCCTATATACAATATTGCTTCATCTGTATCCTAATTATTATTTAAAAAATGATATTTTAAAAATATATACATGAAGACGATTAAAAATAAAAAAGGTTTTTCTTTAGTGGAACTTCTTATTGTTATGACCATTATAGCTCTTTTGACGACTATTATTTTGAATAGCATATCAAATAGTAGAGCGAGAGCCTACGATTCAAAAGTAAAACAACAATTGGTTCAGTTTAGAACTTCGGCAGAAGTCTATTTTTCAAATCAAAATCCTAATAGTTACGGTCCTACTGTGAATGTTTGTTCAGCTGGTATTTTTGCCGATACTTCAGTTATAAATGGCGCTCCCGGTAAATTTATTTTAGCTGAAAATTTGCCTTTTAATACACAAGTAGTGTGTGGGTCAAATGGTTCTTCTTATGCCGTAAAAGCTTCTCTATATTCTGGTAATCAATATTTTTGTATTGATAACAGAGGTAGTGCTAAAGTTGTAAATGGTGAAATAGGAGTTTCTGTAACATCTTGTCCTTAGTTTTTTATTTAATTTGCCGATACTAAAACAATGATGGGAAATAATTTTTCTTCTTTTTACGAAGAACGTTTTTATAAAACTAAATACAGAACACAATTTATTGATATAACTAATGATGTTGTAGAGATTATAGAAAAGTCAAATATAAAAAATGGTTTGGTTGTTGTCCAGACTCATCATACTACTTGCGGTGTTTGGATAAATGAGGATGAAAAAAATCTAATAGGCCCATCAGAAGAAATTGGTTATGAATCAGATCTTAGAAGGGTTTTAGATAATTTTGCTAGTCCAAAAGATAATTACAATCATAACGACATTTGCCATTCTCAAAACAAAGAAGGTAAACGCAATACTCATCTTTGCGAACCAGACGAAAATGGGGTAATACATGAATGTGTAAATGGGCATTCTCACGCTCAGGCTCTTCTTATACACCCCTCTCTTTCCTGTATAGTAAAAGATGGGAAATTGCTTAGGGGCAGATGGCAGAAAATTATGCTCGTTGAGTTAGATCATGACAGAGAAAGGATTGTTTCTTTTCTTGTGCAGGGGACAAAATAATTTTAAAGCTATCCACAATTATCTAAAACAAAAAAATTAGCAATGTTTATAATATATATAAGCTTTAAGGTAAAAGATAAAGGTCGATTACCCAAGCTTCTCTCTCGAGAGGGAATTATTTAAAATATTCCAATTTGGGAGATGTTTTGGATTATTCCATTTTATCAACCAAACTGGTTTAACTTTCTCGCAAATATATAATATATAATTAAAAATATGTCTAAATTAAGAAATAAAGGTTTTACACTTATTGAACTTCTTGTTGTTATCGCAATTATCGGTATTCTTTCTTCGGTTGTCTTGGCTTCTCTTAATACAGCTCGTGGAAGAGGAAATGATGCTAAAGTAAAAGCTCAGTTAGCTGGTGCTCGTTCCGCTGCCGAATTGTATTATGACACAAATGGAAATTATGGAGGCACACAAACAACATGTAGTGCTGGAATGTTTGCTGATACAGCTTCAAGCATGGCAACATATGTAAATGATAACAATTATCCTTCTGGTACAGATATTGCTTGTGGATCTACAAATACAGCTTATGCTATTAAAGCCTCTCTAAATGGTGGAAGTGCATACTGGTGTGTGGATAGCACGGGAGCTTCAAAGGGTTATTCAAGCGGTTGGAACACAAATTCTGTTACCGCTTGTCCTTAATCTTTCTGTCTAATTTGATGAACAAAACCCTGTTTTTACGGGGTTTTGTTTTTTAAATTTAAATGATTATGTATTCATTATTATTTATAAATATTTGGTATAATTAATAAATGGTTTATTTTTGGATGTTATTAATTTTCTTATTTGGTAGCGCTTTAGGAAGCTTTATTCTTGTTGTTGCAGATAGATATAATACCGGACTACCTTTTTTCAAGGGTCGCTCGATTTGTTTTTCTTGCAATACAGAATTAAAAAAAAGAGATCTTTTCCCCTTTTTTTCTTTCTTGTTCCTAAAAGGTCGGTGTCGATACTGTGGGTCAAAAATTCCACTTGAGACTTTTTTTGTTGAAATATCAATGGGTATTCTTTCTGTTTTGGCAGCTTTTAAGTCTGGATTTTTTGTTTTTGAGTCTTATTCCATAATGCTTAATGCTTACTCTATAATAAATTTCTTAATCTTTACTGCAATATTTGCTATTATCTTACTTATCTCTGTATATGATCTTAGACATTTCATCATTCCCGATTCTTTCTTAATTTCTCTTTTTATTCTCTCTTTTATTTATCTTATATTTTTCTCTTTCTTTCATTCCTCCTTAATACTTAATACTTACCACTTACTGCTTCAGGGTCTTTTTTCAGGAATTGTTCTTACTCTTCCTTTCTTTCTTCTTTTTTTATTTTCTCGTGGGACATGGTTTGGGCTTGGTGATGTCAAGTATATTTTTGTTATTGGTTTTTCCCTTGGTTTTGTTTCAGGTCTGTCTTCTGTAGTTTTGTCTTTTTGGGTTGGGGCTTTGTTTGCTTTGCTTGCTTTTTTATTAAAGAAAACTGATAGATTTTTAAATTTGCCTCCATTTATAAATAATCTTACAATTAAATCTGAAATACCATTTGGCCCTTTTTTATCTTTCGGGTTTTTGGTTAGTTTTTTTGTTGATTTAGATTTTTTTCAAATTAAATATTTATTAAATGCTATTTTTTAATAAAAAAACAGAAAAATTTTTTAATTCAGGTTTTACTTTAACCGAGCTTTTAGTCGTCATATCAATTTCTACAATTTTAATTACCACAATGGTTATAAATCAAGATAAATGGAATGATCAATTGTCTTTGAAAACTCAAACTTATGAAATGGCTCTTATGATAAGACAGGCTCAATATTTTAGTCTTGGTGTTAGAGGGTCTTCTCTTGTATCTGGAGATCAATTTGATGCAAGTTATGGTGTATATGTAGATATGAATATCAAAAATTCAGAGGGTAGGGTGGTAAATTATTCATTTTTTATAGATAAAAACAAAAACAATGTTTTAGATAGTGGCGAATTAATCGAAAGTAAAACTCTGGGTAGAGGTATTTATATAGAAAAAATTTGTGGTTATAACAATTCTCTTGATTTAAGGTGTACTCCCCAAGATGGAATATATAAAGTTGGTATAAACTGGATCAGGCCAGATGTATCTTCGGTAATCAAATTTTTTAATAGTGCGACCAACGAACAGACTTCTGTAATACCACCAACGGTTATTTATCTGAAATCTTCAAAAGGTCTTTCTTCTGAAATTGAGATAAGTTCAAGTGGTGTAGTGGCCACCGATTAAATATGATTTTAATGAATTTAAAACAAAAAAATAAAAAATATAAAGGATTTACTTTGGTCGAATTATTGATAGCAGTAGCTCTTTTTTCTACAATTGCTGTTTTTTCTTCTGGAGCCATTCTAAGTATTTTTGATGCTAATAGAAAATCTCAATCAACTAAAACTGTGGTGGATAATCTAAATATTGCCATAGAAGATATGACAAGAATCGTAAGATTTGGTACAAATTATCATTGTGATAATGGTTCTGGTTTTTTGAGTCAACCTCAAAATTGTACTGCCGGTACCAGGTTGGCTGTCAATTTCAAAGGAGATACGGTTGTTTATCGTTTCTATGATTTAGGTCAAGGCGTTGGTAAAATACAAAAATCACAGGATGGAGGTTCTATCTATACAGACATAACCTCTCCTGATACAAAAATAAGATCCCTAAAATTTTATGTTTATCAAACATCTGCTGTCGATTCTTCACAGCCATATGTGATTGTTGTTATAGATGGTTATGTGGGTAATAGGCCAACCTCTCAATCTTCTTTTATTATCCAAACAATGATGTCGCAAAGAAAATTAGATATATGATAAATGAATCAAAAGTAAAAAGTAAAAAGTTAAAAAGTGTGAGCTTGCAAAAAAAGCGGGGGTTTACTGTGCTTGAATCTATTGTGGCCATTTTTGTCCTATCTCTCGCTATTTCAGGTGTATTTTCTGCTGTTCAACAAAGTTTGTCTCAAGCAATCATTACCAAAGATGAAGTCAAAGCTTTTTACCTTGCTCAAGAAGCTATTGAAATAATAAGAAATAAAAAAGATTCAAATCAAATTTCTTTTATAAATTCTGGATCTGGCCATTGGCTTAGGGGAATTGCTGAAAATGCAAGCGATCCTTGTTATTTTGGTAAGGTATGTTTGGCAGACGTCTCTTCTATGACTCTTAGTTATTGTTCGAATAGTTGGGAGAGTTGTAGTCAAAATTTAAGAAAAGACCAAACAACCTTGTTGTATGGTCAAGATAGTTTAGATTCCCTTACAAATTTTAGAAGATTAATAAAAATAGAATCAATCAATTCGAACGAAATTTCAGTTACGGTCAAAATTATTTGGAATAAAGGCGTTTTAGAAAAACAGTTTGAGGCCAAAACTTATCTTTTAAATTGGATATGATAAATAAAATTTTTAATTTTCAATCTTCGATTTTTAAATCCAAAAACCAGTCTGGCATGACTCTATTTATTGCTGTAACGATTATGGGTATATTGCTTTTCTTAAGTTTTGCAGTGGTCAATATTACAATCAAAGGCACACTTTTTGCTTCTCTTGGAAAAGATTCTCAGTTTGCTTTTTATGCAGCTGACGCTGGGCTTGAATGTGCTCTCTATTGGGATTCAAAGATGGACAGTTTTTCTACCACAACTCTTGGTTCACCAAGGACAATAAGTTGTGCAGGTCAAAGCATTTCTGGTACAGGGGCATCTCTCTACGGTACTACCACAACAAGTAGAATAGGTGCCGGTGGAGATACAAATCCCACAAGTGTTTTTAGTTTCCTTCTTACTTCTTCAAACACATCTTCTTCTTGCGCAGTCGTGACAGTTTATAAATATTATTCTGGATCAAATCTAAGGACTGTTATAAAATCTAGAGGATATAACACTTGTGATATGGGGAATCCGAGAAGGTTAGAGAGGGGTCTTGAGGTAAGTTATTAAACTTTCTGGTAGTATAGGTATTGATGGATAGGCTTGAGGCTCAAAAAAGAATAGAGAAGCTAAGACAGATAATTGAACATCACAATTATCTTTATTATGTGCTTGATAAACCAGAGATTCCTGATAGTGCTTATGATTCGCTTATTTCTGAACTTATAGATTTGGAAGAAAAATTTAATGAATTCAAAGATCCGAATAGTCCAACCCAAAGAGTTGGGGGAGAACCTATAAAAGAGTTTAAAAAAGTTAAACACAAAATACCCCAATGGTCTTTTAACGATGCTTTTTCAGAAGAAGACATAGAAGAATTTGAAGCAAGGATAAAAAGAATCTTAAAAAGAGAATATGGTAGAGAGATAATCCCTACTTATATATGTGAATTAAAAATAGATGGTCTTAAGGTGGTTTTGGAATACAAAGATGGCAAACTTGTTTCTGGGGTAACGAGAGGTGATGGGATAACAGGTGAAGATGTGACAAACAACATAAAGACAATCAAATCGATCCCTTTAATCCTGAAAGAACCAGTTTCTGTTGTTGTAGAGGGTGAAGTTTGGTTTGGTAAGAAAAATTTTGAAAATTTAAATAAAGAAAGAAAAAAGAAGGGAGAGATGGTTTTCGCAAATCCAAGAAATGCCGCTGCTGGCACATTAAGACAACTTGACCCAAAAATTGTAGCAAAAAGAAAACTAGATAGTTTTATTTATGATTTGTCCGCCTTAGCTTTAACGAAGTCGGTAGCAAAAATAGGCATGCCAGAAACCCAAGAAGATGAGCTCAAACTTTTGGAAAATTTTGGTTTTAAGGTAAACAAAAATTTTAAATTCTGTAAAAACACAAAAGAGATTATAGATTTTTGGAAATTTTGGATTAATAAAAAAAATAAAGAAGATTATTTGATAGATGGTATTGTGGTGAAGGTAAATGAAATAGAATATCAAGACAAACTTGGTTTTACAGGAAAAGCTCCTCGCTTTGCTATTGCTTTTAAGTTTCCTGCAGAGCAAGTGACTACAGTAGTTGAAGATATTGTTTTGCAAGTGGGAAGGACTGGAGTTTTGACTCCGGTCGCTCATCTTAGACCTGTTTTGGTGGCAGGCTCCGTTGTCTCAAGAGCCACTCTTCATAATGAAGACGAAATAAACAGACTTGATGTAAGGATTGGGGACACTGTTATATTACAAAAAGCGGGTGATGTTATTCCAGATATTGTTTCTGTTATAAAAGAAGCAAGGATCGGAAAAGAAAGAAAATTTGTTTGGCCTAAAATTGTTCCTGATTGTGGAGGAGAAATAGAAAAAGTGCCTGGACAAGTGGCGTGGAGATGTAAGAATAGAAATTCTTTCATTCAAAAGAAAAGAAGACTTTATCATTTTGTAAGCAAGCAAGCTTTTAATATAGACGGTCTTGGTCCAAGGATAATAGACGCTTTGATTGATGCTGGTCTTGTTTCTACTTATGACGATATTTTTACTTTAAAAAAGGGGGATTTACTTGCTTTACCAAGATTTGCAGAGAAATCAGTCGACAATCTTCTTGGTTCAATTGAAAAATCAAAAAAAGTTTCTCTGTCGCGCTTTATTGTTTCTTTGTCTATTCCAAATATAGGTGAAGAAACAGCGATTCTTCTTGCTAATGAGTTTGGGGATATTAAAAAATTAGAAGATGCAAAAATTGAAGATTTGGAAAAAATAAATGAAATTGGTCCGATTGTTGCTCTCTCTATAGTTCAATGGTTTAGAGATAAAGAAAATAAAAAATTACTAGAAAGACTTTTAAGATATGTAGAAATATCAAATTCTGAATTTGAAAATATAAATTATAAAAATGAACTAAAAGGCAAAATTTTTGTCTTGACTGGAACGCTTTCCGTCATGTCGCGAGATGAAGCCAAAGAAAAAATAAGGGCGCTTGGTGGCAAAATCGCAAGCTCTGTTTCTAAAGAAACTGACTATGTTGTGG
>CAZRMR010000009.1:21696-24543 GCA_964601245.1 uncultured Candidatus Saccharibacteria bacterium
TAGGTGTAAAAATCATAAATGAAACAGAATTCCAAAATCTTTTAAAAATATAGAAAAATGCTATTATTGAATGATGATCTCAAAAGATGAAATAAAAAAAATGGCCGATTTGGCCAGAATAGATATAAGTGAAGAAGAGGCGCAAAATTTGAGCGGTGAGATGGATTCTATTCTTGATTATGTTAAACAAGTGCAATTAGTTTCTGGTGATTTTAAAGGGGGTGTAGATATTGGTTCAGTAATAAATGTAATGAGGGAGGATACTTTAGATGAAAATAAAGAATCTTTTACAGAAAGTGTTTTGAGAGAAGCTCCACAAAAAGAAAATGGGTATATAAAAGTTAAAAAAATTTTATAATATTTTGTAGCCAAAAATTTTGATGATAAAAATAGAAGAATTAACAATCAAAAAAGCCAGAGAATTGTTGGATAAAAAAGAAATTTCTGCGAAGGAATTGGCTTCTGCTTGTCTCCAGAATATAGAAAAAAGAAATAAAGAATTAAATGTTTTTTTGGAAGTTTATGACGATGTTTTAGAACAAGCAGAAAAGGCTCAAAAATTAATTGATGCGGGAAATTCGAAAAATTTGACTGGCATACCAATTGCTCTCAAGGATAATATTTTAGTTAAAAACAGAAAGGTAAGTTGTAGCTCAAAAATTCTTGAAAATTATAGAGCGATATATACAGCTACCGCTTCTGAAAAAATGATTGAAGAGGGTGTTGTTTTGCTTGGAAGGACAAATATGGATGAATTTGCTATGGGTAGTTCTACTGAAAATTCAGCCTTTGGTGTTACTAAAAACCCGATTGATAAAGAAAGGGTTTCTGGGGGGTCTTCTGGGGGGTCTGCTGCTTCTGTGGCGAGCCAAATGGCTTTGGGGGCCTTGGGGTCTGATACAGGAGGTTCAATAAGAGAACCAGCCTCTTTTTGCGGTATTGTTGGCCTGAAGCCTACTTATGGCAGCGTCTCTCGTTATGGGCTTATAGCCATGGGTTCCTCTCTTGATGTCATTGGCCCTCTTGCTAAAACAGTTTCTGATACAGAGATGATATTTGATGTCATAAAAGGTAAAGACAAAATGGATAGTACGACTATAGAAATTGAAAAATTGGAAGATTTAAAAATTGAAAATTTGAAAATTGGCGTCCCTTATCATTTGATTGAAAACGAAGGAATATCCGATGATGTAAAAAATAATTTTTCAGAATCTGTTGAGAAGTTAAAAAATCTTGGCTTTAAGATTGAAAATATCGAATTGCCCAATATAGACAAAGCTTTAGCGGTCTATTATGTAGTAATGCCTGCTGAAGTTTCTTCAAACATGTCTCGTTTTGATGGTATAAAATACGGTCTCTCGGTTGGTAGTGGGGAAGTTCTTTCTTATGAAGCAGAAAATCTTTTAGATGTTTATAAAAAAAGTAGAGCAATGGGGCTTGGCAAAGAAGTGAGAAGAAGAATTATTCTCGGCACCTATGTTTTGTCTTCAGGATATTACGATTCATATTATGGCAAAGCAATGCTTGCAAGAAAGGTTATAAAAAAAGAATTTGAAGATGTTTTCAAAAAAGTTGACACTATCTTGACTCCCACCACAACTTCTACCGCTTTTAAAATGGGAGAAAAGTCTGATCCTTTACAAATGTATTTGGCTGATATTTTTACTGTTAGTGCAAATATTGTAGGTTGTCCGGCCATATCTTTGCCTTCTGGTTTTTCGTGTCATCTGCCTTTGGGTATCCAATTCATGTCTCCCCATTTAAGAGAAGATATTTTATTTGATATAGGTAAGAAATATTTGGGAGAATAATTTTGTAGTTTTTCTTATTATTTCATATAATTTTGGTATTGTATGGCAGATCTAAAAGATAAAAAAGAAAAACCAAAGGGTTGGGAATTTGATTTTGTTGAAGGCTTGGTTGTTATTCTATTTCTTTTATCTCTGATTGGTTATATTGCGCCTTCAGTTTTGAATTTTTCTTCATTTTTTGGAAACCTTTCTTTTTTTGGTTTTAAGTTTTCAAACATTTCCGATTTTTTTAAAAACAATTTAAATATTTTTAAAACATTAGGTTTTTCTTTAGGTGGTCTTTTTGCTTTAGGCACCGCATTCTTTAATATTAAAGGCAATTCTATATGGGCTCTTGAGAAAGCAAAAATGTATCCTTCGGCTGATGAAGGGGCTATCATTTCTTCTGGCGTGGTTGAACCAAATCCAAGTTTGGATAAATGGAAACAAATAGTTGAGCACGCAGAATCTGATATACCTTCAAATTGGCGATTGGCTATTATTGAGGCTGACATAATGCTTGATGATCTTTTGTTTCAATTGCATCTCCCGGGAGACACAATGGGAGAAAAATTGAAGGCAGTCGAAAAAAGTGATTTTAATACTATTGAAAATGCTTGGGAGGCTCACAAGACTAGAAATATGATTGCTCACGAGGGGAGTGATTTTCTTTTAAGCAAAAGAGAGACATTGAGAATTATTTCTCTCTATGAATCAGTTTTTAAAGAATTCCATATGATATAGTTCTTTTGTTGCACATAAAAATCCAGTCGTTCAAAACTGGATCTTTATGTGCAATTTGCTTGTTTACACTGAGCTTGTCCTACGTGTTGCCCTTTACGACCAAATCCGCACCTTTTTCAAAAATCAGTGAAAGGCGCACGCTCCGCGCGCGTGGTGACTTTGTACTTTTGCATACGCTCCACATGCCACTAAATTCTAGAAAATGAATTCCGCTTCGCACCTCGCTATGCTCGGTGTGTCTGCCCCTCGCCCCGCCACACCAAACTTCTCTCTTCTTTTATTTGCGCGGGTTGAAAAATATTGAGAGAGTGGC
>CAZRMR010000010.1:0-20265 GCA_964601245.1 uncultured Candidatus Saccharibacteria bacterium
CTCGTTTCTTTTTCTTATCTCATCTATCAGGATTTTTTAGAATTATTGCAACAAGTTTTTTTGAAAAAATTTTTGCCCGAACCGTCCGCCGCCATACCATATCAAAAAGAATTCCAAACCAGCGCAAACAAAAAAGCATGGCGGCGGACGGAGGCGAGGGCGGAAACGGAGAGCGAGAAGCGGAGACAGCCCTGTTTTTGATACCTCAAAGAAATGCAAATGCAAAAGAACCCCGCCACAAAAATGCAAGAATCAAAAACAGGGCTGTCGTAGCGACGAGCGAGCCGTGGCGGAATTCGTCATCGAGCGGAACACTTTGCACAACATCACCACGCGCTCCGCGCGTGCAATTCTCTTTCATTCAGCGATTTTGAAAAAAGGTGCGAGCTTGGTAGTATAAAGACACCAAAAGAGAACTCAGCGGAATTTTCGGCGGATTCAAGCGAACGGCGCAAAGCGCCGACCAGGGATTTTTTGGCGGGAATTCAGGAGATTTTGGCGCGCTTGCGCGCACCTGTTTTTGGCCGAGGAGGAGGTACGAAATCAGAATCAATTTTGACTGTCATATTTGTACAAAAAGAATTTTTGTTGCGAGAACATTTTTGATATACTGATATCGCACACAATTATTATTCGTTAATCAACAGGAATAGCTACATTGGTACAATTTGATTAACATTGAATTGTGTGCGCCAGTGTAGCTATTCCTGTTTTTTGTAAATTTATGTCACAAAAATTATTTTTGTATGCTCGCAAGTCGACTGATGTCGAGGACAAGCAAGTTTTGAGTATTGAGGCGCAACTGACTGAATTGCGGGAATACGCCGTTCGGGAAAATATTGAAATTTCCGCCGAATATATTGAGAAGCAATCAGCGAAAGTGCCAGGTCGCCCGATTTTTAACAAGATGATGAAGGAGATTGAAAAATTCGGCGGAAACATCCTTGCGTGGAATCCCGATCGTCTCGCCCGCAATTCGGTGGACGGAGGTCGCATTATCTATCTTCTCGACACAGGTAAACTTGCGAGCCTTAAATTTCCAACTTTTTGGTGCGACAATACTTCGCAAGGTAAATTTATGTTAAACATGGCTTTCGGGCAAAGCAAATACTATGTAGATTCTCTTTCCGAGAACACCAAGCGTGGACTTCGCCAAAAAGTACGCATGGGTATATTCCCAAGCCAAGCGCCTTTAGGGTATCTCAACGATTCGCGAACAAAAACTATTATGGTGGAAAAGAAAAAATCTCGCATTGTGCGCTTGGCTTTTGAAAAATATGTCAAAGGAAATCAAAGATTAGAAGATATTGCAGAATTTTTGGCGAAGTCCGGCGTTACGACAAGAACCGGAAAGAGAATCTCAAAAACCAAAGCGTCTTTTATCCTCTCAAATCCTTTCTATATTGGTTTGTTTAAGTATGGCGGTGAAATTCACGAAGGCAAGCACGAACCAATCATTTCAAAGAAACTTTTTGATGAAGCACAGGAAATGCTGAAGTTTCGTGGACAACCTGAAAGAAAACCACAAAACGAACCACAACCTTTTTGCGGTCTCATTTCCTGTGCTTCTTGCGGAATGATGATAACTGCTGAAAACAAAACGAAGCGACAGAAAAATGGTAATGTTCACCACTATGTATATTATCGTTGCACTAAAAAATCCAAGATAACAAAGTGTAAAGAGATGTCGCTTCGTTCCGAACAGTTAGACAAGCAGTTATCATCCCTCATTCAAAAAGTTTCTTTGCCCAAAGACTGGGCGGAGGAATTAAATCGTATGGCGTTAGAAGACCACGGAGAGTCCGCCCAGTCTTTGACTGCTTGTGTGAAAGAGAAGGAAGCTAGAATATCTGAAATTTCACAAAAGCTAGAGCGACTTCTTACTGGTTATCTCGACCAAGTTGTTGATGAGCAAGACTATCGTAACCAAAAAGCTAAATTACTTTCCGAAAAGAAGTCGCTCCAGGAAGAAATCTTCAATTTTTCACACAAGCAAAATGATTGGCTCGCACCTTTCCAAAGCTGGCTAAAAGACGCTCAAAATTTGGACAAAATTGCTTCTGATTCAGACCTTTTTGCCAAAAAGGTCTGGGCCAAAGAAATCTTTGGCTCGCACCTCCTCCTCGGCCAAAAACAGGTGCGCGCAAGCGCGCCAAAATCTCCTGAATTCCCGCCAAAAAATCCCTGGTCGGCGCTTTGCGCCGTTCGCTTGAATCCGCCGAAAATTCCGCTGAGTTCTCTTTTGGTGCCCAGGAGAGGACTTGAACCTCCAAGGATTGCTCCATACGCACCTCAAGCGTACGCGTATACCAAATTCCGCCACCTGGGCATAAGAGAATTATATATCTTTTGACTTTTTTTTCAAAACAAACAAAAAACACCTTAAAATTATAAAGGTGTTTTTTGTTTTAATTATTTTTTACTCTTTCACTTCCTCCGCTTCGGCAATTTTTTCTGCTTCTTCAACAATTTTTTCTTCCTTCATTTCAGTTTCTGTTTCGGTCTCTTCTGTTTCTCTAATATCTCTAACATTTCTCATTTGTCTTCTTATTTCTTTGGCCGCTTTCTCGCGAATATGATAAAGTTTTGCTCTTCTCACTTTAGATCTCTTTATTATCTCAATTTTATCTATCATTGGAGAATATATTGGAAAAATTCTCTCTACGCCAACACCGCTTGCAACTTTTCTTACGGTGAAAGTGCCCCCAGCCTGTTTGCCATGTTTTACAGCCAAACAAAGACCTTCAAAATCCTGAAGCCTTGTTTTTAGTTTGCCAGTTTTTTTATCTTTTTCAATAATTTTTTGAGTAACACGAATAGTATCACCGGATCTTATATCCAAAGCTTTTCTTTCTTTTATATTTACTGGTGAAATGATTTTCATGTTAGATGATTAAATGATTTAATTATTTTTTAGGAATTTTTCAATATTTCAATTTTTTAATTATCTTTGTTTGCCCACTTTTCTTCTTGAAACAATATACTTATCAGAATATTTTTTAGATCTTCTGGTCTTCTGCCCTTTTCCAGTTGGTTTGCCCCAAAGAGAAATGGCTCTTCTTCTACCTCTACCCTGTCTTCCTTCTCCTCCACCGTGTGGATGATCGACTGGGTTCATAGCAGTACCTCTGACTGTTGGCCTTATACCTTTCCATCTACTTTTACCAGCTTTACCATAATTTTCCAATCTTTTTTCTTCATTAGAAACTTCACCAACAGAGGCAAAGCATGTTTCTTTAACTTTTCTTATTTCACTTGAAGGCATTTTCAAATCAATATAACCAGCATCTTTTGCTACAATCTGAACAAAATTACCAGCAGATCTCGCAATTTTTGCTCCACCCATAGGTTTTAATTCTACATTGTAAACAAATGTGCCGACTGGTATGTTTTTTAACATCATTCTGTTACCTTGTTTTAATTCAGCGTTTTCTGAAGTTATAAACTCATCACCGATTTTTATATTTTTTGGAACCAAAACATATCTTTTTTCTCCATCTCTATAAACAGCAAGGCCTATAAAACCTGTTCTATTTGGATCATATTCGACAGAAGAAATTTTGTAAGGAATATTTATCTTATCATATCTAAAATCAACATCTCTCCAAAGTTTTTTGTGTCCCCCGCCTTTGTGCCTTACGGTAATTCTTCCAACATTGTTTCTTCCAACTGATCTTTTTATTCCATAAGTAAGACTCTTAAGAGGTTTACTCTTTGAAACCAAGGATTTATAAGAGACAATGCTCATATGTCTTCTTGATTTTGTTGTTGGTTTGTATTTTTTAATACTCATTTTGGTTTCTTATTAGTGCCATTCGTTTAAATTGCTACAGTTTGTGCCTTATTATTCTAATTTATCTCCCTTTTTTAAATATACATAAGCTTTCTTAACTCCCGATTTTTTACCCCACTTTCCTCTTATAAAAACTTTTTTCGAAGGATTTCTTACTATATTTATTTTTAAAGGATTTACTTTATAAAAAGCTTTAATTGCACTTTCTACTTCTTTTTTTGTAGCTTTTTCTCTAACTTCAAAAGTGTGAACATCTACCCCAGCCAAAACATTGGCCTTTTCTGTTATTCTTGGTCTTATTATCAAATCTGCGTATTTTGCTTTAGGATCTTTTGTTTTCATATCTTATTTGTTTGATTTTGAAGAAATAAAAGGAACTGATTTGTCTGGATTTATAACTACAAGATATTTGTGATTTAAAAGATCCAAAACATTCAAGTCCTTCATTTCACCAACTTCTATATTTCCAAAATTTGAGAAACTTTTCTTTATAATTTCATTCTTGTCATCTAAAGCTAGAAAAGCTGCATTTTTTCTTTTGTTTAATGAAGAAAATTCTTTTATCTTTGAAAGAGATGTTATGACAGATTTAGCTTCCTTTGTTTTTGGCTCTTTAAAAGAAATTTGATCGACAAAAACTATTTCCCCTTCTTTTAATTTCTTTGAAAGAAGGACAGAAAGAGCTTTGAATTTCATTTTCTTATTTATCTTTCTTGAATAATCTCTTTCATTTCTTGGACCATGAGCAACACCTCCACCAACCCAGATCGGGCTTCTTCTTGAACCATGCCTTGCTCTTCCTGTTCCTTTTTGTTTCCAAGGTTTTTTACCAGTACCGGAGACTTCACCTCTGTTTTTTGTATGAGCAATAGGAATCCTTGCATTACCCATCATGGATACAGCAACCTGATGAACCAAAGATTCATTCCAAGGCAAACCAAAGACTGCTTCTGGGAGCTTGATCACTCCTACCTCTTTGCCTGTTTGATTATATATCTTTGATTCCATGATTTTTAAATTAATTCGATGAGATTTCAACCAAAGTCCCCCTTCTACCAGGAATAGCTCCCGAAACCATCATTATGTTGCTTTCATTATCAAGAGCCAAGACTTTCAAGTTTTTGATAGTAACTCTCTTTCCTCCTGTTCTGCCTGCCATTCTTTTACCTTTAGCCACCCTACCACCATCTCTTCCTCCGCCACCAATAGAACCAGGCTCTCTTTCTGAATGCTTCTGACCGTGAGATCGGGGGCCACCATGAAAACCATGTCTCTTAACCACACCCTGAAAACCCTTGGCCTTAGAGATAGCAGAAACAGATATATTATCGCCAACAGAGAAAGAGTCTATTGTTATTTTATCTCCTTTATTTAAATTAGAATTTTCAACTCTGAATTCTTTCAAAACTGAAAAATTACCTAAATCTTTCAAATGTCCCTTTAAAGCCTTCGTCATCTTTTTAGGAGAACGATCCCCAAAACCAACCTGTAATGCCTCATAGCCGTCTTTTTCCTTTGTTTTTATCTGAGATACCGTCAGATTTTCCACGCCCAAAAGAGTAACGGGATGAGCTTCTCCGTTATCATCAAAAATCTGGGACATATTTAATTTTTTTGCCAATATAAACTTGCTCATCTCAATAAAAATCGCCTACACGGCTTATGATAAGCTAACAAATGTTTAATAAAAATGCAAGTGGTTTGCTATGAATTATTATAATCATGACAACATTAAAGAAAAAAGTAAAAAGAATAGATATAACGCAAATCAAAAAACCACCCTGAGATTGTCGAAGAGTGGTTTTTTGATTTTTGCGCATTTGCGCCTTTCTAACTTTTTAACTAAATTATCTTGACATCTATACTTACACCAGAAGGCAAAGAAAGATTGGTTAGAGCATCCATTATTTTAGGTGATGGATTGATTATATCGATCACTCTCCTATGAATTCTCATCTCAAACTGTTCTCTTGAATTTTTATAGACAAAAGGAGCGCGATTAACGGTGTATTTCTTTATCTCAGTTGGTAGGGGTATTGGGCCTAAAACCTTTGCATCATAACGGATAGCAGTATCGATTATCTGTTTGACGGAAAGATCAAGGACTTTATATTCATAAGCCATAACCCTAATCCTCAATTTAGAAATTGGTTCTTCTTTTTTTGCTTTTGAACTCGTACTCTTTTTTGCTTTTTTTAATGTGCTATCTGGCATAAACTTTTGTTTATTTGTTTATCTTTGTTACAACTCCAGCTCCAACAGTCTTGCCCCCCTCGCGAATAGCAAATTTTTGCTGTTCTTCAAGGGCGACGGCAGAAACTAATTTAACTTTAAATTTTGCGGTATCTCCAGGCATAACCATTTCAACACCATCAGCCAATGTAACTTCTCCTGTAACATCAGTAGTTCTTATGTAGAATTGTGGTTTGTATCCTGTGAAGAATGGAGTATGTCTACCACCCTCTTCTTTTTTCAAGATGTAAACTTCCGCCTCGAAATCATCGTGAGGAGTAACGCTTCCTGGTTTAGCAAGAACCTGACCCCTGTGAACATCTTCTTTTTTAAGACCTCTAAGCAAGATACCAGCATTGTCTCCAGCTTGGCCCTCATTTAGAGATTTGTTAAACATCTCTATACCAGTAATTGTTGTTTTTTGAGCTTCTTTTAGACCGATTATTTCAACTTCATCTCCAACCTTCGCAATACCTCTTTCAATCTTACCAGTGACAACCGTGCCTCTCCCTTCAATTGAGAAAATGTCTTCAATAGGCATAAGGAATGGTTTATCTGTATCTCTTACTGGATCAGGAATATAAGTATCAACTGTGTTTATTAGATCAAACACGCTTTTTGCCCATTCATCATCGACACTTGTTGATTCAAGAGCTTTCAAGCCAGAACCTCTTATGATAGGAGTATTTGCTCCGTCATAATGATTTTTGGTCAAAAGTTCTCTTACTTCTTCTTCAACCAAGTCAATAAGATCCTTATCAGGCACCATATCGCACTTGTTTAGATAAACTATTATTTTAGGAACACCAACTTGGTAAGCCAAAAGAATGTGTTCTCTTGTCTGAGGCATAACACCGTCAGTAGCAGCGACGACCAAGATTGCACCATCCATTTGAGCTGCTCCAGTAATCATATTTTTTATATAGTCGGCATGACCGGGAGCGTCAATATGAGCATAATGTCTTTTTGGAGTCCAATATTCAGAATGGTGTAAAGCAATAGTGATGCCTCTTGCTTTTTCCTCAGGAGCATTATCAATATTATCAACCGCTTCAACCCTTGCCCCATAACCTTCCTCCTTATGCATATCAAGCACTTTGAGAATGGCTGCGGTCAAAGTAGTTTTACCATGGTCAACGTGTCCAATTGTACCAACGTTGAGGTGTGGTTTTGATCTATCAAAAATTTCTGCCATAATATTTTGGTTAAATTTTATTATTAATTTTTAAAATGTGGGTAAACCTAAACCCACTTAATTTTTCAACAACTTACATACTAACAAAATACAAAAGCCTGTCAAGCAAAACCATATAATACTCCGTTGATTTTGTTAGATAAATATTTTAGTACTCTATTATGCAAATATGCCAGAAGTGGCTTTCTTGAGCCTAGATAGCTCATCGCTCACAATTTCTTCAAAATTTGGAACCTTTTCAACCAAAAAGGCTATGACATTATCATAATTACTTCCAGCATTTTGAACAACGGCATCAAATTCATCTATCAATTGTTCATCCATGGCATCGACAGATCTTTCCACCACCGACTCAAAAAGCAAATTGCCTATTTTTTCTATCATATCCTCTTGCTGTCTCCCGTCCATCTTAAAGAGACCGAAATCAGAAACTATTTTATTTTTAAATTCTTCATTCATTTTATTACTTTTATTATATCAAAATAATATTTACTAAGCTTTAACAAAACCCTTCATAATAAAACCCCCAAGCCTCCTCGTAAAATCAGAGACATTTTCGTTCTCATATGGCTTAACGGCTCCCTTAGATTGCTCCATAAGTCCCATGATTTGATTCCAAAATGTTTTATGTTTTTTCGATTTTAAAAGTTCATCTAAAATATTTTGTGATAATCCAGAATTGTTTGAATCTCCTGTGTAATAATCCAAAACTTTATTTGCCGGAAGCTTCGACATAAACGCCCACTCTTTTGTATTTATTCCATCTCTTTTGAATAATCCAAAAAAATTTTTACCATAAATATCATCTATTTCCTTTCTAAAAGCCAAATTAATTTGCTCTTCTAAATTGATATCACCCATCATAGTTCTAAGACGATCAGGCATTACGCTCTTATTAGAAGAAAGATTATTTGTATTTTCAATCTCTTCTAATCTTTTTTTTGCTTCTAAAATTTCTTGACGTAAACGATCTTTATCTGCTTCAGATAAAGTATTTCCTTGCTCTGATTCAATCAAATCCGAAGTTTCTTTTTCTGAGGCGAGCTCTGGCAATGGATAATTTTCCGGTTTAGGAACAATCTCACTTTCCAAATTGTTTATTTCGTCAAGTCTAGGTTTTATATTTAAAATTTCATCTACATTAACTGGTTTATAAGGATTGTTAATTACCCAAGATTCAATTTTTTTATTATTTTCCAAAATAGAAGCTATCTGAGAAGGCCTCATATTTTGAGCATCAACCATGACTTTGTTTAAAAATTCTCTATCTTCAAATAATTTAGATAAATCCAATTTGTCTCCAACCATTATTTTGCCATCTTCTCCAATACCATATTTTTCCGGATCTTCAAGAACTTTGTTCACCAAAGCGCTTATAATTCTGGTTTTCTTGGCCTCTATTTGTTCTAAAATTTGTTCTTTCGTACCAACACCAGAGATATCTCTAAAATCTTTATTTTCAGCCATAACTCTATTTAAAATTTTCCAAACCGAATCGCCTGGTTTTACTTCTTGAGATAAAATTTCTATGTTATCAAATAATTCCTTGATTTGATTAGATGCCTCTGTTTTTTCTAAAACACCCCCATCACCTACTTCTGCTAGATTCTTAACTTCTGGCCTTGAAATATCTTCAACCTCCGGTTTTTCTAAATATGTAACTTGATCAATTTTTGGCTTCTCTGGAGGTGCATCAAGATCGACTTTTGGTTTTTCTGTCAAATCTGGGGCTTTTGGTTTACTCAAAGACAGCTGATCTTCTGTCTTAAATCCTCCTCGTCCAATTCTATTATTTGAAAAATGATCGGTTTTATTGCCTCTACCTTCGGCTGACGACAAACCAGAGAAATTGCTATTCATTACAATATTTTCAGCCAAACCAGTAAGTAGACCAGTGCCAGCACCAGCTCCAACCGTAACCCCGATCTTTTTTAAACCAAATTTTATTCTTTCTTTTTTGTATTTTTCCTTTATATCTTTAAAACCTTTTTCTTTTTCTTCTAAAGGCAAATCAGAATTTTTTAAATTTTCCATTTCTTTCTCTTCTCTTTCGTTTAGCTCCTCAATAGACCATTTTTTATTAGCCCATTCTCCCGCCTTTAGACCAGCAAAACCAGATAGACCAAACCTAACCGCTCTCCAAGCCAAATAACTTGCAACTCCAACCGATGATCCAACTGATGCAAAAGACAAACCTGCTATACTGCCAACTCCAAAACTTAATGCCATTCTCTGTTTTTTTGACAAACCCAAATACCATCTCGCCACATCTGTATCTAAAACCTTTTTTGCTTTTTCTAACAAAAGACCGGGTTTGCTTTTTGAATTTTCCTCTCTTAAAACTTTTCTGTAATTATCAGATTCATTCTTTACAAGTTCATCAAACAAAATACCATTGGTTTTAAATAAGAGTTCGCTTTCTTGTTCTGGAGATAAGTTTTCTCCCATTTCAAATCGCAAAATCTCTCTTATTTTTAATTCAACTTCTTTTTTTGATTCTTCATAATTTTTTTCAGCCAAAAGGATTTGTTCTAAATCTCCATCTTTTATTGGGGAGAAAGGTATTGGAGAAAAAGGGTTTAGGCCATATTTTGACTTATAGATTTGAGCTTTCACTGCCACCCTCCTTCTTTTAATCATCTCTTTCCATTCATCACTTTTTTGCCATTCTGGCAAATTTTCTTCTCGTTCTTCTTGTTCTTGTTCTTCTTCTTTCAAACCATTAGCATCTTGAGGATTATCTTTAAAAATTTCTTCAGCTGGAATTTGAACTTCTAAGCCATTCGCGTTCATGGTGTTTACGTTAACGAAAAAACTGTCTCCCGTTTTTTCAAAAGACACAACTTCCCCACTACCAACTCCGCCATAAAAATCCCACTTGACCCTGTCCCCGATTTTTATCATTTCCCCATTTTTCCCCTCCACTTCAACTATTTCTTCTTCAGTTTCTTTCGCTCCCTCTTTTTCATCACCATCTTCTTCATCATCTTCATCATCTTCGTCTTCATCGCCCAATTTTATATAATCACTACGATCAACATTTGGATCTAACTTATCTATACCGTCCTCTTCTTTTAAAATAGAATTTTCTATGTAGTCATTGACCTGATCTTCGTCCGCACCTTTTCTTATCCTTAAGACTTTTTCTCCTTCGTCGTAAATAGCTGGAAACATTTGAGCTTCAACAATTTCAACTTTTATACCCATTCCACTTATTTTGTTTAATAAATCAACACTTGCAGGATAATAAACTCCTTCTTTTTGTTTTTGATAAAGAGGTCTGTTTTCAAAATTATCAGGTGCTTGATTTTTATTATTTTCTTCCATTTTTTTGAATTAGATTAAATTATAAACCCAAAAAACAACAAACGCTATACGCTATATGCGGATACAAAAATTTGACACAAAAATACAAGGGGTATATAATGAAAAAAATACTGAAAGATAGAAACTCCGCTTACCCGCGGATTTTTTCTTTCTCGTTTTGAGATTTAGTATAATTAATATAATTAAAATAATTTAATAACATGTTTGATCTAAAAGTGATAAATTCAGTCCTTGACCAACTTGAGGAAGAAAGAGGAATACCGAAAGAAAAAGTGATAGAAGCAATTGAAATGGCTTTGGCCACTGCATACAAAAAAGAATATGGCAAAAAGGGACAAATAGTCAGGGCTAAATTTAATTTAAGTGATGGTTCTACAGAAATGAGCCAGGTTAAAATAGTGGTGGACGATAGTAAAGTATTTATGGATAAAGAATCTTTACAAAAAGCTCTTGAAAGAGCAGAAGAAGATGACGATGATAGGGTGCTTTTTAATCCGGAACATCACATTCTTGTGGAAGATGCTAAAAAAATAAAAAAGGATGTACAAGTTGGAGATGAAATGATATTTCCCCTCGAACCAAAGGGAGACTATGGCAGAATAGCTTCTCAAACCGCCAAACAAGTAATAATGCAAAAAATTAGAGAGGCCGAAAGAACATCTGTGATGAGAGAATTTGGCGAAAGGGAGGGAGATATTATAAATGGTACCGTTCAAAGAATTGAAAGAGGTAATATATTTGTTGACGTCGGAAGAGCTGTAGGTATTTTGCCTTATGAAGAACAGATCCCCGGAGAAAGATTTAGTCAAGGCGAAAGGGTGAGAGCTTATCTTTATAGAGTAGAAGACGGACCAAAAGGTGTGGCTTTGAGACTATCAAGATCTCATCCAAGATTTCTAATAAAATTGTTTGAAAATGAAGCTCCAGAATTAGCAAACGGAACAATAGAAATAAAAAGTGTCGCTAGAGAACCGGGTTCTCGATCCAAAGTAGCCGTATCAACAAATGATGATTATATAGACCCAGTAGGTTCTTTGGTTGGACAAAGAGGAGTAAGAGTAGCCACGGTCACAAGCGAATTGGGGGGAGAAAAGATAGACGTTATAGAATGGTCCGAAGATCCAAAACAATTCATAGAAGATGCTCTATCTCCAGCAAAAATAGTTTCAGTTGATATAGACGAAGAAAATAGAGAGGCAAAAGTGGTTGTTTCTGAAGACCAACAATCTCTTGCTATAGGTAAAGGTGGGCAAAATGTAAGATTAGCAGCTAAATTGACTGGCTGGAGAATAGATATAAAATCAATAAAGGGCGAGGAAATCGCGACAAGCGATAAAATCGAAGAAGAAGAAAATTTATAATTTAATTATTAATAATTTTTATAAAAATTATGACAGAAAATCAGGTGTTGTCTTACGCTATCATAGCAAGTTTTGTAGCTTTGCTTTATGGGGCGTTTCTAATTTATAAGATTCTTAAAAAACCAGTAGGTAGTGGCAAAATGTTAGAGATTGCCTCTGCTATTCAAGCCGGAGCAAAGGCGTATCTTAATCGTCAGTATAAAACAGTTGGCATAGTAGCTGTAATAATTGTTGCCATAATGTATTTTGGAGATTTTTCTCAAAACACAATGTGGGCATTTATTTTGGGTGCTGTTTTTTCAGCTGTAGCAGGATTTGTAGGAATGAATATTTCTGTTAGAGCAAATGTTAGAACAGCAGAAGCCGCTAAAAAAGGTTTGAAAAATGCTTTATCTCTCGCTTTTGAGGGAGGAACTGTTACAGGTCTTTTCGTGGTAGGACTTGGACTTCTTTCTGTTTCAGGATTTTACTTACTTACAAAAGATTTAAATGCACTGATCGGTCTTGGTTTTGGAGCTTCTCTTATTTCAGTTTTTGCTCGTCTTGGTGGAGGAATCTTCACAAAAGGAGCAGATGTCGGAACAGATATGGTTGGTAAAATAGAAGCAGGAATCCCAGAAGATGATCCTAGAAACCCAGGAGTGATTGCCGACAATGTTGGAGACAATGTCGGCGATTGTGCAGGAATGGCAGCTGATCTTTTTGAAACTTACGCTGTGTCGGCTATAGCTGTTATCTTGCTTGGAGCAGTAGTTTTTGAGGCCTTCACAGGAGCAATCGTCTATCCTCTTCTTATAGGAGCAGTATCGATCATCTCGACCATTATAGGAACTTGGTTTGTAAAATTGGGCAAATCCCAAAACATAATGAATGCTTTGTATAAAAGTCTTGCTATTACAGGTGTGCTTTCAGCTATAGCATTCTACCCTATTACAAAAATACTAATGACAGACAACGGACTATACAGCACAGGAGATCTTTACACTGCTTCACTTATTGGACTTTTAGTTACAGGAGTGGTTGTTTTGATTACAGAATATTATACAGCCAAAAAATTTGCACCTGTTAGAAATATTGCCGAAGCAAGTACAACAGGACATGGAACAAATATTATTAAAGGTCTTGCTGTTGGCATGCAATCAACTGCCTTACCCATCTTAGCGATTGTTGTTGCCATTTTGTGGGCATTTAATCTAGCTGGTCTTTATGGTATTGCTCTTGCTGTTATGTCTATGCTTTCACTCACTGGTATTGTAGTTGCAATTGACGCCTTCGGTCCTATTACAGACAACGCTGGCGGTATAGCAGAAATGGCAGGCCTAGATAAGTCTGTTCGCGATATCACAGATCCACTTGATGCAGTTGGAAATACAACAAAAGCCGTAACAAAAGGATATGCTATTGCTTCTGCTGGTCTTGCTGCTATGGTTTTGTTTGCTGCTTATACACAAGAGCTTGAAATAAATGGTATTTCTTCTGTATTTGATTTGTCAGACAGCAAAGTTTTGGTTGGCCTTTTGATCGGAGGCTTACTTCCTTACCTATTTGCAAGTATCGCTATGTCATCCGTTGGAAATGCTGCTAAAGCTGTCGTTGAGGAAGTTCGCAGACAATTTAAAGAAATCAAAGGTATTATGGATGGTTCAGGAAAACCAGATTATTCACGAGCAGTTGATATAGTTACAAAATCTGCAATAAAAGAAATGGTTGTTCCCGCCCTTATCCCCGTTGTTGCTCCAGTATTAGTTGGACTTATTCTCGGACCAGCTGCTTTGGGCGGTCTTCTAGTGGGAACAATCATCACAGGACTATTCGTTGGTATTTCAATGACCACGGGTGGTGCGGCTTGGGATAATGCCAAAAAATACATAGAAGAGGGAGCTTTTGGTGGTAAAGGTAGCGAAGCTCACAAAGCAGCTGTCACGGGAGACACAGTTGGCGACCCTTACAAAGACACCGCTGGTCCAGCTATTAACCCTATGATTAAGATCATAAACATAGTCGCTCTGCTTCTTGTAAAATTCCTAAAACCTTAAAAAAGCCTAACAAAAAGGCATAAAAGAAGCCCCCGGAAGTTTTGAACTTTCGGGGGCTTCCAAATACACAAAGTTTGGTATAACATTGATTGTATAGCAAGACCAATTGCTACAATAAAAGTCTGATTAAAATTAATACAAATTTATGAAAAAAAACATATTTAATATAGTATTACTTGCAGTTATCGTTTTTTTTCCTTTCGTGTCATTTGCTCAAAATACTTTAGAAGAAAAAAACAGAGAAAGAGAGCAAATCAGAGAGGAAGCTAACGAGCAAAAAGAAGAAGCTCTTCAAAAAAGAGAAACGATAAGAGAAGAGTTGCAGGCTAAAAAAGAGGCGGTAATGAATTCAGTAGAAGAAAGAAGACAAAATACAATCGAAAGAGTACAGGAAAGATTGGATCAATTTGTAGCAAATGTAATAAAAAGATTTGAAGCTGCAGTTGAAAGATTGAGTACACTTTCAAAAAGAATAGAGTCAAGAATAGCAAAGTTAAAGTCAGAAAATATTGATGTAGGAGAGTCTGAGAAACTTTTGACAGAAGCAAAATCAAAAATTGAAATAGCCAAAACAAATATTTCTAAAATAGTTATAACGGTAGATGGAGAAATAAATATAGAATCTTTGAAGACAGCTTTTAGAGAAACAAGAAAACAAATAGAGTCAGTTAAAAGTGATATAAAATCTGCCCATGCTGCACTGGTTGATGTTATTGAGAGTCTAAAACAGGGCCAAGCAAAGCTTGATGAGAAGACAAGCACTGAAAACAAAACTGAATAATAATTAATAAATAACTAAATAAAATGGATACATTCAATTCAAATCAGATGCCAAATATTGGGGATCAAAAAGAAAAAAGATCTCTCGGACCATTGATTGCAGTTTTAATCATTCTCGCCCTAATTGTTGTCGGAGGACTTTATTTCTTAAAAGAAAGGTCTTCCCAAAATTTGTACATACCTGAAACACAATTAGAGGATAGTGTCGTAGAGTCTTTAAATCAGCAAGGAGCTTCGGATGATCTTGATTCCATAGAGGCAGATTTAAAAGCGACTGATTTAGAAAATTTTGACCAAGGGGCTTCAGTAATAGAGACAGAGTTGCAAAATTAAAGCAGAAAGGTTAGACTCTTCTTCGTGAAATACGAAGTCAAAACAAAAAAATTACCAAAATCGGAGGTAGAGATAGAAATATCATTGCCTTCCGATTTTTTGGTGTCTGCAAGAAAAAAAGCTATTGAATTTTTTAAATCATCTTTGGAAATATCCGGTTTCAGAAAAGGTCATGTGCCAGAAAACATAATCAACGAAAAAATTGGTGAAAAAAGAATTTTAGAAGAAGCTTCAAATATTTTACTTAAAGAACATTTTCATCAAATAATCATCCAAGAGAAATTTGATATTTTGGGTAGCCCTAAAATATCAGTAACCAAACTTGCTCTTAATAATCCATTTGAATTTAAAGCAGTTTTTGCCGTTATGCCAGAATTTGAATTGCCTGAGTACAAGAATTTAGCAGCTAACGTTAATAGACAGATACCCGCCTCCGCTAAAGCTACGGCAAGCGAAGAAGAAATTGCTGGTGTCCTTTTACAAATAAGAAAAAACAAAGCTCATTTGGATTGGCACAAAAAAAATCCGGAAACAAATCACCACAATCATCCAGATTTAGATAAAGAAGAAAACCTTCCTCCCCTAACAGACGATTTAGCGAAAGAAGTCGGTAATTTTAAAAATTTAGAAGAACTAAAAGAAAAAATAAAAGAAAATATAATTGTAGAGAAAAAACAGAGAGAAATAGAAAAGAAAAGAGCAAAAATTATAGACTCTATTTTAGAAAAAACAAAAATTGATTTGCCAGAAATTTTGGTTTTAAGCGAGATAAACAAATCTTTGGCTCAAATAAAAGATGATGTAGAGAGAACAGGTCGTAAATTTGAGGACTACTTGGCCCATATAAAAAAAGACGAGAAAGAATTGAAAGAAGAGCTTAGAGAAAGTTCAGAAAAAAAAGCTAGAGTTCAATTAATTTTTAACAAAATTGCCATAGAAGAAAAAATAGAGCCAAACAAAGAAATTTTAGAAAATGAAGTAAAACATATAATGCAATATTACAAAGATGCTTCTGAAGAAAGCGTTCGTGTTTATGTATCTACAATACTTATCAACCAAGAAGTTTTGAAGTTGTTAGAGCAACAATAGAAGCCGTTTCAGCACGGAGAGTAAGGGGGCCGAGAGAAAAGATTTTTGCTCCTTTTTGTTTAAATAGCTCCAATTCTTTTTCTGTCCACCCACCCTCGGGGCCGATAAAAATTGATACGGGACAAGTATTATGTATTAAGGAAGAAGAAAAATGTTCACCTGTGATATCAAAAACGATTTTCTCCTCTTCTACTTCCATAATACATTCTTCTAAGGTCATAACACTGCCCAACACTGGCACATCCGCCCTACCACATTGTTCACTTGCTTCTACAATAATTTTCCTTATCCTTTCCATATTTAAATCTTTCTTTTCACTTCTCTCTGAGATTATAGGCACAATTTTTGATACACCAAGCTCTGTCGCCTTCTCTACTACCCATTCCATTTTGTCTTTTTTTATAAGAGATTGATACAGAATTATCCTTTTTTTAGGAATAATTCCTTCTCTTTTTGAAACAACAGAAATTTCTGCATCTCTGTTAGTCAATTTTTTTATCACGCAGTCATATTCAAAGCTACTTCCGTCAAAAAGAATAACTTCTGATCCTGTGTTGTATCTAAAAACATTGCGCCACTGATGAATAAGCCCAAGATCATCTACAATCAGATTTTCATTGTCTATATATATAAAACCGATGAAGTCGCATAGATTAATTAAATATTTTTAAAGGCGCAAGTTTAAAAGTTATTAAGCTTGCGCCTTTTTGCTTTCAAACTTTGGCATACTTATACTATACCAAAACCAAAAACTATGCTATTATGTTTATATGAAAAAAATAATACAAAATTCAATTTTAGTCCCTACTGTAATAGAAAAAACTCACCAAGGAGAAAGAGCTTTTGATATATATTCCCGACTTCTTAAAGACAGAATAATATTTTTAGGTGGCCCAATAGAAGACACAATGGCAAATTTGATTATTGCCCAGCTTTTATTTCTTCAAAGCGAAGACTCTAAAAAAGATATATCCATTTATATAAACTCTCCGGGAGGTTCTGTCACTTCAACTTTGGCTATAATAGACACGATGAAGTTTATAAAACCAGATGTTGCCACATATTGTGTAGGTATTGCTGCTTCTGGAGGTGCACTGGTACTATCAGCTGGGACAAAAGGTAAAAGATTTATTCTCAAAAATGCGGAAGTTATGATCCACCAACCAATAGGCGGAGCAGAAGGTCAGGCCACAGACATAGCCATCACAGCCAAACACATCATAAAGACAAAAGAAAATCTAAACAAAATGCTTGCCGATCACACAGGCCAACCACTTTCAAAAATAGAAAATGATGTAGAACGCGCTTTCTTTATGTCCGCAGAAGATGCCAAAGAATACGGCATCGTGGATAAAATTTTATAGTTAAAATATATAAATTTGCATTTAAACGAAAAATTTGGTACTCTTTTGGCATTAGTATTAAATTAAATTATTTCCGTTTAAAAACAGTATCGGGTGAATGTAAAAAAACAAAAATGTCCTTATTTTTCAACAAAATAAAACTGCTATCCCCCGCTCCGTAATAAAACGGAATAAACAAAATATATGTCATTAAAATTAGCGATACTTGTAGCTGGGTTTTCTGCGCTTATAGGTATAGGTTTTGGTTATTTTTTGCGCTGGATAATATCTTTAGGTCAAAGAGGTAGTGTAGAGCTTCGCATAAAACAAATGGAGCTTCACGCCAAAGAAGAAGCTAAAAAGATTATAGAAGAAGCCGAGAGAAAAGCAGAAGAATTAGTAAAAGAAACAAGAGCTGAATTCAAAGAAAGAGAAGAGAAAATAAAAAAGACAGAGGAAAGACTTATAAAAAAAGAGGAGTTTTTAGACAAAAGACAGGTTGATATAGACAAAGAAATAGAACAGGTCAAAGAGAAACTTTCGGAAGCTAAAACAATAAAAGAAAAAGCTGAGGAACTTGAAAAACAAAAATATGAAGAATTGCAGAAAATATCAGGCATGAACGAAGAGGAAGCGAAAGAAAATTTGTTTAAAGAAATAGAGAGAAAATATGAAGAAGATATAACCGTCAGGTTGCAAAAACTAGAAAACACTGGAATTGATAAAATAGAAAATAGAGCAAAAGAAATACTAACTACATCAATCCAAAGATTGGCAAACTCTGTCTCTTCTGAAGTCTTTTCAACAACTGTAGCAATACCGTCCGACGAAATAAAAGGAAAAATTATAGGAAAAGAAGGAAGAAATATAAAAGCTTTTGAAAGGGTTTCCGGAGTAGAAATCATAGTAGATGATACGCCCGGTCTTATAACCATATCTTCTTATGATTCGGTAAGAAGACAGGTAGCAAAAGTTGCTCTTGAAAATCTCATTCAAGACGGAAGAATTCAACCGGCCAAAATAGAGGAAATGGTTGAAAAAGCAAAACAAGAAATAAATAAGATAATAAAAGAAAAAGGTGAGGCGGCAGCTTATGAATGTGGAGTATTCAATTTAGACCCAAGAATAATATCTATACTTGGCAGACTTCATTTCAGAACTTCTTATGGTCAAAATGTTTTACAACATTCCATCGAAATGTCTCACATTGCTGGAATGTTGGCTACAGAAATAGGAGCCAATGTAAATGTAGCCAAGGCTGGCGCGCTACTTCATGATATAGGCAAAGCTGTAGATCATGAAATTGCTGGAACTCATGTAGATATAGGCAGAAGAATTCTTCAGAAATTTGGAGCTGATGAGAAAATAATAAGAGCGATGGAATCTCATCACGGTGAATATCCTTACTCTACTTTAGAATCTTATATAGTCCAATCAGCTGACGCAATATCTGGAGCAAGACCAGGGGCAAGAAGAGACAGTGTAGAAAATTATTTGAAACGACTTGGAGATCTTGAAACAATAGCCACTTCATTCAAAGGCGTAGAGAAGGCTTATGCCCTACAAGCTGGTAGAGAAATAAGAGTATTTGTTACCCCATCGGAAATGACAGACCTTGAAGCAAAAAATACTGCCAGAGAAATAGCTATTCGAATAGAAAACGAACTCAAATATCCAGGTGAAATAAAAGTGGTAGTGATTAGAGAATCTCGTACTATTGAATTTGCAAGATAAAATTATTTTTGAGAACTCAAACACTCCAGACATTGTCTGGGGTGTTTCTTAAATGTTTAGATAATTTGTCTATTATTATAATTCATACTCCTTCTCTTCTTCCGGGTATATTGCTGGAATATCCAAATAATCACGAATTCGTTGGGTGAGAAAAAGAGAAGATTTTGGTTCACCCATAATAACAAAAACTTTTTTAGGCGCTACTTTCTCGACAAACTTGAGCAAATGCTCCGAATCTTTATGCGAAGAATAACCTGTAATACTTTCTATTGTGGCTCTTACTTTTACTTTCTCTTTACCATTTTTAGTATTGCCGTCTGTATCTATAAAAACTTCTTTTACCCCATCTTGAATAGCTCTACCCAAAGAACCGATCGATTGATAACCCACTAAAACAATAGTTGCATTTGGATCAGGTAAATAATGAGCTTCGTGATTTACCACCCTCCCGCCCTCTGACATACCAGAGCCAGCTAATATTATCTTGGGACCAGAAATATTTTCTATCTCTTTTGATTCTTCTGCTGTTTTGACGATTTTAAGACTAGAAAAATCAAAAATATCATCTCCAGAATCTATTTCTTCTCTTACCGATTGTTTAAAATTTTCTATATAATTTTTATAAATATTTGTTACCTTTTGAGCAAGAGGAGAATCCAAAAAAACAGGCACCTCCTTAATTTCTTTATCCTCTATCATGTTGTTTATCTCATATAACAAAACCTGAGTTCTCTCTATTGAAAAAGCTGGTATTACAATAGCTCCACCCCTTTCTATTCCCTCTTTTATTATTTTTTTTAATTTTTCTTTTCTTTCTTCCCTTTTTTCATGATTTCTATCTCCATAAACACTTTCCATGACAAGATAATCAACATTTTTTGGTATTTGAGTATCTGGCAAAAGTGGTGATGGAGAATTTCCTAAATCTCCAGTAAAAGATATCTTTTTGAATTGATCATCTTTTTTAAAAGAAATATTTAAAATAGCCGAACCTAAAATATGTCCAGCATCCTTAAACATTAATTCAAACCTATCATTAATT
>CAZRMR010000011.1:0-18660 GCA_964601245.1 uncultured Candidatus Saccharibacteria bacterium
TTATGTGCAATTTGCTTGTTTACACTGAGCTTGTCCTACGTGTTGCGGGGTTTGGACTTGCACCAAAATTTCAAGGTTATGAGCCTCGCGAGTTACTGTTACTCTACCCCGCAATATATGAACAGAATCATTATATACCCTTTCTGTTTTTTAGTAAATATGGTAAATTCTTATCATCGTCGGCGTAGCTCAGTTGGTTAGAGCGTGGGACTCATAAGCCCAAGGTCGGTGGTTCGATTCCACCCGCCGACACAACTGTTATATGGCTTGCCTCATTTCTTATTTGGATTGTTACTGTGATTTTGAATATAAAAGAAAAAATTGAAAATAAATAAATTTCTGTTATTATTGTTTTTAATGCGGGTGTAGCTCAGCTGGTTAGAGCGTCCGCCTGTCACGCGGAAGGTCGTGGGTTCAAATCCCATCACTCGCGCAGCAAGCAAAAAGACTACTGAATTTCAGTAGTCTTTTTGCTTTCCTATACAGGCACAGAAGGGATTTGAAAGTTGTAGCTCCATGGAGCGAAGCCAAGTTCGAATTTAGCAGAGTTCGGGGGCGAGATGGGGTGGCGGGGGGTTTTTGACGAAAACAAAATTATGCGTGACGAAATTCCGTTATTCGCTCAGAGTTTAATTTTTGTTCTATTATTCAAAACTGAGAGAAAATATGCCGAGAAAGCCAATAGATCACCAAAATACAAATCTCGACATAAAGGGGATCGTAGAAGAGTGTTTCAAGCCCGGATTTGGTTTTTCTTTGAAAGAAGAAATGGAAGAAGAACTTCGTGAGTTGCGTGATGCATACAAGAGTATTGAAAAGGGGAGAGAAATAAGCCCAAAGGTTTGGGAATTCAAATTTGATTAAGTGATGGTCAGGTCTTTGTGGGGAGATAGCTATCTCGTTTAGGGATAGCTTTTTTGTATTATTTATTAAATTAAATATAATTTAGATATGAAGAAAATAATAATGGGTATTGGAATTCCGGGTTCTGGTAAGACTACGGTTTTGAAAGAATTTGCGAAAAGGTATGAATATTCTTATATTTGCCCAGACGATATTCGGACAGAAATTACAGGTAGTCCTTCTGATCAATCAAAAAATAGAGAGGTTTGGGAGGAGGCGTACAAAAGAGTTTTTCAAAACTTAAACGATGGCAATACAGTTGTTTTTGATGCTACTTTTGCAAATAAAGACCAAAGAAAAGATTTTATAAATTTTGCTCGTGAAAATGGGGCAGAAAAGATACAAGGAGTATTTTTCGATGTACCTATTGGGTTGGCCAAAGAAAGAAATTTAGAGAGAAACAGAGTTGTGCCAGAATATGCTATAGATAGAATGTATAGAAATTTGAAGCAGTATTCACCTGAATTAGAAGATGGTTTTGATGGCATCTTTACTTTAGACGAGATGGGTAAAATGATTGATGCTGAATTTGATAAAGAAAAAAATTATAAAAACGAAATAAATAAATTAATATAAATTATTTAATAAAAATATGGCAGAATCTCAAATCTTGGTTCAGAAGAAAATTAAAACAGAAAGCGGGCTTCCGGAGTATAATCCGAGAAGCCCGCTTGGCTTGCGGGGGAGGTATTTCGGAACATTTCGTCTACTGTCTAGAATATCAGTCGCATTCTTTATTTGCAAGTATTTTTGTGATTTAATATAAGTTGAACAATTAATAATATTATAATTTATATGTTAAAAGAATTTAAACAATTTCTACTCAGGGGCAATGTTGTTGATTTGGCGGTAGGTGTTGTTATAGGTGCTTCTTTTGGTGCTGTTGTAAATGCTTTGGTTTCTGATCTAATCACTCCTTTTATCGGAGCCATAGCTAAAGTCCCAGATTTTAGCGGTCTTGTCTTTACTATAAATGGAAGCAATTTTATGTATGGGCATCTTTTGAATGTTCTTATATCTTTTGTTTTGGTTGCAGGAGCTATATTCTTTTTTGTGGTTAAACCTATGAATATTATAATATCCAAATCTCCCAAAGAGCCACCAGCTAATCCAACTACCAAAAAATGCGGGGAATGTTTGAGCGAGATACCAGTGGATGCAAAAAGATGTGCTTATTGTGCTCAAATTTGTGATTAAAATATATAACCAAAATGGACGATTGTATTTTTTGTAAAATAATAAAAAGAGAAATACCTGCTCATATAGTGTATGAGGACGAAAACTTTTTAGCTTTTTTGGATATAAATCCGCAATCTCCTGGGCATACTCAAGTAATACCAAAAAAGCATTACAGATGGGTTTGGGACTTGCCCGCTGTATCTGAACAAAGTGATGATGGGCGGGAGTGCCCCAATATAGGTGATTATTTTAGAGTTGTGAGAAAAATTGCTATAGCGCAACAGAAAGCTTTTGATACAGATTGGATAATATCAAAAATTGTTGGCGACGAAGTGCCTCATGCTCACATATGGGTTTTTCCAGGTATTAAAAAAGAAGATCCGCTCTCACAAAAATTTGGTGGGGCAGATAAGAAAGATTTTGAGAAAAACTGCGAGTTAATAAAAAAGTTTTTATAATTTTGATATTTCTTTTAGATCTTTGTCTGGAAGATACAATATAAGTGTTCCGAGCGCTATTCCAAGTATGGCTGTATAAACATGACTATCTCCAAAAATCATTTTATCCAAACTATCGAGAACATACCAAACCCCTCTCCACATAAGTACTAGGCCCAATACTATTGATATATTGTGTGCAAAGTATTTTACACCTTTTTCTCTTGTAAAAATTTTATTTAACATACTTACATATTACCATTTTTTGTTTTTCATGCAAAATTTTAATTTGCTCAAACTGTTCCTTGATTGTTTTTATAGTATACCACTATCCAAATATGGTATTATTATACATATGATAAAAAAGAAGATCTTAGATAGATTGTATATTAGGAAAAAAATGTCCATGTCTGAAATATCAAATTATCTTAACGTCAGCAATGGACAGGTTGATTATTGGATGAAAAGGCACAATATAAAGACGAGAAATATATCGAGTGCTATATACTTAAAACACAATAGATATGGAGATCCGTTCAAAATACCTAAATTTGTACGTAGTAAAATTTTAATAAGCAATAATGTATTTTTGTATGGTTTAGGGCTAGGGTTATATTGGGGGGAAGGTACAAAAAAGAGTTTAGATTCTGTAAGACTTGGCAACAGTGACCCAAGGTTAATTAGAAGTTTTATTAAATTTTTGATTAATATTTTCGACATTGATCAAAATAAACTAAAATTTGGCTTACAGATTTTTTCAGATATGAATGGCAAAAAAGCTTTAAATTTTTGGTCAAAGGCTATAAATATAAACAAGAAACAATTCTATAAACCTCTTGTCACAAAATCTGGTAAAGTCGGGAATTACCGATACAAATCGAAGTATGGAGTTTTGACTTTATATTTTAACAACAAAAAACTTAGGAATTTTTTGTTTGAAAAAATAAGCGCCTTATAATATATTTAATTTAGTTTAGTTTTTATTAATAATCGCCGTTGTAGCTCAGTTGGTAGAGCACCCCCATGGTAGATCATACTGCCCATTTGAGGAGTAATCCTCTCATGAATCCCGAATTACGGTTAAAGCCCCAAGTTTGTCAAGGGGTCAGACCGTGGCGTGTCGAGCGGGTCCATTCGACTTTGCTCAGGACAAGCCCGAACGACTGACAAGGGCTCCGATCCGAAGCGTCGGAGAAGATACAGTCTAATCCTCTTGTATATATAAAGAAGAGGTATCAATGAAGGGGGAGGTCGCCGGTTCAATCCCGGCCGACGGCTCAAGAATTAAAGACTATAAAGAAAGAACCACCCGCCTTATATGCCGATGTAGCTCAATGGTAGAGCAATGGTATCGTAAACCATAGGTTGTCGGTTCAATCCCGACCATCGGCTCAAGAATCAAACTTAATTCTTGAGTCTCTATTGTACTCCGCTAGAACCTATTTTAGCAAAAATGACGACTAGCTCGCACGCTCGCGATCGCGCTGTTACTCTAATGTATTTCGCACGCTCCGTTCGCGTGGTATCTCGAACGCCGCCACGCGCGGGGAGCGTGCGAAACTCCCCCCACACTCACGAATTTTTGATAATAAGTTCGAGCCGAATCGTAAAAACACTCCAAAAATGATTTTGTGCAGGTAAACCGCAGGTTCTAGTTCAAATCTGATAGGGGGCTCGGTGGATTTGATTATATAAAAACAATTGACTTTTTATAATTATTAAGTATAGTTATTATAGGAGGCCATATGATTTATGAGTATCGATGAAGATTTACAATTATCGCCATCTGGCATCATTCTCATTCTCGGCTATAAGAAAGATTTCCCAGAACTAAGGGGAATGAATAGAGTGAAAATATTGGAGGTATCTCGCGATAAATCTTTCCCTTCTGTGCCCATAAGCACGGAGATCTTGTTCTGTACAAGGAACATTTCTCATGCTCATTACGATACGGCGAGGAGGATTTGTAACAAAAAAGGCATTTCGATGCCCGCAAAGTTGTTAGGGACAAGGGAGATCAAAGAGATTGCCTTTAAGATTCTCAAAAAGAGGGAAGATGAAATGACAACAAGGGAACCTGTTCATATTAATTTCGCACAGTCATCAACTTTTTCTTCTCTTGAAGACATTGGATCGCCATCGGCACCAGTCGTAAAGAAAGAAGAGTTGGAGTTAGGGTTGGGGATGCTCGTGCCCGAAAAGTCGAGTGGGTCGCAATCCCCCGAAGGATCGACAAAGGTGAAGAAGGGCGCTCTGAAGGAGTTTGTTCTTGAATTTGCAGATCGAGATTTAAAGAATATCGCTGATGAAGCGAGGAGACTTCTTTCGGTTGCTCAGTCAGCAGGGATTTCGACAACTTTTCATTCTCTCGAACAGGCTGTCAGGAAGTATATTGTTTGTGGAGAGAAAAAGAAGAAGGATCCTCCAGCCTCAGAAATGAAGGCCGATGCAGAGGAGCCTTTGCGAGCGATCGAAAGCTTTCTTCAAGTTCTCGGTACGGTGAGGGATTTGGGTGAGCTTGCAGGAGCTGGACTCATGGAGATTCGAGAACAGAAGCAGGCTCTTCAAGAGAGAGTTGCGGTTCTTGAAGAAGAGAATGGGTCTTTGAGAAAGGAAATCGAGAATCTCAAAGGCAAGTTCTCAGAGCTCAAGAAGCTTCTTGGTTGAGAGATCTGTTTGTTCTTTGCCCGACAGCGCAAGCTGTCGGGCTTTCTTTTATATTTAAAGCTTGCCTTTTTTTCTGGTATACTCAAATCGTATGGAAGAGCAAAAAAAAGAATTGGAAAATTTGGAGAAAGCGATGCAAGCTCCAGATTTTTGGAATAACAAAGATGTAGCTCAAGCTACAATAAAAAGAATTCAAGATTTAAAAGCGGAAATTGCTGGAGAAAGTCAATATGATAGAGGTGGGGCAATTATGACTATTTTTTCTGGAGCGGGAGGAGATGACAGTGAGGATTTTTCAGCTATGCTTCTTCGGATGTATTTTAAATATTTTGAAAAGAAAGGGTGGGTTTTTTCTATATTGCACGAAAATAAAAATGATCATGGGGGTTATAGAAATATAACAGTTGAGATTGTTTGGCCCCACCTGGCTAAAGCTTCGCGGAGTTTCGGACCCTATGGGGTCCTCAAACATGAATCGGGTGTTCATCGATTAGTCCGCATTTCTCCTTTTAATGCAAATGCAAAGAGACACACATCTTTTTCAATGGTGGAGATTATTCCCAAATTAGACAAGCAGAGCGAAAAAGATATTGAGCTTGATGAAAAAGATTTGAAGATAGAATTTTCTCGTTCAAGTGGTCCCGGTGGGCAAAATGTTAACAAAAGGGAGACTGCCGTTCGTATAGTTCATTTGCCAACGAACCTTTCGGCCCAATCAGATAGTGAAAGGACTCAAGAAGCAAATAAAGAAAAAGCCCTGTCTATTTTAAAAGGAAAAATTTTTAAGGCTTTAGAAGAAAAAAGAGTAGAAAAACAAGAAAATATGTATATAAGCAAAACCACAGAAGTGGCTTGGGGTAATCAAATAAGATCTTATGTTTTACATCCTTATAAAATGATCAAAGATCATCGCACAGGAATTGAGACTAGTGATGTGGATAAAGTGCTTGAAGAGGGCGAAATAGAGGAGTTTTTGGAGGCCGAAAAAAATTTGTAAAAGTTATTTATGAGGTTATAATAGAGAGGTGATAGTTTTTGATAATGTTTCAAAAAAATACAATGGCGATTACACAGCTTTAGATAAAGTTTCTTTTATTGTTAATCCAAATGAATTTGTTTCAATAGTAGGTCCTTCTGGAGCTGGCAAAACTACCTTGCTTAAAATGTTGCTCGCTGAAGATAAACCTACTGAAGGTAGAGTAATGTTGTATGATACAGACATACATTCTCTCTCTGGAGATGATATAAATTTTGTAAGAAGAAAAATTGGCGCCGTCTTTCAAGATTTTAGACTTTTACCAAACAAAAATGTTTTCGAAAACATTGCTTTTGCTATGGAAGCGGCGGGAAGAGAAGACGAGGAGATAGAGTCAGATGTCCCTCATGTTTTGGAACTTGTAGACTTGGGGTCAAAGATTTGGAATTTTCCACACGAATTATCTGGAGGAGAAAAACAGAGGGTCGCTATAGCTCGGGCGATTGTCAATCAGCCTGATATCATTATTGCTGATGAGCCTACCGGAAATCTTGATCCGGCAAACACTTATGACATTGTCCAGATTTTTAAAAAAATAAATGATTTGGGCACAACTGTTATTTTGACTACTCACAACAAGGGGGTCATAGATTCGATAGGTAGAAGAGTTGTAACCATGCAAGATGGTAAAGTTATAAGAGATGATCCTACTGGTAAGTATATACTTTAGTTAAAAAAAGATTTAAAAAGCACAATTAAAAGTTAAAAAAGATGGAAAAAACAGAATTTAAAACAAAATTAAAAAGAGTTGCCAAAGCTGGATTTCTAAATTTTTGGAGAAGTGGATATGTTTCTTTAGCTTCCTCGCTTGTCATGATAGTGACCCTTTCTGTCATAGGATCTGTTATTTTTGTAAGTGCAATTTTAAATATTACTCTTGAAGAATTGAGAGACAAAGTTGATATAAATGTATATTTTATAACTACAGCATCTGAAGATGATATTCTTTCTTTGAAAAACAAAATTGAAGGGTTGCCGGAAGTAGCCAATGTGGAATACCAAAGCAGAGAAGAATCTTTGGAAAATTTTAGAAAAAGACACGAAAATGATCAAATTACTCTTCAAGCTCTTGATGAACTCGGCGAAAATCCGCTTGGCGCGGTCCTTAATATAAAAGCCAAAGAAACTTCTCAATACGAAGGCATTGCAAATTTTTTGAATGAAGAAAACATTTTATCTAGTGATGGTAAAAAAATAATAGACAAGGTTAATTATTTTGAAAATAAAATAACTATAGATAGACTTTCTAAAATAATAGATTCGATTCAAAAATTAGGTTGGATATTGTCTCTTGCTTTGGTTGTTGTATCTGTGGTCATAACTTTCAACACAATCAGACTTGCAATATACATTTCGAGAGAAGAAATATCTGTTATGCAACTTGTTGGGGCTTCAAAAAATTATATAAGAGGACCTTTTGTTTTTACTGGTCTCATAGTTGGTATTTCTTCCGGCATAATAACTCTTCTCTTGTTTTTGCCGGTTTCTTATTTTCTGGGTGATATTACAGAGAATTTCTTTATAGGTCTTAATGTTTTTGATTATTATCTGAGAAATTTTATTCAGATATTTTTTATCATAGTTCTTTCTGGTGCCGGTATTGGCGCTTTGTCCAGTTTTTTAGCAGTTCGCAAGTATTTGAAGTTATAAAATCAGAAAAACAAAATGAAGAAAAAAAATCACAAATATATATTTGTAATTGGGGGAGTTATGTCTGGAGTGGGGAAAGGTATCGCCTCTTCTTCTATCGGTAAAATTTTACAGAGCAAAGGTTTTAAGGTCAATCCAATAAAAGTTGATCCTTATCTCAATGTTGATGCCGGCAATATGAATCCGACTGAACACGGAGAAGTTTTCGTTCTTGATTCTGGTTTGGAAACTGATCAAGATTTGGGTAATTATGAAAGATTTTTAGATATGGATTTAAGCTCGGAAGATTATATGACTTCAGGAATGATTTATAAACACGTTATAGAAAAAGAAAGAAATCTTGGTTATAGAGGTAAATGTGTAGAAGCTATACCTCACATTACAGAAGAAATTTTAAGAAGAATAAAAAAAGCTGCTGATATGCACGAATCGGACATATCTTTGATAGAGATAGGTGGCACCATTGGTGATTATCAAAATATTTTGTTTATAGAAGCGGCCAGAACCCTTAAAGTAAAGTACCCCCAAGATGTTTTGTTTGTAATGGTTAGTTATTTACCGGTGCCGGGATCTTTGGGGGAGATGAAAACAAGACCAACCCAAAATGCTGTCCGCCAACTAAATTCTTATGGCGTCCAGCCAGACATTATCATAGCCAGAGGAGTTCAACCTCTTGATTACAAAAGAAAGGAGAAGATCGCGATGGCTTGTGCCATTTCTCCAGAAAATGTTATTTCTGCTCCGGATATAGATAGTATATATGATGTGCCTATAAATTTCGAAAAAGATAAAATTGGAAGCATTATTTTAAAAACATTTCATCTTCGTTCAAAAACCAATGGTAATTCTCTAAAAGATTGGAAAGAGTTTGTTTACAAAAGAGCTCGAGCAAAAAAAGAATTGCAAATTGCTGTGGTTGGAAAATATTTTGATACTGGTGATTTCGTCCTTTCTGACGCTTATGTCTCTGTCATAGAAGCGGTAAAGTTTTCTTCTTTTTGGAAAGATGCAAAGACAAAATTAACATGGATAAATTCTAAAGGATATGAGACTGATCCCAAAAAAGTTTCAAAATTAAAGAAATATGATGGCATTATAGTACCGGGAGGTTTTGGAGAAAGCGGGGTGGAGGGGGTAATAATGGCTATTGAATATGCGAGAAAAAATAAAATACCATATTTAGGTCTTTGTTATGGAATGCAACTTGCTGTAATTGAATATTGTAGAAATGTTATAGGTTGGAAAGATGCTCATACTGCGGAAATAAATCCGAAATCTTCTCATGTTGTCATAGATATTATGCCAGATCAAAAGAAATTGATTGAAGAAGAAAAATATGGAGCTACCATGAGACTTGGAAGTTATCCGGCTGTCTTGAAAGATGGCACGATTGCTTTAGATGCTTATGGCAAGAAAAATATAGACGAAAGACATAGACATAGATACGAAGTAAATCCTAATTTTATTGAAGAGATAGAAAAATCGGGAATGATTTTTTCTGGCACTTCTCCAGATCAGAGGCTTATGGAAATTGTCGAATTGCCAACAAATGTACACCCATTTTTTGTTGGCACCCAATTTCACCCTGAATTTAAAGCAAGACCTCTGCATCCACACCCTATTTTCTCTGCTTTCATTGAAGCATGTCTCAAAAACAAAAAGAAATAGTTTTCTTAAAATATGCTATAATAAAAAAAGAGAGTTTAAACTCCGTCTATGACTCCTCCTCCTTTTGAGCTCTCCCCGAGCTCTATTGAGCGCTACGAATCTTCCTCCGAGTTTGTGGCGCTTTTTTTAATTGCTTGGATGATCAAGTTTGTTATACTAAAAATATGAATTTTCCATCTTTAAAACAAAAAGATTTGCCTGCTCCTCCTTCTTGGTATAAAGCTATTGGAGTCGGTATTGTCATAACAGGAATGGCGATGGGTACAGGAGAGCTTATAATGTGGCCTCATCTTGTATCAAAATTTGGTTTAGGAATATTGTGGTTGGCCCTCGTTGGTATTACATTTCAATATTTTATAAATCAAGAAGTGATAAGACATACTTTAGCAACAGGAGAGAGTTTTTTTACTACTTCCGCTAGGGCTATTTGGTGGTCTCCTGTTTTCTGGCTCATCTCCGCAGTTTTGCTTTATGTTTGGCCCGGTTGGGCAAGTACACTCGGTACTATCTTGTCAGAATTTTTTGGTTTTGGTAGCCACATAATCTGGGCCTGGGTTTCTTTGTTTCTTGTTCTGGTTCTCACTTTTAGTGGCAAGAGAGCCTACGGCATGCTTGAATTTTCTCTGAAAATAATTGTTCCTGTTTTTGTGTCACTTCTTATAGTTATAAGTTTTTTAAATTTAAAATTATCTGATTTATATTTGGCTTTGGGTGGAGTTTTAAATTTTGGTTTTGTGCCTAAAGATATTGATATTAATATTTTACTTGGGGCAATAGTTTTCGCTGGTGCTGGGGGACTCTTAAATCTTTGCACTTCTCTTTGGTATAGAGATAGGCAAGCGGGAATGGCGAGTTATGAGGGTAGAATAAGCAATCCAGTTAGCGGTAAGACAGAAGTGGTGGGGGTAGTCGGTTCTGAATTTCCAAAGACAAAAGAAAATTTAGAAAATTGGAAGGGTTGGATGAGACACGTCTTTATTGATCAGGGAATTGTTTTTTGGTTTTTAGGGCTTCTCTCTATAATCTTACTTAGTTTGAATGCTTATGTTGTTCTTTCTCCGCTTGGAATAGTCCCAGAAGGCACAAGGGTAGCTATAGAGCAGTCCTATATATTTGGTTCGCAATGGGGAATTGTCGGTTCTAAAATTTATCTTTTTATGACTTATCTTATGCTGTTTTCTGTGATGTGGACTGTTATAGATGCTCTCACTCGTATTGTCACAGACATAATTCACACCAATTCTAGAGAAGGAAGGTTGGTCAATTATTTTAAATGGCTGGAAAGAATTTCTATACATCACCTTTATTACGGTTTTGTTTTAATAGTTGTTTTGATTCAAGCTGTTCTTTTGCCTTTTAATCAACCTCTAACTTTTCTAACCATCAGCTCTGTTTTGGGTGGTCTTACTATGGCTCTCTATACTCCCTTTATACTTTATTTAAACAATACAAAATTGGATAAATCTATTAGACCAAAATGGTACACAAATATCTTCATGTTTTTGGCTTCCTGTTTTTATATTTATTTTGCTTATAAAATAATTCTTAATTTATTTTAATGATTAAAAAAATCTTTTTTCTTTTTCTGTTTTCTTGTTTTTCTCTGCCGTTTTTTTCTTTTGCCCAAAATGATGTAAACGCTTATTTGTTTTATGGGGAAGGATGTCCTCATTGCGCAAAGGAAAAACAATTTTTAGATGTTTTAGAAAAAGAATATCCAAATCTAAAAATATATCAATATGAAGTCTATAATAATTCTGAAAATGTTTTTCTTTTTGATAAGGTTGCCAAATCTTTAGGTGCCAGAGCGGATGGAGTACCTTTTCTTGTTATTGGAGATGATTATTTTGTTGGTTTTTCTGAATCAATAACAACAAAAGTCGTTAGGAAAAAAGTAATGGAGTGCTCTACCTCTCCTTGTTCAGATTCTGTTCTCCAAATAGTCGGATTGAAAAAAGTGGAAACAGAAGAGACAAAAAAAATAGAAGAATCTATTCCAGAAGAATTTGCTACTACAAGTTCTGATACTTTATCAAAAATAGGGGAGATAGATCTGCCAATTTTGGGAAATACAGATCTGTCAAAATTTTCTTTGCCCGCAATTACAGTAATACTTGGTGTTTTAGATGGTTTCAATCCTTGCGCTATGTGGGCTCTGCTTTTTCTTATAAGTCTGCTTTTGGGTATGAAAGATAGGAAAAGAATGTGGATTTTGGGTAGCGCTTTTATTGTTGCTTCTGCTCTTGTCTATTTTCTTTTTATGTCTGCTTGGCTTAATATCATTCTTCTTTTGGGCTTTGTTTTTTGGATAAGAGTGGTTATAGGTTTTGTCGCTTTGTTTGGTGGGGGATATAATTTGAAAGAATTTTTTACAAACAAAGAAGCCGTTTGCAAAGTTGGAGGAGAAGAAAATAAAATGAAAGTTTTTGAAAAAATGAAAAATGCAGTCGGTCAAAAAAGTTTTATTTTGGCCTTAGTGGGAATTGTTTTTTTGGCTTTCGCTATAAATCTTGTTGAGCTTGTTTGTTCTGCAGGATTGCCTGCTGTTTATGCTCAAATATTGGCTTTGAACCAAATATCAACTTTAGAATATTATCTCTACATATCCCTATATATATTATTCTTTATGATAGACGACCTTTTTGTATTTTTTGTAGCTATGACTACTCTGAAAATAACTGGAGCTACAGCAAAATACACAATAATGTCTCGATTGATTGGTGGTATTATAATGCTCGCTATTGGTCTTGCAATTATTTTCAAACCAGAAATTTTGATGTTTGGATAGGAAAAAAAGAAAAAATACTAATCTTTAAAATTAATTACAAAATTATACATTCCATACTGGATAATCCCTATATTTTACTCGATTGCGGAGTGCCTAAATCAATAATCTCTTCTCCGGTTTGTTGCAATATTTTTCGGTGACCAACTGATTTGATCATCAAAGCCAATGAACAATCATATGTATTGTTTGTTTTTACGATCAATTTTGTTGGAATATTAGCTTGGGCCACAGAAACGGGGCTCGGTTTGGCTTCACCTAAGAAGGGTGAAGCGGGGCTAACTTAAGCGGTGACTCAGCCATCCGGCCTTGGGCATTTCCGCTATGGCTACTCTCGCCTAGATGACTAGGTAGATTGCTTTTCCTCGCATTTCCCGCCCTGCGGACGGGTGGCTCGGGTGCGCATCTGTTTGGGGGAAGGAAGGAATTATTCTCCCAGATCCTCCTCATCCTTGTTCCTTCGGATTCTGTTGTCGCACAAACCCCTTTTCTCGTTTCCATCATCTGATTTGGTGGCAAGTTTCTTTTGTCAGTGCCTTCGTTTAACGGCGATGCTCACTAGTGGATCAGGACGCCCCTCGTGGAAATGTCCGAGGCCGGAAAATCCATGTGCGCTTGACCTCCCGTTTGCGTGCACAGCACCGCCCGTGAATAACAAAAGGGGTCCGCGGGCGGGGGCTCCCTACGAAAAAAGAATTTTGCTAAAATATAAATAGTTTATGAATAACGAAGATACAAAACTTGTTGAAATGGCTAAGGCAAATCCAAAGTCTTTTGAACATCTTTATAGAAAGTACGCCGATAAAGTTTTTAACTACTTCTGGTACCGTACAGGCCACGATAAAGCATTGTCAGAAGATTTAATGCAGGAGACTTTCTTTAAGGCATTTCAAAATTTGCAAAAATTTCGCGTTCGCGGGTATTCATACTTAACATACCTTCTCACTATTGCCAGACATCTCCTAATTGACCACTATCGCAGGCCAAAATCTGTACCCATAGAAGATGTTGAAGATGTCCCATACGAAATTACCGAGAAAATAGAACGCAAGAGTGACGCAGAAGCACTTTGGCATGCAATTCAGACTCTTCCTGCTTCAAACCGCGATATTCTTCTCATGTACTATCAAGACCAGAAACCGATCAAAGATATTGCAATAATTACAGAATCAACAGAAAATGCTGTAAAACTTAATCTCTCTCGTACTCGAAAAAAATTGGCACAGCACCCATATCTTAAAGACATGTCAGGATTTGGACATAAGAAACGCTCGTATACAAAACCAAGATTTCTCAAGAAATGACACCTTTGTAGCTCTGTTCTGTTTATTATAGTATGAAAGATCGTCAAATTATATATCTGATATCTGCCTTGCTCGTGGCAAGTGTTCTGGCAAATCTATATTTTTTAAATAAGCCCGAACGAGTCCAAGCACCTGTTGTAAGTAATACTCAAGCAACCTCTACAGAGACGTCTATTGCTGTGAAATCGCCATACGGATTCCGCAGTGAAGTTGTTACTGTGTATGAAAATGGTAAAGCAAAGACATATTCGAAAACGACGCCAATTACCGAGAAGGACTTGGAAAAAATAAGGAAACAAACGGAGGCGAGGATAAAGGCCATTGATGAGTATTTTGAACAGCAGGAAAAGTTCTTTAGGGACTTTTGGAGGAATTTCTGATGACACCTTTTGTTATAACAAACGTTCAATGGAGTGTAGGCGAAGTGGTCGACCGCCGTAAGTAGAGAATGATGTATGACTTTAGTGAAGCAAATAATGAGCGATGCTTGGCTAAAGAAATTCATTCGTTCGATTTCTGATGCCACTTAGCATCTCCTCAAGAACAACTGAATAGTGCAGAGATAAACTCGCAAACGCGAGAATACGAGAATCGAAAGTTCTCTCTAAGCTAAGGGGAAAACCGTAGAGGCATCCTTAGCTTGTGTGTGAAGAGTGTTAGATTCCTTGTGTGAGGTCGAATGCAAGGGGATATTAAAAGAAGTAATCGCAAAAAGTATGAAAAACGAAATCCAAAAAAGAGACGACAGTTCGCAAGCTCTGTCTCGACGCGATGACTTCGCGAGCCCCTTCTCTTTCATTGATAGATTCTTCGATGATTCGTGGGATCCATTCAGCATGATGATGCCGAGTCTTTTCCGAAACCGTGGGCTCGGTAATGTCTCCACGATCTTCCCACGAGTAGATGTTGAAGAAACGGATAACGAGATCAAAGTGACGGCAAACGTGCCGGGAATTGATCCGAAAGACATCAATGTAGAAGTTGGGGAGGACTATATCTCTCTCTCCGGCAAGATAGACAAAGAGGATAAAGAAGAAAGAAAAGGAAAAGTGTATCGCTATGAGCGCGAGTATGGCGAGTTCAGGCGAGAGTTCGCTCTCCCTGCTCGGGTCAAGAAGGACGACATTGTGGCAAAGTCAAAAAATGGCGTTCTTACGATCACTCTCCCGAAGTCAGAAGAAGAGATAAAGAAGCGCGTCAAAATAGAAGTAGAGTAATCCAAAAAACCCCGCAGAACGCGGGGCTTTTTGGATTATACTTTGCCAGAATTTACCAATGTTGGAGTAAGAAAATAAACTTGTTGCGTTGGCGACCAGTGCTCTGCTTTTATTTCAGAGGAAAATTTATTTCCGTCTGAGTTCTCGTATTCAAATCTAACGACAGTTGATGTTGATCGTTTAATCCTTTTAGCATCATGGAAATTTATTATCCTAGCCGTGCCCGGATTTAACCCTTATATAGTCAATCGGCCCATTAAAATTTCATATTTCAGTAGGCACGTCTCGAAACATTTTTGTCGTCTCTTTAATATTTTTTGCACTATCAGTCCCAACATTACATTTCGCAAAAATAAACATGCGTTGTCAGGAGTTTCCATCACTAACTTTGGTATTTTGTCCGATAAATAAGCTTTGTAGGCATGGCGAGCGGCCACAACAGTGGCGACGGCAGAAATGATTCCAATAGTTATATTTGCATAGTCCATACTTACTTTTCTTTCGGCTCAAACTGAATAATTTGAAAGCCGTATTTTTCGACATCCTCCGGCGACCAAAAAGTCTGGTCTTTGGTCTTGATAATATAAATAGCAACAACTTCAATCTTCCTGCCTGTATAATCTTTATTATCCTTGTCCCATTCTTCCAAAACCAAAGTGTCGCCTTCGTTAATTTCAAAATCGGCAAGACGAAGTTCCATTTTTTTTGCCAGAAATTATTTTCTCAAAATATTCTCGCCAAACTTTTTTGTGTATTATTGCCATAAATTTTATCGATTACCTTTTACTCAAAAAATCCTTCAGCTTTTCAACTGCGATTTTTCTCATGATGATACCATTTTTTTCCTTGGCAGTCATTTCAGCCAAGTTTGCTAGGCTGTCGTTTCCAATATTTTTCAAAAACCATTTTATAAGTGGTTCGAGCAAACCATTGAGGCAGTCGAAGTAAAGTGAGATGTTATCAACGATAAATTCGCCATCTTTGTGATCGGGGGCTTCAAAGTATTTTTGCTTGAATGATGATCTTGGTATCAATGTCTTGGATTTCAGGTAAATCAATGTCCAACTGCTCGGCTTCGCCGAGAATGGGTTTAATTTCCTCAAACTTATTTTATTGCCAGTGATGAAATATAACTCCATATTTATTTCAAAAGTTCTTCTGTCGAAACCCCGAGTGCTTTTGCTATGCATTCAATACTTCCAAGTGTTGGGTTCTTTTTGCCGTTTTCTACATTGCTCATGTGGATGCGATCGACCTCCAACTTGCGGCCGACCGAGCCTCGTTTTCGCTCATTCCAATTAAAAAAGAATCCCCCGCGAAAAATAAAAAGCATGAGAGCGGAAACGGGACGAGAGTGAGAAGCAAACACTTGGATCTTCGCAAGACTACAGGCGCGAAGCAATTTTTCATCTTTTGAAACAAATTTTATTCGGGCTGTCTGTCACGGTTTTGAACTTGTAGAGGGAGACCCTTCAACACCTTTTGAGATTCCTTCTACTCCTTGTATGAGGTGTATCGGTTTCAATCCTCTTTTTACAAAGCAAGCAAAGTAAGCTTTTTCTAACTGTCTCGATCACTATCTTATTCTGGTTTTAGGGCGTCTCCACTACTCTTTGGGGAATATAGCTATTTTAGCAAAATGAGACAGAATGAGACACTTTGGAGAGCTCTCGATTTGTGTCTCATTTTTACAAGACCAAGTTAAAGAAATATCCCGAAACAATAATCGCCAAGGCCACTACTCCAAAGAAAGTGACTAGTAGTTGCCACTTCATTACTTTTTTAAGCATTAATCCTTCTGGAATAGAAAGTCCAACGGTAGCCATCATAAAAGCCAAAACTGTACCCAATGAAATACCTTTAGCAACTAGAGCTTGGGCTATTGGCATTACCCCTGCCGCGCTCGCATATAGTGGCACACCAACAATTACAACCAACGGTACAGACCAAATACTATTTGATCCAAAATATGCTTTAAAAAAACCTGTTGGTATATAGCCGTGTATGAATGATCCCACTGCAACACCTCCAATAACATAAAGCCAAACTTTTTTGAATATACCAAATGCTTCTTCTGATACCGATTTTATAAAGGATATTTTTTTTGCCGAACTATCGCTTGTTTGTAACTTTTCAGTCTGCAGCTCAATAACCCAATCAGCCAAGTATCTCTCCAACTTCATTTTTCCAAGAATATATCCGGCGATCACGCTGATTACTATACCCGTAAGGACGTAAATAATCGTGACTTTCATACCAAATAACCCTAACAACATTGCCACAACAACGGCATCCACCAAGGGAGAGCTAATTAGAAACGCCAAAGTGACACCAAGCGGAATACCGCCCTTCACAAAGCCAATAAATAGAGGAACAGAAGAGCAAGAGCAGAAAGGAGTTACCGTTCCGAAGAGTGAAGCGATTACATATTCTAATCCAAAGAGTTTATTCTTTGAAAGATAAACCTTTACTTTTTCTATCGGAAATACCGCATTGATTGCTCCCATTATGTGTGTAATCACGAGAAGCAAAATGAGTATCTTTATCGTATCGTATACAAAAAAATCGAGTGATGATCCAAGTTTTGAGACGGCGTCTATTCTAAAAAAACTATATATCAACCAATCAGCAAGCACCTGGACTGGATAAAATAAATCCATATTATTTTGCTTTGATTATTAGTTCTTTTATCTCTTCAACCGTAGGTAAAGCACCAACCACTGCGGCCTTGCCATCAATGGTTAAGATAGGGCTTTTCAAATATCCCATAGAAATTATTTTCTGTACGTCTGTAATATACTCGACGTTGGTATCGAGTTTAAGTTCAGCTACAGCTTTCTTGGTATTCTCATAAAAAGTTTTACAGGTCTTACACCCGGAACCTAAAACTTGAATGGTCATATTATTAAATAGTATTAGCTAATAACTTTTGATAACGCTCTATATTCACCTTATTGCGAGTATAGATAATTTTATTTCCCTTACGTTCGCTTTTCACTAGATTACAATCTTTCAATACTTTAAGGTGGTGAGAGGCAAGATTTTGCGGAATATCTAACTCTGGAAAAATCTCACAAACACAAAGAGGACCATCTTTGAGAAGATTTAGTATTGCCAATCTGTTTTCATTGTTAATGACCTTGAGATAATCAATAATTTTGATATCTTGTTTTTTCATATATCAATGGGTATTGATATACTATCACACTATCAAGATAAAATTCAATAGAAGTTTAGTGCTTCTAGAAAAAATGAAACGTTAGGATTGTTGTCCTGACTTTTTACCCTGTCTTTTAAGTTCTTCCGTAACTTTTTTATACTCACTTCCAAATTCTTTGCCTATTTTTGCAAACTTAGACGGCTTCATATACGAAAAAAGAGAACCATTGAGCAACCTAAGGAGTAAATTATTACTCAAGGATAAACAAATAAGCTTGGCGAGTTAGCACAAACAAAAAACCACTCGAAAGGGTGCCTTTATGTTCTGGATACTGTTCTTAGTAGGTATGCATTTACGGAATAGTATCTTGGTTTTTACCTTAGTTCGAACCAATGACTGGTGCTCGACACTTTTGTTCCTAAACGGCAATTTTATCCGTCTAGGCAGGTCTCATATGAATGCTGCGTATATTGAAAATAGTTCGGATGCATTTCGCCGCTTTCGGCGGCGAGGGGAAGCCCTCGTAATTTGCGGCTCGCCCGCAAGCGGGCTCGCCGTGTTCTTCAACAATTTTCAGTTTTTTTATGAGTTAATAATAATTCATTTCAGAAAATTTTTCAACGGGAAAATTTTCTGTTCTGCTTCTTTTTTATC
>CAZRMR010000012.1:0-15154 GCA_964601245.1 uncultured Candidatus Saccharibacteria bacterium
TGTTGATTATTTGAACAAATAGAGGGTGGTTGTTATTTATAATAATGCATACGCTAAAAGAAAAAATGGGTAATTTTAGTAAGTTCTTTTGAGGAAAAGAGTTTCAATAAATTGTCGCCGGTGAATAATTAGAGAGACATATCAAATTTAGTTCCTGGGTTAATTAGGCCTAATGATGGGTTATTTCCTTCTTATTTTTATTTTTGCTTTTCTTACATTTTCATTTTGAGGTACACACAAAAATACCGATTTATTTTTTGCGAACTCTTCTCTTATTATTGATTTATAAGCAATGTATCTCTCTTCATCATCTCCTTGTAATGCAAAAATTTGAGACTTAGTATTTTTTTCTATACCCTCTTTTTTTGTTTTATTTTCTTTAGATTGAAAAACCAAATTTGGATTTTCCATTATTAGCTGAGGGACCAATCTGTAAATGGTACCCCCTTCTGAACAAACAAAATATTTTGAAGTTTTTTTGACTGCTTCTAAAAAGTTTGGATCAAAAAAATCTTTTCTTGCAGATCTGATTTCTTTTGGAGATATTTTTTTGAATTTAAAATTTGCTGATTTTATTTCTGTTTTTACATCTATAACATTTTCTATTTTTGTTATGAGTGCATATGTTGATTTATTTCTTATGTTTACTTTCAAAATCGAACCAACTTCAATGAATTCTCCGGAGAAGTAAGATAGGGAGTCTTTGTTTAATCCTTTAGATAAAGGTAGGCATTCGACTAAAAACATATGCTTAAAGTAAAAAACAAAAATACAAAAATTGCAATAGTTTATGTTTTCGTTTTCTTTATTGAAATAAGATAATTTTCGGTGTATTATTGTCTCAAATGACTTTATTTTCTAAAAAATTAGGTATAGATCTTGGTACTGCAAATACTCTGGTCTTTGTCCCAGGCAAAGGTATTGTATTGAACGAGCCTTCTGTAGTTGCTATAGGTTTGGAAAATAATAAAATTTTGGCTGTTGGTAGTGAAGCCAAGACTATGATAGGCAGAACGCCTGAAGCTATAAGAGCTTATCGCCCTATGAAAGATGGTGTTATAGCTGATTATAAAGTTACAGAGATAATGCTCAGATATTATATGAAAAAATCTCTCGGTGGTTGGAGCTTTGTAAAACCAGAAGTTATGATTTCTGTTCCCGCCGGAATTACTTCTACTGAAAGAAGGGCTGTTATAGAAGCTGCGATCAAAGCTGGAGCAAAAAATGCTTATGTTATTAAAGAGCCAATACTTGCGGCTATCGGTGCTGGTATTCCTATATATGAAGCAAAGGGTCATATGATAGTTGATATAGGCGGAGGGACCACCGATGTCGCTGTTATTTCTTTGGGTGGCATAGTTTCTTCAATTTCTGTCAAATGCGCTGGCAATAGAATAGATGAAAGTATAATGGATTATGTAAAAAAAACTTTTAATCTTTCGATTGGTGACAAAATGGCTGAGGATATAAAAATAAATATAGGCTCGGCTGTTCCTATTGAAAAGGAGTTGAAGATGATTGTAAAAGGTAGAGACTTAGTCTCTGGTTTGCCAAGATCTGTTGAAATAAAAACCAATGAAATAGTTAAAGCAATTTCAAAAGAATTGAGAGAAATAGTAAAAGCTATAAAAGATGTATTGCAAGAAACTCCACCAGAACTTGCCTCTGACATAATAGATAATGGCATAATTATGACAGGGGGCACTTCTTCTCTAAGAAATTTTCCAGACCTTATATTTTCTAGGATAGGAGTCAAGGCTATTTTGGCTGAAAATCCTCTTTTTTGTGTTTCCAATGGTACGGGTATTGCCTTAGATCATTTGGCTGCTTATAAAAAAATGGTTATATCAAAAAAATAAACTTATGAAAATTATTCACCATGCAAATTTGTTTATAGGTGAGAATGATTTGGAAAAAATTGTTTTTGATAAAATAGAAAAAGATTTAAATTTTAAAATAAACGGTAATCCAGATTTTTACATTTTTAAGAAAGATGTTTTCGGTATTTCAGAAGCTAGAAATTTAGAAAATTGGTCAATAAACAAACCTTTTTCCGGAGATAAAAAAGTCTCAGTTATAATTGCTGAATCAATAACTCCAGAAGCTCAAAATGCCATGCTAAAAACGATAGAAGAACCTCCGGTGGGAACCTATTTTTTTGTCGTTTTAAATAGCGAAGCTAATATTTTGTCAACATTTTTATCGAGAGTTAGAGTCTTTAGAAATTTAAAATTTGATGATCAAAAAAATATAAAAATAAAAACTGCAGAAAAATATCTCAATTCAAATTTGTCAGAAAGATTAAAATTGATAAAAAATTTGAAAGGAGAGACTGGCAAAAAGAATACCAAAGATCTTATTTTACAGATGGAAAAAGTTGCTTATCAAAATATATTTGAGACAAATAAAATTGAAGATTTGATAAAAATGAAAAAGATGCTAATAAGTAAAAAAATTCTTTCTTCGAGAGGTTCTTCCTCAAAAATGATTTTGGAGTGGCTTTCTGTTGTGTTATAATTGCATTCATGTTTAATTTCAATGATTTAAAAGAGAAAATAAAAGGAGTGGAAGAATGGCTTTCTAAAGAATTTTCTTCTATCAGAACAGGAAGAGCTAGTTTGGCTATATTAGATTTTATTTTAGTTGAAGCTTACGGAGGAAAAATGAATATAAGAGAACTCGCCAATATTACAGTTGAGGATGTTAAGACAATTAGGATAGAGCCCTGGGATCAGAGTATGGGTAAAAATATAGAAAAGGCCATAATGTCTTCCAATCTCGGTTTATCGACTGCCCCTTTTGAAAAGGGTTTGAGAATTATTTTTCCAGAGCTCACTTCTGAAAGAAGAGAGCAATTTATAAAAGTAATGAAATCAAAATTGGAAGAAGCCAAAATTTCTTTGAGAAATTTGAGAGATAAAACTTGGAAAGAGATAGAAAACAAAGAAAAAGAGGGGGGCATGGGAGAAGATGATAAATTTAGATTGAAAGACGAAATGCAAAAAATAATTGATGAGGCAAACAAAAATTTTGAATCGATGGCTTCGAAAAAAGAATCAGAAATAAAAATTTAGTAAATGACCATAATAATATTTTTAATAATTTTAGGACTTCTAGTTTTGGTCCATGAGCTTGGGCATTTTTTGTTTGCAAAAAAAGCAGGTGTTTTTGTCGAAGAGTTTGGCTTTGGTTATCCTCCAAGAGCTTTTGTTTTTGGTAAAAAGTGGGGGACACTCTTTACTTTAAACTGGGTCCCTTTTGGTGGTTTTGTAAAAATATTTGGTGAAAATTATGAAGAAGAAGAAAAAGAGTCAAATCCGCAAGAAAATGTTTCTCGAAAAGTTATTGGGTCAACACAAGATCCAACCAATGTCTTTTTAAAACAATCTTCTGTGGATTTAAAGAGTTTTGTGCAGCTTTCTAAAAAATGGCAAGCCCTTATACTTTTTGGAGGCATTCTTTTTAATATATTGTTTGCGTGGCTTCTTTTTTCTTTGGGTTTTATTGTGGGATTACCCACTAATTCTGAAAACAATTTTGGCAAAGAAATAAAAGATCCAGCAGTCACAATATTAAGTATTGTTTCAGATTCTCCAGCAGAAGAAGTGGGATTGAAAACGGGAGATAAAATTTTAGCCGTTTCTGACAGAAATGAATCTCTTCAAGAAGTGAATATTGAAAATATTAGAGAATTTATAAATAAATCGGAAGATTCCTTAAATTTTGAAATAAAACGCGGTGGAGAAAAACTAAACTTCGAAATAACTCCAAGTGGAAGTATTGTCGATGGCAAGAAGTTGATTGGTATTAATATGGATATTGTGGGCACTATTTCTTTGCCAGTCCACGAAGCTCTTTATGAAGGAGCTAAAACTACTTTTGATATCATCAAACAGACAATAATCGGTATTTTCTCTCTAATAAAAGATTCTTTTTCTGGCAAGGCTGATATGTCTCAGGTAGCTGGGCCTATAGGTATTATTGGTTTGGTTGGAGATGCTTCAAGGCTTGGTTTTTCCTATCTAATTACTTTTACGGCCCTTATATCAATAAATCTTGCTATAATAAATGCTATACCATTTCCTGCTCTCGACGGTGGAAGATTACTTTTTGTTGCGATTGAGACTGTTTCTGGGAAAAAAATAAATAAAAATTTTGCTCAAATTGTAAATACTATAGGATTTTTCATCTTAATTGCACTTATGTTGCTCGTGACATACAAAGATATACACAGACTTTTTTAGTTGCTTTTTTTTATAATTATTCTATGCTGAATATTAGACTCAGGACATTGAACCTTCATCCAAAGCTTTGGTGGTCAAGAGTGAAGAGAGGCTTCATAAAATGTCGCTTTACTCCTGATATAATCCATAGCTTTGCGTTTCGCTTTTGCTATTGTCTCCTTGCCCCCGACTGTTTCAAACGGTTGGGGGCTTAATCTTTGCTCCAATTTTGTTTTTAGGATATTATGTTTATATGAGACAATCACAACTTTTTACAAAAACTCGCAAAGAAGTTCCATCTGATGAAGTAGCTAAAAATGCAGAGCTTTTGATTAGAGCGGGGTTTATTCATAAAGAAATGGCTGGCGTTTATTCTTATTTACCTCTTGGTTTTAGAGTGATGAAAAATATTGAAAATATAATAAGGGAAGAAATGAATGCTATTGGAGGTATAGAAATGAAAACATCTGTATTTCAAAATAAAGAAGTTTGGGAAAAAACTAATAGATGGAGCGATGAAATAGTGGACAATTGGTTTAAAACAAAATTGAAAAATGGTGGAGAGGTAGGACTTTCCTTTACAAACGAAGAAGCGTATTCAAATATTTTAAGACAATATGTAAATTCATATAAAGATTTACCGATTTATCCTTATGATTTTAAGGAAATTTTTAGAAATGAAGCTAGGAGTAAATCCGGAATTATGAGGGGGAGGGAGTTTTATTGGAAAGCTTTATACTCTTTTTCTAAAGATGAGATTGAACATAATGAATTTTATGAAAAAGTAAAGAATGCGTATAAAAATATTTTTGAACGAGCTGGAATTGGCGATTCAACTTACATAACTTTTTCTTCTGGAGGGACTTTTTCTAAATTTTCTCACGAATTTCAAACAATTACGGATGCTGGAGAAGATATTATTTATATTGATGATAAAAAGAAAATCGCTATTAACAAAGAAGTTTACAATGATGAGGTGATTGAAAACTTGGGTTTGAATAAAGAAGAATTAATTGAGAAAAAAGGAGTAGAAGTCGGAAATATATTTACTCTTGGAACAAAATTTTCAGAACCATTTGATTTGAAATATAAAAATGAAAATGGAGAAGAAAAAATGGTGTTTATGGGTTCGTATGGTATTGGTTTGGGACGCCTTATGGGTGCAATTGTTGAGACTTTGTCGGATGAAAAGGGAATCGTTTGGCCTAAAGAAGTTTCTCCTTTTGCTGTTCATTTGGTCCGATTGGGAGAAGATGAAAATGTTTTAAAATTTGCAGATGAACTTTACGAAGATTTGAGAAAAAAAGGTGTAGAAGTCTTATACGATGATAGAGATTTACGCGCTGGAGAAAAATTTGCTGACTCTGATCTTATCGGTATTCCACTTCGTTTTGTTGTTTCTGAAAGAACAGTTGCAGAAGGAAATGTTGAAGTAAAAAGGAGGAGGGAAAATGAAGCAGAAATTGTAAGTTTTGGAGAAGCGGTAAAACTAGTAGTTAGTGTTTAGTATCAAATATTTAGGTAAAACAAAAAATGGCTTATTTGAGCCATTTTTTGTTTTTGAATAAAGACCATTTTATTTTTTGCTCAAAATTGTTTTTTAAGATAAGATGTTATTGATATGATTAAAGAAAAAATAGAAGAATGGAAACATATTTTGCGTAATGATGTAGGTATAGATTTGGGTACTGCTAATACTTTGGTATATGTGAGGGGTAAGGGAATTATAATAAACGAACCTTCTGTTGTGGCAGTAAATCAAAAAACTGGTCAGGTGGTTGCGGTGGGACAGGAAGCGAAAAATATGCTGGGTAGGACGCCTCCTCATATAGTGGCGGTCCGTCCTATTGTAGATGGTGTTATATCTGATTTTGAAGTAACGGAAGAGATGATTCATTATTTGTTGAATAAAGTTCAATCAATATCTAAAAAATTTTTAGGACCGAGAGTTGTTGTGGGAGTACCTACTGGTATAACGAATGTTGAAACGAGAGCAGTGAGAGATGCCACTTTAAATGCTGGAGCAAGCGAGGTCCATATAGTAGAAGAACCAATAGCTGCCGCAATTGGTATGCATATGCCAATACATGAGCCAGTTGGTAATATGGTTATAGATATAGGAGGTGGTACTGCAGATATTGCTGTTATTTCTTTGGGTGGCACTGTTTGTTCAAAAAATTTAAAGATTGCCGGTGACAGATTGAACAATGATATAATATCTTATATAAGAAGTGAATTTAAAATTATAATTGGAGAGAAAACAGCAGAAGAAATAAAAATGTCAGTATGTCATCTAATTCAAGGCAAAAATCTTGTTGAAACAAAAGCTAGGGGTAGAGATCTGGTAACTGGTCTACCTAAAGAGGTTGCCGTTACAGATTCAGATATAAGAGATGCTGTTTCAAATTCTATAGAAAGACTTGTTGAGGCTACGAAAGAAGTCTTGGAACATACTCCGCCAGAGATTATATCCGATATAATGCGCAGGGGTATCCATATAGCTGGCGGAGGTGCTCTTATAAAAGGATTTAAAGAGGTTTTAGAGGAAGAGGTAAGAATGCCTGTCTATATAGCAGATGATCCTCTTACCTGTGTTGTGCGAGGTGCCGGTATCATTTTGGAAAAAATGGATAAATTTAAAGATGTGCTAATTACAGACGATAATGACATATCTTCTAAGACATACTAATAAGAATTTTTGGAATTTTGATAAAGTGAAATTACTCATTTCTTTTTTGTTTTTTTTATTTTTTATATCAGGCTTATTAAATGGTTTTGTAAATGTTTCAAGTAAAATTTTTTTACCGATAATTAAATCTGGTAATTTTTTCTATGAAAAATTTAATCTATCATATTTTTTTCAAAACAAGAGAGATTTGATTGAAGAAAACAATCTTTTGAAAAGTGAATTAGAAAAATGGAAGACCATCAGTCTTGGTTATGATATTATCAAAAACGAGAACAAAATTTTAAGAGGAGAGCTTGGTCTAAAACCGGAAGGAAAAATTTTAACATCTTCTGTGGTAGCAAAACCACCACAAGTTCCTCTTGATACAATTTTTATAGATGTTGGTTTGGAAGATGGTGTTGCTTTGGGCGATATAGTTTTATCTTATGAAAGAATAATGATCGGAAAAATTTCAAAAATATCAAAGAATGCTTCAGTTGTTAGTCTCAATTCTTTCCCAAAATCTATTTTATACGGAAAAGTTATGAGGACTTTAGAAGATATAGAATTGGAAGGCGTTGGAGGGGCTAATATGTCTGCCAAAGTTCCCATTGATTTTGATATTCAGGTTTTTGATAAAATTTATATAGAAAGATCATCCAATTATGTTGTTGCTATAGTTGGGTCAATAGAAGAGGATAAACAATCTGGCTCAAAGACTATCTTGTTTTCTTTACCTGTTGATGTTTCAAAGATTTCTAATGTTTTTGTTTTAATGGATAAACTAATTCTGCCAGAATAAAAATGTTTAGATTATTATTCTTTTTATTATCGTTGTTTATTCCACTTTTTTTTGGTTGGTGGTTGTTTTTACCTTTTTCTTTATTGTTTGTTTATTTATCAAAAAAACCTTACGAAATTATTTTTTCTGGAGCACTACTTGATTCTTTTTATTATTTTGGTAACTCATTTCTAAGTTCTAATAGATTAAGTTTTTTTTCAATGTCTCTAATTTTATTTACTTTTCTTTTAGATGAAGAAATACGATGGGAAAAAAAGATATGATATGTTGGGCAAAATATTAAAAATATTAAGAATTATAAAAAAAAGAGATTATAGGGATATAGATCCGGAAGAAATCTTTTTGGATTCTCAGAATCTTCCGAATTTCAATACTTTTCAGTTTGAGGGTAGATTGGAAAAATCTATATCATCAAAAGTATTTATAGTTTTTACTTCTGTTTTATTTATTGTTTTTTTTATTTTTTTAACCAGATTTTGGTATCTTCAAATTTTAAATGGTGAGCAATTTAGGGAAAGAAGTGAAAACAATAAATTGAAACGAATACCGATAATTGCTTCAAGAGGTATTATTTTTAGCAGAGAAGGTGAAAAGTTGGTTTGGAATCAAAAAGAAAATATAAATGATGATTTTTCCAGAAGGAGATATATTTCTTCTCCTGGTTTTTCTAATCTTTTAGGTTTTGTTAAATATCCATCTAAAGATAGCGCGGGTTTTTATTATGAGGAAGATTATTCTCCTAAAGATGGGGCCGAATTATATTTAAATGAAATAATTTCTGGTAAAAATGGCTTAAAACTCATTGAAACTTCTGTATCGGGTGAAATCATATCAGAAAATGTCGTCTCCCAGCCAAAAAATGGAGAAGATGTAATTTTGTCCATTGATTCTAGAATTCAGACAGAAATGTATAGGCAAATAAGTAAATTATCTAATCAAGTTGGTTTTCGGGGTGGTGCAGGGATTATTATTGATATACATTCTGGAGAAATTCTTGCTATGACCAGTTATCCTGAATATGATTCAGGGATTATGACAGAAGGAAAAGAGTCATCAATTATTGAAAGTTATTACAAAAATCCAAACAACCCTTTTCTTAATAGAATTATTTCTGGCCTTTATACTCCTGGTTCTATCGTAAAACCATTCTTAGCTTTCGCTGCTCTCGAAGAAAAAATAATAACTCCAGAAAAAATAATTGTTAGTGAAGGAAAGTTAGTTATTCCAAATCCATACAACCCTGATCAGCCGACTATTTTCAAAGACTGGAAGGCGCATGGCCCGGTTGATATGAGAAAAGCAATTGCTGTTTCGAGTGATGTTTATTTTTATCAAATAGGTGGTGGTTTTGGTAATCAAAAAGGTTTGGGTATAGAAAAAATAAAAAAATACTTAGAAAAATTTGGTTTTACTAAAAAGACGGGGTTTGATTCTTTGAAAGAGGTAGGTGGCGTAATTCCAGATCCTCAATGGAAAGAGCAAAATTTTGATGGAGAAATATGGAGAGTTGGTGATACTTATAATGCTTCTATTGGTCAATATGGGATGCAAATAACACCCATACAGGCAGTCATAGCTACCGCTTCTTTGGCGAGCGATGGTTATGTTGTTAGCCCCTCAATACTCTTTACTTCAACAAGTACTTTTGCTAACTACAAAAAAATTGAAGGCAAACAGGAGAACTTTAAAATAGCAAAAGAAGGTATGAGGATGGCTGTTACTTCTGGCACTGCATCTGGTTTGAATGTGCCTTATGTTGAGATCGCTGCTAAAACTGGTACTGCTGAACTTGGAGTAAGAAAACAATTCGTGAACTCTTGGGTTATAGGTTTTTTCCCATATGATAATCCGAAGTATGCTTTTACGGTTGTGATGGAAAGAGGTCCGGTTTCGAACTTGGTTGGGGCAACTTTTGTTATGAGACAAGTTTTAGATTGGATGAACCAAAATACTCCAGAATATTTTGAAACTAATATATAATTATCAAAATGAAATCTTTTTTTAAAAAAATTATTGTATCAATACTTGGTTTTCAGGTTAAAAGACTTCTTAAGAATAAAAAACCAATCGTTATTGGTGTTGTTGGTAGTATAGGTAAAACTAGTACCAAACTTGCTATTGCTAAAATTTTAGAAGGAGAAAAAAAAGTTCGTTATCAAGAAGGAAATTATAATGACATAGTAAGTGTCCCACTTGTGTTTTTTGGTCACAAAATGCCAAAGATTTGGGATATTTTTTCTTGGTTTTTTATTTTTTTGAAAAATGAAATCCAAATATTATTTAAGTATCCTTTTGAAATAGTTGTTTTGGAGCTCGGTACTGATGGTCCGGGCCAAATGGCTATGTTTAGAAAATATATTCATTTGGATATAGCTGTTATTTCTGCTATTGCCCCTGAGCATATGGAATTTTTTAAAAGTATAGAAGCCGTGGCGGAAGAAGAATGGTCTGTAGTATTTTTTAGTGATATTGTTTTTGTAAACAAGGATCTTTGTAAAATAATTCCTTCCGATGTTGAAAACAGAAAAATTGTTTATTACGGAAAAGATCCGGGCTCTGTTTACAAGATTGAAAATATAACAAAGAACGAAGATCTTTTTTATTTTGATGTTTCTTTTAATGGCAACAAAATATTCGAAACAAGCTATAGAGCTTTTTCAGAGATTGAGCTCTATTCTATTTTGATAGCTATTGTGCTCGCTTTGAAATTTGGAATAGATATAGATAAAATAAAAAATAAAATAAAAAAATACCAAAGTTTTTCTGGCAGAATGCAGAGACTTAAGGGTATAAAAAATACTACAATAATTGATGATACTTATAATGCAAGCCCTATCGCAATGAAAATCGCTCTTGATTCTATGTATAAAGAGCGGGCAAATCAAAGAATCGCCATACTTGGCATGATGAATGAACTCGGCGATTTTTCAGAAGAGGAGCATAAAAAAATAGGTTCTCATTGTGACCCCAAATTTTTAGATTTGGTGGTAACTATAGGTAAAGACGCCAACAATTTTTTGGCTCCCGAAGCCAAAAAAAGAGGTTGTGAAGTATATCAAGCTAAAAATTCTAAAGAGGCTGGTCTTTTTGTAAAAGAAAAACTAAAAGAGGGCGCCTTAATTTTAGCAAAAGGTTCTCAAAATGGTGTTTTTGCTGAGGAGTCCCTGAAGCCCCTTTTGGCTAATAAGGAAGATTATTCTAAACTTGTTCGTCAGGATAAATATTGGATGAACAAAAAGAAGTTTGACTTTTAAAATAAATGACTTAGAATGGCTCTTTAATCAATTTAATTAGGTTTTTTATGCAAGAAAAAGAATATCTTACAAAAGAGAAATATGAATCCTTAAGTAATGAGCTTGAGAATTTGAAGACGGTAAAACGTAAAGAAATTGCCGAACAACTTGAATATGCAAAATCACTTGGTGATTTGTCTGAAAACGCTGAATATCATGAGGCCAGAGAGATGCAGGGTGTTGTGGAAGATCGTATCAAAAAGCTTGAATCTGTCTTGAAAAATTCGATTATTGTTTCTTCTCATGATACAAATTATGTTACTGTTGGTTCTGTTGTCACGGTTGTGAGAGAAGGTGAGAAAGATCAAAAGGAGTATATGATAGTTGGGGGAGAAGAATCAGACATTGCGTCGGCTAAAATATCAATTCATTCTCCTTTTGGTGAAGCTGTGATAGGAAAAAAGAAGGGGGAGTCTTTTTCTTTTGAAGCACCCTCTGGTGTTATCAAATACAAAATAATATCAATAAAGTAATTTTTAGGATATTGTTTTTGTCTTTTTCTGGACTTTTTTTTAAAAAGTATAATAATTAAAGTAATTAATATTAATTTTTTTGAAATGGCGTCATTGGAAGAGATAAAGGAAGCTAGGCTTAAAAAAATACAAATTTTAAAATCTAAAGGTATTGATCCTTATCCAGCTAAAATACCAAAAGATTTTTCTTTGTTTGAAGTTAAAAATGATTTTGAAAATTTAGAAAAATCTGAGAAATTTTTTTCTGTTGCTGGTAGGGTGATCGCTATTCGTGGGCAGGGGGCCATTCTTTTTGTTGTTTTATTTGATGGTACAGAAAAATTACAAATAATAGTAAAAAAAGATAATCTAAATGAAGAAGTTTTTTCTCTTTTTGTTGACACGGTAGACATTGGTGATTTTATTTCGGTAAAAGGTAAAGCTCTAACTTCTCAAAGGGGCGAGCAGAGTGTTTTGATGCTTGATTGGATAATGGCTTCAAAATCTTTATCACCTTTGCCAGAAAAATGGCATGGTCTTCAAGATACAGACGAAAGATATAGAAAACGATATCTAGATTTACTTATGAATGAAGAGTTGCGGAAGTTAATTTTAAAGAAGAGTAAATTTTGGGATGTCATTAGAGAATTTTTGAAAAAAGAAGGTTTTTTGGAAGTTGAGACTCCAACGCTCGAAATAACAACTGGAGGAGCCGAGGCCAAACCTTTTAAAACACACCACAGTGATTATGATTTAGACGTATTTTTGCGTATCTCTGTTGGAGAACTTTGGCAAAAAAGGCTTATGTCTGCCGGTTTTCCAAAAACATTTGAAATAGGTAGGGTTTATAGAAACGAAGGTTCTAGCCCAGACCATTTGCAAGAATTTACTAATATGGAATTTTACTGGGGTTATGCAGATTACAAAGATGGAATGGAGTTAGTTAAAAAAATGTATCGCACTATAGCAATGGAGGTATTTGGTAAAACAAAATTTACTACAAGAGGGCATACATTTGATTTGGCGGAAAAATGGGGAGAGATTGATTATGTAGAAGAAATAAAAAAACAAATCAATCTTGACGTGATTTCAGCCACTCTTTCTGAAATGAAGGAAAAGTTGGAAGAATTAGGAGTATCTTATGAAGGTGAAAATAAAGAGAGATTAACTGACTCGCTTTGGAAATATTGTCGAAAAAATATTTCTGGTCCGGCTTTTTTGGTAAATCACCCTACTCTTATAGGGCCTTTGGCAAAATTAAATCCTGACGGAAAAACAGTTCAAATGTTCCAACCTATTATTGCTGGGTCAGAAGTTGGCAGGGGTTATTCGGAACTTAATGATCCAATTGATCAAAAAAAGAGATTTGAAGTTCAACAAAAACTTATTGAAGCGGGAGATAAAGAAGCAATGATGCCAGATTGGGAATTTGTAGAAATGTTGGAACATGGTATGCCACCGACTTGTGGTTTTGGTTTTGGTGAAAGACTTTTTGCTTTTTTGGCCGATAAACCTCTTAGGGAATTACAGCTTTTCCCACTAATGCGCCCAAAGTAAAATATTAGATCTAAATACTTTTTTCTTTAAAAATACAATGTAAATCATTGTATTTTTGTTATCCACAGGGGAAAGTGGTGGACTAGTTATATATAGTGGTATAAAATGGAACTAAGTGGGAAAGAGTGGGATATTATTAGAATAACTTTAAAAATGTTAATAGGTGAATTCACACACACGATTGATGATAAAAACAGGATTTCTCTACCTTCTAAATTTCGTTCTATTTTAGGAAAAAAGGTGGTAGTGACTTCTGGGCTTGATCAGTGTTTGTGGGTTTTTACCAATCAGGAATGGAACAAGATTGCAGATAGATTGTCAGATAATTCTTCAATGCTCTCTGCTGATGCAAGAAATTTCGGTAGATACATGTTTGGCGGAGCTAGTGAAGCAGAAGTAGATAGTGCCGGAAGAATTTTAGTTCCAGATTTTCTTAGAGAGCGCGCCAATCTAAAAAACAAAGTTGTTTTGATTGGAGTTAAAAACAGAGTAGAAATATGGAATGAAAAATCGTGGACTGATTGCAGAAAACAGATAGAGAAAAGCGCAGATGGATTAGCAGAAAAATTATCAGGTTTGGGAATAATGTAAGTTCAAAAGCCATGAGCTTGCATAAAAGTGTTCTTTTGAAAGAGGCAATAGATGGGCTTCAGCTCCAAATTGGAGATGTGTATCTTGATGCCACCGCCGGTTCTGGCGGACATATGGAAGAGGTTTGGAAGAGAATGGGTTCAAACGTAACGATTTGTGGTATTGATGTAGACGATATGTCTATTTCTATAACAAGAGAAAGACTTTCTCTCCTTGGTTTAAAACCCAGATTAGCTGTTCTTAACTTTAGAAATATAGAAAAAGCTCCGGAGATGCTAGGTATAAAAAGCCCGAACAAAATACTTTTCGATCTTGGCTGGAGTGCAGATCAGTTTTATGACGAGAGCGGAGAAGGGAGGGGTTTTAGTTTTAACAAAGAAGAGCCACTCATCATGACATTAAAAAGCGACAGGAATGAAGATGATGTGACCGCCCACGAAATAGTAAACAACTGGAGTGAGGAGAGTTTATCAACGATTATATATGGATATGGAGAAGAAAGATATTCAAGGAGAATAGCGAAAGCAATTGTTGAATACAGATCAAGAAAGCCAATAGAAACATCTCTTGAACTTGCAGAAATAATAAAAAAAGCAACCCCAGTTTTTTATAGATTCGGAAGGATACACCCAGCCACAAGAACTTTTCAAGCCTTAAGGATCGCTGTAAATGATGAATTACGGGCTCTGGAGGAAGGTTTGAAAAAATCTTTTGAAATATTGGCTAAAAATGGTCGAATAGCTGTCATAACCTTCCATAGTTTGGAAGACAGAATTGTTAAAAATTTTTTCAATAACAAAAAAAATGAGGGTGTTCTCGATTTGATAAATAAAAAACCAATAATCCCAAATAAAAATGAAATTTTAATAAATCCAAGATCAAGAAGTGCAAAATTAAGAATTATAAGTAAAAAATAAAATGACTAAATACATAAAAGAAAAAGCAATAACTGTACCCGAAAACAATATAATTAAGATTGTTTTGTTGTTTTTAATATTCGCTTGTTTTATATTTTATGTATATTTTGCAAGTTCTGCGGTTAGGATTGTTACTGCGATGGAAAAGGTTAAAGAAGAATATCAATCTGCTTCTGTTGTGGTGAGTCAACTAGAATCCGATCGCTTGCTTCTTGAGAGCAAATTGAGCGTGGAGAGAGCTAAAAGCATGGGTTTTGTAGAAGTAAACAATAAGAAGTTTATAGAATATAAAGTTTCAAGATCTCTGTCTTTAAAAACCCAATAAATAAAAAATGAGTGGCAGGATAAGATTTATATCAATAGTTGTCATACTAATAGGCTTTTTGTTGGTAGTAAAATTGTATTTTGTCCAAATTGTTCACGGAAAATATTTTGTTGAAATGGCCGAGAGACAATATGTGAACAAAAACACTATTTCATATAATAGGGGCGAGATATATTTTTTTAGTAAAAATGGAGAAAAAATACCAGCGGCTATATCAAGGACTGGTTATACTATTTCTATAAACCCTTCAATTATAAAAAATCCTGATTTTGTTTATGAAAGTTTGAATTCAGTGTCTAAGTAAGTTGGTTTGACTTTAGCTGATT
>CAZRMR010000012.1:15164-17127 GCA_964601245.1 uncultured Candidatus Saccharibacteria bacterium
ACCAATAGACAAAATTGAATTTGACAAAAAGATATCAAAAAAAGAAAGTAAAAACGAAGAAATAATAAATCATATAAATTCAGAAACGGCAGAAAAAATAAAAAAATTAAATATATATGGGGTTCATATATCAACTGATAAATGGAGATTTTACCCTGGATTAAAACTTGCTTCTCAAACAATTGGTTTCGTTGCTTACAAAGATAATGAATTGGCTGGTAGGTATGGTCTCGAGAGATACTATGAGGATATATTAAAAAGGGACCCAAACAAAGCTTATAATAATTTTTTTGCAGAATTTTTTTCAAATGTTAGAGAATCTTTAAATGATGTCCCCCAAGAAGAAGGTAATATAGTGACTACTATAGAACCAACTGTAGAACAATTTTTGGAGAATGAATTGAAAAATATAAGAGAAAAATGGTCAAGCGATGGAGCTGGGGGAATAATTATAGACCCAATGACTGGTGAAATTTTTGCTATTGCTTGGAATCCTTCTTTTGATCCAAATGATTTTAAAAATAGTGATATAAATTTATTTAAAAATCCAATTGTTGAAAGTGTTTATGAGATGGGTTCTATTATAAAACCTTTGACAATGGCCTCCGGCATTGATTCTGGTTTTATAAATCAAAATACCACTTATTATGATGCTGGATATTTGGTTTTGAATGGAGAAAGAATTTCAAATTATGACGGAAAGGGTAGGGGTACAGTCAGTATGCAAGAAGTTTTAAACCAATCTTTAAACACTGGCGTTGCTTTTGTTGTTAAAAAAATGGGTAGTGAAAATTTTTCTGAATACATGAAAAATTTTGCTATTGGTATAGAAACCGGTATTGACTTACCAAATGAGACGAGGGGTCTTATAAGCAACTTGGAAACAAATAGAGATATAGAAATGGCTACTGCTTCTTATGGTCAAGGTATCGCAATTACTCCTATAGCTACAGTGAGAGCTCTTTCTGTTTTGGCAAATGGAGGAGAACTTATCTCTCCCCATATTATAAAAAAAATAGAATATGAGAATGGATTAACAAAAAAAATGAGTTTTCCTCCAGGTAAAAGAGTCATAAAAAAAGAGACATCTGAAGAAATAACTTCAATGCTGGTTAAAGTGGTGGATACTTCTCTTCGTGGTGGTACTGCTAAAATACCTGGTTATAGCATAGCTGCCAAAACAGGTACTGCTCAAATGGCAGATGAGGGGAGGTCTGGTTATGTTGAAGGTAAGTATTTGCATTCCTTCTTTGGTTATTTTCCTGCATACAAACCTCGTTTTCTTGTATTTTTGTTCCATATTTATCCTAAAGGTGTGAGGTATGCTTCTGAAACTTTGACTGACCCTTTTCTTAATATCACCAAATTTCTTATAAATTATTATGAATTACCTCCAGATAGGCCAGAAGATGTTTTGCAAAAAGAAATATCTTCTTGATTTATTATTTATAGATGATATTATTTAACCAAGGCCTCAGGCCTTTTTATAAATCTTTTAACCTCGATATTATGGACGACGAAAACAAGAAAGACGAAACCATGACCACCGAGGGAGAAGCTGTTGATACAGAAGCTACTCCTGCAGAAGGTGTTGAAGGAGGAGAGACTGAAGAAGTGGCTCCTGCTACTCCTGAAGAAGAAGTTGCCGAATAAAAAAGCTATTCTTCCAAAAAACCGTACGATCTGCTTACGGTTTTTTGTTTTAATAAAAAATGTTATTATTATTTTCGTCTTTGAAGGCTTTTGGCAACCGAATTTTGCCCAAGGCAGACAAAGTGAGGCCCTATCGTCTATCGGTTAGGACGTCGCCTTCTCAAGGCGAAAAGCGCGGTTCGATTCCGCGTAGGGTCACAAACAGAAACTTCTGAGAAAAGTGTGGCCGCGCGCTGGCGCGCGGTAGTGAGAAGTGGGTGATGGAATGCCTCGCCTGTGGCGCAGGCAAAGGCAAATTCGGAGGGTGGGC
>CAZRMR010000013.1:0-560 GCA_964601245.1 uncultured Candidatus Saccharibacteria bacterium
CTTTCGAGATCCCTTTCTCGGAGATGAAAAAAAACAAAAAACGAGGTTATCCTCGATTGAAGTGGACGGAGCGGCACGAGAACATCGTCCGCATGCGCTACGGTATCGAGCAGGAAGCCAAGACGATCGAGGAAATCGGCCAGTATTACGCCGTAACGAATGAGCGGATCAAGCACCTGCTCAACCAGGCCAAGCGTATGCGCAATCACTACGAAGCGGCGAAGGCGAAGGACGAGGCAACGCTCGCTAGGCGTGCTCGCCTCGCAGACGAAATCCGAAAGGCTCTCGTCTGACCTTCTCCAACAGCCCGGTCTTCGATCGGGCTCCCACCAGAACATTTAAGGTTTGAATGTTGCGGTGGGAGTAAACCCTTAGCACCTTTGAAATAGGAGAGCAACGTGGAACAAGACCAAATGATGCGAGATTTGCTTCAGTCGTTGATCAATAAGGAAGTCCGAGATAAACTCGCTCCGATCGGAGACAAGTTCTCTCGCTTCAAGAAAGACACTGGAGCTGATGACGGCGATCTCAAGCAGGCCAAAGCGATCATCCTGGACATG
>CAZRMR010000013.1:610-15974 GCA_964601245.1 uncultured Candidatus Saccharibacteria bacterium
AAATAGAAGCTCAACCGCCCCCTTCGGGACAAAATCCGGAGGAGGCGGATTTTGTTTGTCTAAAAGTTACCAACACCCCTCCTAGACTCCCAAGACCTGTTGCGTCATTCCTTTGGTATACAAGCTAATTTAAGGAATATGCAACAAGAGATATTAAAGGAGAATTTGAGGTACTGCCTGTATGCCAGGAAAAGTACCGAGTCAGATGAAAAGCAAGCCATGAGTATTGAGAGTCAAGTAAAGGAGATGCTCCAACTGGCAGAACGAGAAGGTATCAAGGTAGTGGAAATAAAGAGAGAGGCACATTCGGCTAAAGCGACAGGTCAAAGACCAGAGTTTAACAAAATGATCGATGAATTAAGAGCTGGCAGGTTTAACGCCATACTAACTTGGGCACCAGACAGACTATCAAGGAATGCGGGAGACCTCGGAATACTAGTCGATTTTCTAGATCAAAAAGTGATTGTGGAAATACGTACATTCAGTCAGAGATTTACCAACAATCCAAACGAAAAGTTTCTGCTCATGATACTTGGAGCTCAAGGTAAGTTGGAAAATGATCAGAAGGGACTCAATGTAAAGCGAGGTCTGCGAGCTAAATGTGAGATGGGTCTCTGGCCTGCACCTGCTCCGACTGGATATCTGAACGAGAGAAGGACTGACAGGAAGGGATATGTGATGACTGATCCAAACCGAGCGCCGATAGTACGGCAGATGTTTGAAAAAGTAGCTAATGATAAATGGAGTGGTAGGAAGGTTTTTAAATGGCTCCAAGAAATCGGGTTTAGGACACCTAATGGTAAGAAAATCTGGTTAAGCAATGTCTATAAAATTTTCAATACTCCTTTCTACTATGGTGAATTTGAATATCCCCTAAAAAGCGGTACTTGGTATAAAGGTATACACGAACCCTTAATCACCAAAGAGTTGTATATGGAAGCTAAGAAAGTACTGACTGATGAGACAGGTTTGAAATATGAGAGTAAAGAATTTGCCTTCACTAAATTGTTTAAGTGCGGTAAGTGCGGATCTGGGATAACAGCTGATGAGAAGTTTAAAAAGCTTAAAGACGGGACGGTGAATAAATACATCTACTATGGGTGTACGAGGAGTAGGAATATTAATTGCAAAAATGGATATTTGAGAGAAGAAGAACTGATACTGCAGCTACTTAATATAATAGATCAGGTAAATATAGATGAATTGGGGTTGAGAAGTCGGCTCCGAGATGAGGCGGAGAGAGTAAATAAATTTCAGAGTATTATCGGAGGTAAGGAACAGAAAGTGGAAGTAATGGATGTAGATATGAAAAATTATGCCAAGTATATTTTGAAGGAAGGGAGTATGTTTGAGAAGAGAGAACTCTTATCACACTTGAAAGATAAATTAGTGATGCGAGAAAAGGTGGTAGTACTAGCGTAACGACACAAAGAAAAATCACTCGCAAAAACGAATGATTTTTCTTTGACTCAAAATGGGTCTTGGTCCAGAACTTAATCAGACCATTTCTGACCCATCTTGGTCACTCGATAATTCCAACCAAAGCTGGGAGGCTAGGATTCGAACCTAGATTAACGGATTCAGAGTCCGCTGTCCTACCATTAGACGATCTCCCAAATTTTTTAAATAAGTGACTTTAAAATAACAAAAAAAGGGGATTAAGTAAATGATGAGGAGGCATCATTTATAGGTGTGGATAATATGGGGATAAAAAATGGACTTTTGTTTTTGTGTGGGTGTACAATTAAGTTGGTAGAATATTTCCTCCTTGTGAGTCGCGGGGGAATCGTGAAAAGAGAGCGGAAAGCAGAAGCGCGTTGTACAAGTTGCAACGCGCTATTTTTTTATTAATAACTTTGGTAAAATGAACAAACTCTTTATAAGTTTTAATTTTTAAATTCATGTTTTTTAAATCAGATGAAAATAAATTATCAATACCCATGGCAATAATTTTTGCTGGCATATTGATTGCCGGAGCGGTCATCTATACAGGAAAAGGGGAGTCTGAATCTGTAAATAAGGCGCCTACAGATCAGGTTTCGGCTTCTTTGAAAAAAGTGGATAAGGTGTCAGATAAAGATTATATAAGAGGAGATAGAAACGCTAAAATTTTAATCATTGAATATTCTGATACAGAGTGTCCTTATTGCAAACAATTTCATCTTTCAATGAAGCAAATTTTTGATGAATACGGTCCAAGTGGAAAGGTTGCATGGATCTACAGACATTTCCCACTTGATCAGATTCATTCAAAAGCAAGAGCGGAAGCAACAGCTTTAGAGTGTGCGGGAGAATTGGGTGGAAATGATAAATTTTGGCAATACACGGATAGAATATATGAAATTACTCCATCAAACGATGGTCTTGATCTTGCGGAACTTCCAAAGATTGCCGAATATGTTGGCTTAGATGTAGTCAAATTCAAAGAATGTTTATCGAGCGACAAATATAGAGAAAAAATAGAAAGTCAGTTTCAGAATGCGGTCGCTACTGGAGGCAGGGGTACCCCTTGGAGTGTAGTAGTTTACGATAAAGGTAAAAAGCAAGAAGCTATACCGGGGGCTTATCCATATGAAGCTCTAAAACAAATGATTGAAGATTTGTTGAATAAATAACAATTAAAACAAAAAAGAAGTCATGATGACTTCTTTTTTGTTTTGTAGATAAAATGATTAGTGTTCGTTTTTTTCGGCTTCCATCGCTTCTTCTTTAGTTTTATGGATTGTGCCATCTTTGTGTTCTGGTGGGGTGTAGACTGTATAGAGTTTCATTTCGGTATCGCCAGTATTTATAATGTTGTGCATTGCTCCCGCTGGTACAACAACAGCAAAATCATCTTCTATGTCAAATTCTTCTCCGTTTAATACAGCTTTTCCTTTACCTTGTTCAATACGAATAAACTGATCAACATCATGTACTTCTTCTCCTATATCTTCTCCTGGGAGTAAAGACATTACAACCAGCTGACTCTTCTCGGTTGTATTTAAAACTTTTCTAAAATAATTATTTTTAATTGTGTCTTTTTCTAAATTTTTTATGTATGACATCTTTGTTAAAATTAGTTATAATTAGTATCAATAATAGCATAAATTTTATAAATTTACATGAAGAAAAATATTATTTGGATTGTTTTGGTTTTGGTATTAGTCGGAGCTCTGTTTTTATTCGGCGGGAGTAGTTCTTCTTTGAGTAAAGATTTTAAAATTGGAGTTTTACACCCACTGGATAATATAAAAGGTTTAGCCAGTTCTTCTGTTGTAATCATGGAATATAGTGATTTTGAATGTCCAGCTTGCAGATCATATTATCCAATAATGAGACAACTCATAGCTGAATTTGGAGATAGGGTTACCTTTGTTTATCGTCATTTTCCTCTAAACAATATTCACCCTAACGCAGAATTTGCCGCTAGAGCTTCTCAGTCCGCTGGAGTACAGGGAAAATTTTGGGAAATGCATGATATTCTTTTCGAAAAACAAAGTGAGTGGGCAAGCATTTCTGATGTGATGCCTCTCTTTGAATCGTACGCCATTCTTTTGAAATTAGATTTAGATAAATTCATTAAAGATTTTAATTCGAATGAAATAAAAGATTTTGTAAGATCACAAAGAATACACGCTATAAAATCTGGTATACAGGGGACTCCAACATTTTTTATAAACGAAAAAATTATAGAAAACCCTAAATCTTATCAAGATTTTAAAAAAGTAATATTAGAAAATCTGTAAAATATGGATTGGTTTTTTTACATCTCAATCTTTATAGGCGGCTGTTATTTGTTATATGTTTCTGGAGAAATTATAATCAAAAGCCTTTTGAGAATATCTCATCTGCTTGGTTTAAAAGAGTTTGTGGTAGCTTTTTTTGTGATGGCTATCTCTGCTTCTCTACCTAATTTTTTTGTCGGCGTAACTTCTGCTATCGATCAAGTACCTGAGCTTTCTCTTGGAGATATCTTAGGCAATAATCTTATAGCTCTAACTTTGGCAGTAGCCATTGCTTTGTTTTTTGCAAAAGATAATGAGATACCGGCTGAAAGTGAGACTATACAAACTACTTCCATATTCACTATTGTTTCTTCTATTTTACCCATAATACTTATTTCTGACGGTGTGCTCGGCATGGGAGACGGTTTTATTTTGATCGGCCTTTTTGTTTTTTATATGTTTTGGCTTTTCTCAAAAAAAGAAAGATTTGAAAAAATTTACAATGAAGGAGAAGATGTTTTGGTTAAAGATTTCAAAATTTTTTTATTTGATTCTTCTAAAATATTAGGTGCTTTATTGATGCTCATTTTGTCGGCTCAAGGGGTTGTCTTTTCGGCAGAATTTTTAGCTCTAAAATTAAATCTACCGATCATGATAGTCGGTATGCTTGTGGTTGGTTTTGGCAGCGCTCTTCCAGAAATATATTTTTCGGTAAGTTCAGCTATAAAAAATCAATCCTCAATGATTATGGGCAATTTGATGGGTTCTGTTATTGTACCCGCTTCTCTGGTTCTTGGTTTGGTGGCCATTATAAAACCAATATACACAGACGGAATGGAACTTTTCTTGATTAGTCGTGCTTTCTTAGTCTTATCTGCTATTTTCTTTTTTTTCTTTACCAAAACAGAAAGAAAGATTACAAAAAGAGAAGGTGTTTTTCTATTTTTTATATATCTTTCTTTTGCTTTGACTATTTTTATCGCAGGAAGCAATTAAAAAGAAATCAACAGTTTTTTTGCTTTTAATTTTTATAAATTATAAAATGATTTTATGAATTACTCTGATATTTATTTTTCTATAGCTTCAGTTGCGACTATCGCAGTAGCTGGAGTTTTATTATTAGCCCTTTTCTATGTTCTCTCAATTTTGCGAGACATAAAAAAACTTTCAAAAATTGCTCGAAAAGAAGCTGAATTTATTGCCAAGAGTTTTTCTAAAGGTGTTAGTTTTTTTGGCAACGAACTTTCTTCGGAAGCCTCTGGTTTTATAAAGACTCTTTTTACAGTTTTACTTTCTCAATTTGCAAGACCAAGACCATCAAGACAAAGAAAAAATAAAGCTTAAGATATTTTTATGTTAAATGGGCTTAAAATATTTTTGTATATAATAGCTTGTTTTCTCATTTTTCTTTCAGTTACAAAATTTTATAAAACATCTGTTTTTTTAGATTCAGACAAAGAGATCGCCAACACATTTCCTTATCAAAAAGAAGTTTTTGTTTATTTTGGAAATAAAAATATGGGATCAGAAGAAGATTGTTCGCTTGTTTTTCCTGTCTCAAGGAAAATAATAAATGCAGAAAGTCTTGGTATTGGCGCTCTTGAATCCCTACTTTCTGGTCCAACTCAAACAGAAAAAGATTTGGGTTATTTTAATTCAATAAATAGCGGAGTAATGTTTGGTAAATTTGAAATAATAGATTTTGTCGCTTATGTTGATTTTCACCCCGATTTTAATGAAGGTGTGGCTGGCTCATGTAGGGTGGAGTCAATAAAGTCTCAAATAGAAAATACTTTGGTGTCTTTGCCCGATATTGATAAAGTAATTATATCTGTAGATGGAGAAACCGAAGGCATTTTAGAACCTTAATTTTTTTAAGTTTTTCGTTTTAAGGTATTTTTTAAATCAGAGATCTTTCTTCTTGTGAATTCTCTTTTTGTCACTTTTTCTATCTCGTTTGTTATTTCTAGGATATCTTCTAAAGATACACCTTCTTTACATAAGATAAATAGAGTAGCCAGATTTTTCAATAATTTATTGTCTTCATGTAATTCTGCCAAAATACTATTTAAAACAATTGTTTTGTTGCCCGATATTATATGTTTTTTGTAGTTTGCAATTTTTTCTGACCATTGTTTTGATTTTGTTATGGCATCTGCTAAATCTTCCCAATCCTCCTTGGCCTCAGTTTCTTTTCTTTGCAATTCCTGATATCTTCTAACTATTGCCATATCGTCACTTTCTTGATCGCTTTTATTTGTCACAGATCTGCCAAAATCAATAATAAAAGGATTTCCATTTTCGTCTAGTATTACATTTCTTTCATGTAAATCGTTGTGAAATATTCCGTTTTCTTCAAGTATTCTTATTGCGCTTGTTATTTTGTCTAAAGATTCTTTATTGATCTCAAAATTATGTTTTTTTAGAAAAGACATAATTTTTCTCATATTATCTCTTACTGAATAAAGTTCCTTAAAACCACTACTGTCTGCATCTTTTGGTTTTTCAAAATTTAGTATATCACTTACCGCTGAGTGTTTTTCTTCAAAACTCATATTTTCTAGAACGCTCGGATCAAAAGAGTTTTTCGAGAGTATAAAATCATAAATATATGTCGCTAGATCACTACCTTCTATATAATCCATAAGAATCAATTCCACTTTGTCTCCAACAAATGGTGCGTGTGATCTTAAATAATTTTTGTCCGATTCGTTTAAATGTTGTATTTTCATTACTATTGGCTTTGGTACTTTAGCCGCATTATCAACATCTTTTAATACATGGTAAGCTCTTTTTTGAATTTCGTATTCTCTTTGACCAAAACCTTCTTTATAAACTTTCAACATTTTTAAGGCGTAACCACCTTCTTCTAAATCTATTTCTATTCCATTTTTTTTCATCATCTCCACAGCTTCTTTTCCTAGATTAGATATATTTACTTTCAATATTATTCCATCTCTTCCGCTAGCAATGATTGGGGAATGTAAAATTTGTTCAAAAAATTCGTCAGGATTTATTACATCTTTTTCTGCATTATTTAATTTATTTACACTCTCCATATTTTATTTTGTGTCAACTTTAGGAATAAATAATAAACCTAATATTACAAAAAAAGCTAAGAAATAAAAAGAAGTGGAATAAGAAAAGAAATGGACAACCGTCATGGCTATAAGAGGAGCCGCAACATAAGATAGGGGACGAACTGCCCTGAAAAGGCTTATAAGTCCAGTGTCTTTCTCTCTTACGTGTTTAAAGAAATAACTTTCACTTGATATTTCTACCAAACTTGCGCCAATTCTAGTTATGAATAATATAAGAGCCCACAACCAAAGTATCTGCGATTTGACTAGAGGGATTGAGAAGGTGGAGACAAACATTATCACAAGGCCTAAAATTAAAATTTCTTTTTCTCCAAATTTTTTGTCTGCCAAAAAGCCTGCTGGTAATTGAAAGATCAAAAATGGTAAAAGCATTATGGTGAAAATAATACCTATTTTATCCCAACCGAAATCAATTTCTTTATTCAAAAGCAAGGGTAAATATATAACCATCCAAGAATAAAAAAAGTTTAAGACGAATTGTATTAAAACAATCCGTCTCTCATCTTTTCTTTTACTTAGAGATTTAATGGCCAAGATAATATTTGATTCTTCTATTTTTGATTTGTCTGTATTTTTGAAAAACAAAATTATCATTAAAAGAAGAGGTATTAGAAATAGACCCGATAAAATATAAACATTTGTAAAATTATTTTGAATAATAAGAAAAGAGAAAATTAGGGGAGAAAGAGCCCAAGCAATATTTGCAAAAGTCAAAAGTGTCGCCCTTTTAGATCCGGTCGTGCTCTCGGTCTTTATTTCTTGTTCTGTGTTTATATCCAAGCATAGATATAAGGCCGAACTAAGAGCGGTGTGCAGAATAAAAAAGGCAATGATAAAGATAGGATTTTTGAGTGTGCCCATACCAAACACTGATATTATTTCAGCCACCAGAAGCAAAGAGAAAACTGAAACACTACCGTATTTTCGTAATAGTTCTGGGGTCGAAAATAGAAAAATTATACTAAAGACAGATCCTATTATGTACAGAGTGTTTAAAAAATTATCGTCAACAAATTGTTTAAGAAGAGATGAATTTATATAAGATATTAAAGCCAAATGAATTGCTATAAGAAATCCGGCTAAATAAATCATTTTCATTCTGTTTTTTATAAAAATCAACTTTTTAAGTTAAACTCCTAAAATTACAGGGATGACTATTGGACGTTTGGCTGTTTTTTGAAACAAAAATTGAGAGACGGCATCTGTAACATTGCCTTTTATAAAATCAAAATTTATCGGATTCATCCCCCGTGTATTATCTTCGATTGTTTTTTTGATTATAAGTCTGGTTTGACCCAAAAGTTCTTGAGATTCTCTAAGATATACGAATCCTCTAGAAATAAGATCTGGTGATTTTTTTAATTTACCGGTTTTTAAATCTATTATGGCCACTATTACAAACATGCCATCATCAGATAGCATTTTTCTGTCTCTCATTACAACTTCTTGAACATCGGCAATAGCAAATCCATCAACCATAACAGGGGATGAGGGAGCTGTTTGCTTCAGAACATTTATTTTTTGACCTTTGTTTTGTATTTCGATTATCATTCCGTTGTTTGGTACTACTATGTTTTTTTCTTGCATTCCCAAACTTTGAGCTAATTCTTCATGAACACGAAGCATATAATGACTACCGTGTATTGGTATAAAAAATTTAGGTTTCAATTTTTTGTGTATCCATTCGAGTTCTCCTCTGTTGCCGTGTCCTGTAGAATGAATATAAACATCTGAAGTTCTGTAATGTATTATTTTTGCTCCAAGTCTGGCTAAATTGTCTTTTAGTTTCTGGACAGCTCTTTCGTTTCCTGGAACTATAGATGAAGAAAGAAGTATGGTATCGCGCTTGTTTATTTTTATATATTTATGACTTTTGTTTGACATTCTCATAAGGGCGGCAAATTCATCTCCTTGAGCTCCTGTTGCTAAGACAACCACTCTGTCTGGTGGATAATTTTCTATATCTTCAACACCAACTATTGTTTCTTTTTTTACTTTCAACAAACCAAGACTTCTGACTATTTCAATATTTTGCTTCATACTCCTTCCTTCTACTACCACCTTTTTACCATACTTCTCGGCCGTTTCCATGATGGCTATTATTCTCTCTATTTGAGAAGCAAAAGTGCCTATGATCATTCTTCTCTTTGTGTTTTTTATTATTTCGTCTAAATTTTTATGAACTAGTTTTTCTGGTGTGGAAAAACCCGGATTATCAACATTTGTCGAATCCATCATAAGTAGAAGGACTTTTTCTTTTTCGTCTTTTGCTTTTTCAAATTTTTCATATTCTCTTTCTTCTTTTTCGGTTGGTATGCCATTTTCATGCTCTAGTTTTATATCTCCAGGGTTTACGATAAGCCCATAAGGGGTCTCTATAATAACACCCATTGAATCTGGAATAGTGTGAGTTACTGAGAAAAATTTTACTTTTAATTTCCCTAAAGTTATACCTTCTCCTTTTTCAATTATTTTTATGTCCAAAGCTGGGAGATGAGGAAATTCTTCCTGTCTCTTTTTTATCATTATGGTGGTAAGAGATCTTGAATAAATGGGTGGATTGCCAATTCTTGGCATGATATAAGGTATTCCCCCTATGTGATCTAAGTGTCCGTGTGTTATAATTACACCCCTTATCTTATCTTTTCTTTCCTCAAGATATTTTGTGTTTGGTAATATATAATCTACCCCAGGAGTGTCTTCGTCTCTAAATTGAAATCCTGCATCAATGACAATTATATCGTCTGCTGTTTCAATGACTGTCATATTTTTTCCTATCTCTTCAACTCCTCCGAGCGGAATTATTCTAATGTTTCCTTCTTCTACCTTTGGTATTGATAAGGTTTCGGTTGTTTCTTTCAACTCTTTTCTGTTTTCCTCTGCACCAAAACGACTATTTGTGTTTGTAAATTTTTTTCTTAAATAAGAAGATTTCCTCGGGGTCTTTTTACCGACAATGTTTGTATAATTTTGAATAATTTCTCTTGTTGGTTTAATAACCTTCGGTTTTTCCTTTGCGTGGAAACTTCTTATTCTACTTCTTCTATATTCAGCCATGTTTTTAATTATTTATTAAATTTTTTAGTTTACAAAAAAGCTCCAAACTTTTTCGGTTTCTATATACCACTCGTTTATGAAAGAGAATCTTTCATTTTGGGCGGATATATTTTTTAATGTAATGTTTTTTATTTTATTTGAAGGAAGGTATGTTGCACTTGGAGAAAACAAAAATATAGCTGGTATATCTTCTTTTATTTCTGATCTAATTATCTCTTTTCTCTCCCTATTTTCTTTTTCGTCAGAACTTCTCTGTATTTCTTCGAGAGCTTTGTCTACTTTTATATTTGCATAAAGAGCTATGTTTAAACCCAGGTCGTTTCTTGCTGAAGAGTGCCAGAAAGGATAAAGATCGCTATTATTGTCTACCACTTCTCCAAAAAGCAAAGCATCAAATTTTCTTCCCTTTATTATATTTTGACTAAGGTCGCTTGATTCAAATACTTTTATTTCAACTATGGCTCCAATTTTTGCCCACGAATCCCTAATAATTTCGGCCACTTTTTTTAGATCTTCTGAATCAGATGTCGATATTGAAAAAGAAAGTATTTCTTTTCCAGATTTTGTTTTTTTCTCTAAAATACCATTTTCGTTTTTTACCCAACCAGCGTCTGATAGAATTTTTATCGCTTCCTCAATATTTCCTTTCGCTGAAAGGACATCTTCTTCGGTGTATTCTGGGGTTGGTCCATTTAAAATTTTACCGTAGCCAAACAAAACATTTTCTAAAATATCTGCTTTTGGTGTCGCCAATTCAAGAGCCTTTCTTACTTCTTTGTTGACCAGGACTGTGGCGTTGTTTTGATTAAAAAATATTCCAAAAACTCTTGGTAAAGAAAAAGTATAAAGATTGTTCTGGTTTTTTATCTCTTTTGTAATACTTGGAGACAAAACTGATATACCTTCTACATCTTTATTTTCGTATGCTTTCATTAAATCATTTTGATTGGAAAAGAATTTTAAAGTTATCTTTTTTATAATTGGCTTTTCAAGATGATATTTTTTCCAAGGAGCAAAGACTATTGATGTGGGAATGCCTCCAGAGTTTCTAGAGATTTTATCTACTTTGTATGGGCCAGAACCTATCGGATTTATGTTGAATTGACTAAAAGGAAATTCTTCTGAAGATACATTTTCCCATATGTGTTTTGGTAATATTCCCAAGGTTAGGTTTTGTAGAAAAGGGGAATATGCTTTATTTAAAACAAATCTTATTTCATTTTCACTTATTTTTTCGATCATCACTCCTTCCCAATTGCTTCTTTTTGGACTTTTTATTACAGGATCTAATATTTTTTGAATTGTGAATATAACATCATCACTTGTCACTTTTTTTCCATCGTGGAAATAAGCTTCTTTCAATTTGAAATCGTAAGTTGTTCCGTCATCTGATATTTTATAACTTTCTGCGAGATCGTTTACAAAACCATTTTCTTTGTCTGCTTTTAACAATCCAGAATATACTAAAGTGGAAATGTCTTTGTCTGTGTCTGAAATAGCTAATATTGGATTTATAAATCTTGGCGATCCGATTATGCCTTCTGAAAAACTACCTCCAAATTTTGGGACTTCCACAAGAAAAATATTGTTTACTCTGAACGCAAGAATAAGACTTGAAATAACGAAAACAGAGCAGAAAAAATAGAAGAATAATTTTTCGGTCGGATTCATTTTGGTTATGGTATTTTCTATTTTTTCTACAAAACCAAAATTCCTATTTTTTACAAATAAGGCATTGAAAAAAGATGCTATTTTATTTTCAGATTTCATTAATATTTTAGAAACTAAAATATTTCAAATTAATTTTAGTTTTTAATAATTTAGTATAAAAGATTGACTATGGTTGAGACTACAAACAAACATGCTACCAAAATGGTTATTCTAAAGACCCAAAGTTCTGGTCCTCTTTTTGTTCTTGTATTGCTTCCAACGTCTCCACCGCCAAAGGCACTCCCTAGAGAGTTCTCAGAATGTTGCACAAGTATTAAGGCGACCAAAATAACCGCCAGTCCTATTTGAATGTAAGGTAACATTATGTTGAGGACAGTATATCACAATCATAATTATCTGCAATATACGATCGGGGTAAATTATTATTTTGTAATATTATTGTAGAGTGTCAAGTTTATTTTAACGAGAAAAGTTATTATAATGTCAAAGCATTATTAGTAATTTAATTTTAAACTTATGTTGAAAAAAAAGAAGCAAAATTTGTCTGAGAAAAAAATGTCCAAGCCGGCAAAACCAAATAACAAAATAAGTTTAAATTTTGGTATTTGCCCTCTTAACGATAGGGTTGTTTTGAAGCCTTTGTCCGAGGAAGAAACATCCAAAACGTCCTCTGGTATTATAATTCCAGATACTGTAAGTAAAGAAAAACCAGAGCAGGGCATTGTCGTAGCTCTCGGTGATGGAAAATGGGACAATGGTGTAAAGATGCCAATGACAGTTAAAGTTGGAGACAGGGTTGTTTTTTCAAGATACGGTTATGATGAAATAAAATACAAAGGAGAGGAATACTATATCCTCAAAGAAGAAAACATATTAGCAGTAATAAAGAACTAAAATACAAAATCATGTCAAAAGTTATTCTTTTTAATGAAGAGGCAAGAAGGTCTCTAAAAAGAGGTGTAGATGCTGTTGCAAATGTGGTTAAAGTTACTATAGGACCAAAAGGAAGGAATGTGGTCTTAGATAAAAGCTATGGCGCTCCTACCATAACAAATGATGGAGTATCTATTGCTAAGGAGATTTCTCTCGCAAACAAATTTGAAAACATGGGGGCAGAAATAATAAAAGAGGTGGCAAACAAAACAAATGATGTGGCCGGAGATGGAACCACTACCTCTGTTATATTGGCCCAGTCTATTATTACGGAAGGTATGAAGCATACGGCTATGGGAATAAATGCGATGAGTTTAAGAGCTGGTATAGAAGAAGCTACTAGTAGGGCGGTTTCTGTTTTGAGTTCTATCGCAAAACCAATAAAAAATAAAGAAGAAATAAGGCAAGTAGCAACTATATCTGCCGAATCTGAGGAAATAGGAGCCATTATAGCTGAGACGATAGAAAAAGTTGGTAAAGATGGTGTTGTTACAGTTGAAGAATCTCAAACATTTGGTGTTGATTCTGAGGTCGTAGAGGGTTTGGAATTTGATAGAGGTTATGTTTCTCCTTATATGATAACTAATGCGGAAAGAATGGAAGCAGAATATAGAGATGTTCCTATTTTGATAACAGATAGAAAAATATCTGCAATTAAAGATATCTTGCCTTTACTTGAATCATTGGCTCAAAGTGGAAAAAAAGATTTAGTGATTATTGCCGATGATGTAGATGGAGAAGCTCTGGCTACTTTTGTTGTAAATAAATTAAGAGGGGGTTTTTCGGTTCTTGCTGTAAAAGCTCCTGGTTATGGAGATAGAAAAAAAGAAATGCTTGAAGATATAGCTATTACCGTTGGAGCAAAGGTTGTTTCGGAAGATCTCGGCCTAAAACTAGATTCGGTTACAACTGAAGTTTTGGGAAGGGCAAATAAAGTTGTGTCTAGAAAAGATAATACTATTATTGTTGGAGGCAAAGGATCCAAATCGGCCATTGAAGAAAGAATAAAATCTCTAAAAAAACAAAAAGAAACTATTGATTCAAAATATGACAAAGAAAAAATAGACGAAAGGATAGCAAAACTTTCTGGTGGAGTGGGTGTCATAAAGGTAGGGGCTGCAACTGAAACTGAAATGAAATATTTGAAATTAAAAGTAGAGGATGCTGTATCTGCTACTAAAGCAGCTATCGCTGAAGGCATAGTGGCTGGAGGAGGAAGTGCTTTGATAAGAGTGGCAAAGAAAATGAGAATGCTCAAATCTTCAAAAGAATATAAGTCAACTGATTTTACTACTCCCGAAATTGCTCTTGGTTATGATATAGTGCTTCGATCTCTTGAAGCTCCTTTAAGACAAATTGTTCTAAATACAGGCAATGCTGATGGTTCTGTTGCGGTCGAGAAGATCATGAATTCTGATAAAGAAAATGCTGGTTTTAACGCAAAGGAAGAGAAATTTTCAGATGATTTGATAAAGGATGGCATAATTGATCCAGTTAAAGTAACGAGGACAGCCCTTCAAAATGCGTCTTCAGCTGCCGCTATTCTACTCACAACAGAAGCAGCAATTTCTGATGAACCAGAACCAAAAAAACCACATAATCATACTCCTGGGGAAGAGATGGGGTATTAAAATATGTTCAGAACAATAAAATAGCTTCTTTCATTTGATACAGAAATTTTTTGAGCCGACGCATTTTGTCTGCTCTCCGATTAAAACATCGGAGCTAAAAATTTCTTTGTCCCCCGGCCCACCTTGCAATGCAAGGCATTGCGGGCAGGTCACCTTTTCACAGGTTACTGAATATCATTCAAGAACTATCTTATTGTTTGTTATGTTTCTAAAATTTTTTCAAAAAACGGCTTATATTAGCCGTTTTTTGATATTTAAAAAACAAAGCACAATTTTACTTGACAGATTTTTTAGATATGCTATACTTATATCAGTAGTCGGGGTATGCATAATATCAGGTTCCCCGGCGTTGGTCGCTCGTCGCGCGCCGTTCCTGTGCTCTCAAAGATTAGAGGGCGAACATGTGGGGACTTGGCGCCGCTTGAGGCGGCCAGTAGGTCGGCAAGGAGTTTTCCGCCGTCACGAGAAAGTGTCAGCGTTTCTCCTCGTGGACGGGGAAGATAATTCTTCTTGCCGTTAAGCCGGCGATGGTGGCGAGTATTGGGCGTATGGCGATCTCTTTGTGCCGAATGCCTTCTCGCCACCTCCGGCAAAAGTTCTTTATCTCCAAACCACCGCCCTTGCACTAAGTTGCTTGGGCGGTCTTTTTTTATTATATTTTTTTGTTATAATTTGGACATTAGTTATTAATTTTTAAATATGGAAATTACAACAATTATAATTATTTTTTTAGCTTTGCTTGTTGTTTGGTTTATTTTCGTTTACAACAGATTTGTTCGTTTGGTAAATAGAGGAAAAGAGGCTTGGAGCGATATTGAAGTCCAGATGAAGCGTCGTTATGATCTTATTCCAAATCTTGTTAGTACGGTCAAAGGATATGCAGAACATGAATCCAAAACTTTAGAAAGTGTTGTAGAAGCGAGAAATGTGGCCATGAATGCAAAAACTGCTTCAGAGCATAGTCAGGCAGAAAATATGCTATCCGACACTCTTAAATCAATTTTTGCTCTTTCAGAAAGCTATCCTGATTTGAAGGCAAATACAAATTTTTTGGAGTTGCAAAAAGAATTGTCTGATACAGAAAATAAGATACAAGCTTCAAGAAGATTTTATAACACAAATGTTAGGGATTTAAATACATCTATAGAAGTATTTCCTTCAAACATTGTTGCCAAGATTTTTGGTTTTGGTAAAATGGACTTCTTCGATTTGGGTGATAAAAGAGAAGAAAGGGATTCTGTTAAAGTCCAATTCTAATTATCAT
>CAZRMR010000013.1:16019-16970 GCA_964601245.1 uncultured Candidatus Saccharibacteria bacterium
ATGCATAATGTAACAATATATTCGACTCCGACTTGTCATTTCTGCCACATGGCCAAAGATTTTTTTGATGAGAATGGTATAAAATATACAGATTATGATGTTCTTTCTAATCTTGAAAAAAGACAAGAGATGATCGAAAAGACGGGTGGTATGAAGGGTGTGCCTGTTATTGTGATAGATGAGGAAGTTATAATAGGTTTTGATCAGTCAAGAATAAGTCAATTGCTTGGTATTTAATTTACAAAAGATAATTTTTTTTTTTTGGTATAATATTTATATGAGCCCTGAAGAAAAAGAAATGCTCAAAAAAACTCTCGGACTTGCTCAGGAGAACAATAAAATTCTCCATTCTTTAAGACGATCAATGTTTTGGAGTAGGGTAGTGAGAATCGCTTATTGGGTAATAATTCTTGGTTTTGCTGTAGGTGTTTACTATTATATAGAACCTTATCTTGATGGTGCAATCAATGCCTATGGCAATGTAAAGGGGGATTTGCAGGGTTTTAAAGATCTTTTTAGCCTATAATTTAAAGAATCAAAATCAAAACAAAAAACCGCCAAATTAGCGGTTTTTTGTTTTGGTGCCGAGGGGCGGAGTCGAACCGCCGACCTATCGCTCTTCAGGCGAGCGCTCTAACCAACTGAGCTACCTCGGCATATCTTATTTATATCATAAAAATGATTTATAACAAAAATTTTAATTTAAACATTTTAAAACAACACAAAAATTTTTGTGAATGACAATTGTACACGAAAAAATAAATATTTCTAACTCCCTCTAACTTTTAAGCGAGTTTGACGATTTTTATCAAGTTTTGGAAGTTTTATAATTAAAAGTCCGTGTTTTTCAATTGCTTCTGCTGAATCCACATCAATTTCTTGTGGTAAGACAACAGTCCTTGAAAAGGATCCCCAATACAATTCTCTATGGAAATAATCATCGTCCGCAAC
>CAZRMR010000014.1:0-16743 GCA_964601245.1 uncultured Candidatus Saccharibacteria bacterium
CAACGGCGGAGTGGGCGGCGCGGAAGGGGGCAAGGGGCAATTTCACGCCGTCCTCGCTTCAAAAATTTTCGGCGACAAAAAAGAAGGCTCGGAAAGCGTTAGCTTCCGAGCCCTTGGTTTAAAACAAGACTTTCAACTCCTGCGGCGCGACACGCTGTGCGTAAAACTTGCGCCGAGGCGGGCAACCACCGTCATAGTTTTGTAGGAACGGCACTCGCTCCCGCCAAATATCAACAAGTGCTTGTCTGCGTATGTTTCCGTAGGCTTCGCTCTGTCCTACACAACCATACACCTCACCTTGGATTGTTACGTAGAGTCCCATGTACTGGGTGCACGTCCGTCCGTATCCGCAGAAAGGCATCGCGGTCGTGTGGCGAATCCCAAACTCTTTCTCGTCGATCTGTCGACATTCCTCGTACAGACGAACGATGTCCGCAAAAGCGGCTTCTCTCTCGTTCGCCTTTTGAGTTCTGCCGGAGGGAATGAAGGTTGAGCACACGAGAAAGATGTTCTCGCCTCGGCACATGCGCAGACAATCTGGCACTTCGCTGATGGTGCGCTTGTACACGATGTTGTCAATGCCGAGACGCGTCGGGTTCGTTTTGTTAAATCCGAGCGATTTCAGTAACTCGATTGCGCGGTCGCGTTTTCCTCCAGCGCCAGGTCTTCTCACGATTTCATCGTGTATGCTCTGATCCTTACTATGCCATTTCACGACAACGCTTGTGCCGAGATCCCACAAACGCTCTGCGAATTCCGGTCCGTGTTTTGGATGACCGAGAATCGAGCCATTCGTGAAGACAATCGGCACAAGCCCTTTGGAAACCGCATACTCGACTTGCAAAAGAAAATCGCGGTCAATGAACGGCTCGCCGCCGACAATGTCGTAAGAAACAGCACCAAGTTCAACCGCTTGGTCTATCAGATTTTTTCGCTCTTCAAGTGAGAGTTCACCAGGAAGAGGGCGTGAGTGAAAGTTTGGACGGTCAAGCGTAAGTAAAACTGTGTAGCAATACTCACAATCTTGATCGCAAACATTGGAAGTTTCCGCAACGAGGTGAATCATCTTGCCTTGTGCAAGATGCTCCTTGCAGAAGTTCCCGTCATGATTCCAGCCTCTCATGCGTAATACCGCAGTATTATTGATGTCAAAAAACATCTGCAATCACCTCCTTTCGTTTTGGTTTTGGTTTGCAGGCAAAGATTGCGTAAATTAGCTACACAACCTTTGACCGGAAACCAGTTAAACACATTTATGTCTTCCTTGCAAACAAAATGGCGTAATTTATATATTGCCAAAGTAATTTTGTTTCTGTAAAACCCACTTCTTTCAGCCAGCGAAGCTGTTCAGGAATTGAACTCGGCAAATCTTCTTCTTGATAATTTTCAAACCAATAATTGCCCTCTTTCTCACCAAGATTCTTTATCAAAAACTCTTTCCATTGATTCTCTTTCTCTGTTGTTTCCTTTTCCGATTCAAACTTTATAATATCGCCGATGATAAAAACTCCATTAACCTTGAGAGAGTCAAAAATTTTTCTGAACAACTTTTGTTTTTGTTTTTCGTTTAGATGATGGATACACAAGACAGCAATTACCGCATCATACATCTTCTTTATATCCAAATCCTTAATGTCTTGTTCAAAAAAACTTACTCTGTTTGAGTTTGAAAAATTTCTTAGCCGCTCCTTACCTTGACCGATCATTTTCTTGGAAATATCCACGCCATCAATATGGGCGTTGGGAAATTTTTCTAACAGTGCAAGAGCTGTTTGTCCGGTTCCAATTCCTAAGTCAAGAATGTTGGCCGATTGACTTCTTGGAAAATCTACCGCGCCTTCGACAATCCTGTGCATATTATCATATTCGGGAATAAGATTTCGAATCAAAATATCGTAATCATGATATTTGGAATCAAAATGGATTTTAACCAATTTGCTGTGTTCCGAATTCATGCTGCAAATATACCTTGTTTTAATCTGTTAGTCAATGTCGCCGAAAATTTTTGAAGCGAGGACGGCGTGAAATTGCCCCCTTGCCCCCTTCCGTGCCGTCCGAGCGAAGTTAGTCCCGTCCACCCGAATCATTGAGGGCTGAACACTGAGGCAAAATTTCCTTTCCTTTTTGAAAGAAAAATCAGTCGCGCGCAAAATCAGAAAAGCAAGGAAAATTTTGCTGCGGTGTTACCGCCGTAGCGGAGCGGAGGCGGACGGGGCGTTCATCGATCGTAAGATTTTGGTCAGAGCCACCACGCGTTCCGCGCGTGCGAAACATCAGCGATTTTGAAAATAGGTGCGAGCTTGGTAAAATAAAGACACCAAAATGTAAATGGAAAACTTAAGTAGCGAAAAAAGTGAAGAGAGTGGGGTAAAATCTGTAAAAATAGAAAACAATCATTTTGTAGTTGATGTTGTATGGAAAGATGGTTATAAAAGCACCTCTCATTTTCCAGTAGATGGCTTTGAGATTGTAAACAAAAATGGAAAAAGAATTGGTTATATGTACGGAGATTGTGCTTTAGATATATTGAAACAATATTCTTCTCAATATAAATTTGAAGATTTTTCTTGGATTGATTTTGTTTAAAATAGGGAGTATTCTTTGAATTATGGCACTATTTACTGGTAAAGGCGATAATGGTACAACCAAGATTTTTGGATGTGATCAAAGGATTTCTAAAAGTTCTGCAATAGCGGAAGCTTTGGGTAGTTTGGATGAAATAAACTCTTTTCTTGGTCTTTGTAAGGTCCAATCAACCTATTTGGGTTTTAAATATAAAGAAAAAAATCTTTCCGAAATAATACACCAAATACAAAGCGATCTTTTTATAATTCAAGCTGAACTTGCTGGGGCAGATAAAAAAATTTCAGAAGAAAAGGTAAAATTTTTGGAGGATATAATAAATGGTATAGAAAAAGAAATGCCGCCAATCAAAACTTTTTTCATTTCTGGCGGACCGGAATTTTTATCTAAAGAAAAACTTGGCGGAGCTGGACTTGGTGCTATATTTGATATTGCTCGAACGATAGCAAGAAGGGCAGAAAGAAGAGTAGTGCAAGTATCAGAAGAGGAAATGAACAAAACACTTTTTGAAAACGACTTTCCTTCTCAAAAAAATGAAGAAAAGAAACCGATAGTTGTGAGTAAGCACACTCTTGCTTATTTAAACAGATTATCTAGTATTCTTTATGCTTTAGCACGATATTCAAATTTTCTTTCTCATATAGACGAGGAAGCTCCAGATTATAAATAACTTCTTTTAATTACCCTTTGCACTACCACAAATAGACTGATCTGTCTATTTGTTGTATGTGTTGAGGGTTTTGTGAGCTATTAGAAAACTGGAAAAAAGTGTAATTTTGTGCAAAAATATATTTTGCTTAGATTGTAAATATTTCTCTAAGCATACAATGATGTAAATCAGAAATAATATTGGTGGCTATGGTGTAGTGGTAACACAGAGGTTTGTGGAGCCTTTATCTCCGGTTCGAATCCGGATAGCCACCCCAGAAACAAAAACCGCATTAGCGGTTTTTGTTTTTTACTGTTTTAGATACATACATTTGACAAATACTTTATATATGTGTATAATTGTGATGCAGTTCTTTGATACAGACTTGCGATGTGGTCATAGCCAAAAGATGCTTAAAAATAGGCGTTTCCTGGCTATGACCACTACGGCCCATAGTGCCTCCTCGGCGTAGAGGGAAATGAAACAAGAAAGGAACAGCTCATCATGAGTACAGCCTCAACTGAAATCCCGGGATGGTATATCGAATTCCAAGCCGCGCTTTTGCGCCAAGCTCCTCGTCCCGGCGAGATTGATCAGACGACAGCCGAAGGGTGGACCAATAACCAGAAGGGTTTGAAAAAGAACCTAGCTGGATGCCTCCTTCCTCCGACATCTGTCACTGTCGAACCGCCGAAACCCACACCCTCTATTCTCGAGCTCGTCTCGACGGTCGTGGTCCCTGCAACCACCTCAAAGTTTGTCGCCAAAGAGAAGTTCGTTCGTGACACTGGTCGCGAAGCCAAGGTCAAGATCGGCTACCTCGGCGACAATTTCACCTCGTGGTTCCTGAACGGTGACGGCAAAACCGAAGACCCGATCACGGAACAGACGCTCCGCTACCACAAGTTGCGGCAATCCTCGGTGGACGGTCCGATCATCGCCGAGCTTGGTGGTGAGGCGAAAGCTGAAACCACCTTGTCCGAGATGTTCTCCCTCATGAAGAAGCAGAAGAAAGGTGAAGACGGTGTTCTCCTGAACAACGGCTACGACAACATCTTCTACATCCGGGACCAGAATGGTGTGCTTCGTGGGGTCCACGTGTACTGGAACTGCGTCGACTGGAGCGTCCACGCGTACTCTGTCGAGTCCCCGTGTGAGAGGCGTGGTGGCTTCCAGGTGTTCTCTCGCAATTCATTCATCAAATCCTCGGAACCTGTGCCGGCCGCAAGCTGACACTTTGTCCCTTGGACCCTTTGACCCTCAGTCTGCTTCGGCGGATTGGGGGTCAATTTTTTATAGCTCAAATAATCCACAAAAGAATTGGGAAAGATTAAAGATGTTGTTATAATGTTTCTATATACTAAAAGATAAAAATCTTAAAGATAAAAATATGGAGCCAACAAAAGAAGACTACAAACAAATGTTAACAGAAATAATCAAGAAACAAATTGTCATTCTTGGTCCGCAAATAGCTGTTTTAAAGGCGAGAAATGTCCCTGGCCTTTCTGTTAAAGAAGACGGTTTGGTTACCGATGTTCAAGGGCCAGAACAGATGGTTTTGCAGAAACTTATAGACGAATACGTAGCTCTTTCTGGAGAAATAGTCAAAAACGCTGTCAGTTCAATTTTTCAAAAATATCCTTCAATAAAAACTTAATTTATTTTTAATAAAAAAAGATGAGCAAATTAAAATTTTTAATATACTTTCCAGTTTTGTTAGGGCCAATTGTATCTTTTGCTCAAAGCAATCCAAGAGATGTGGTGCTTGTAAACGACAGTGTGGCTTATGCTTCGATATTTGCCGGAGACTTATCTCTTCTTTTGTCTATAGTGATAGGTATAATAGCAACTTTTTACGTTTTTAGATCCGCAAATAAAATGGGTGGTGGACTTTTTGGTTCTGTCTTGAAATACATAGGGGTTGGTATGAGCTTCATTGTTTTGGGCACAGTCTCAATAGTATTTGATTTCTGGTTTGTAGCTCTCTGGTTTGGTATTGTCAATACAACCTGTTTCGCTCTTGGTTACATTTTTGTCGTTATTGGTGCGGGCAAACTTCTTAGAGGTATAATGAGCAATTAAAATGGAAGCGCTATTTTCAAGCGCCATATTATTTTTCGTCTTAGTTTTGTTTTTTGCCTTTTTGGCTTTTTATTTTTTTCTTTCTTTTAAGAAAAAGGAAAATGAAATAAAAAAAGAAAGAGAAGAAGCGACTCGTAGGATATATGAATTGGCAATTTTAAAAGAGCTTGGTGAAAGATTTGGCTATTCTCTAAATGTAGAAGAAATATTGCAGATCATTACAGGTTCTTTAAATCAGTTTATTGATTATACAGCTGTTGGTTATGTGGTTATAAATGCGGAAAAGATAAAAGTAAACACGCATATAGAAAGATCTGTCGGAGATAAATTTGTGGCAGAAATGAAATCAAAGATGATTGATTCTTTATCTGCCCTTACCGACAAGACTTATGATCCTTCAAAAATAGAAGAGGTAATATCTGGAGCTCTAACTTTAGATGATGTGGAAGATAAAATAGGTTCAATTTTCAATATTCCTCTTGTTATAGGAGGGACTGTAGTTGGTGTCTTATCCGTTGCTCATATAAGAGCTGGTTTATACAAAGAGGCTGATATGACTATTTTGTATAAAATAACCAATCAGGCATCAGAAGCAGTTTCGAGATTGCAGGAAGTGGTCAAGATGGAGCAGGGTAAACTAAATGCCATGGTTGAAAGTATGGGAGATGGTGTGCTTATGGTGGATTCTTTTTATAGAATAGTGGTGGCTAATCCTGCGGTCAAAAAAATAATAAATTTTGATTCTAAAGATAGAGAAATAAATGTTTTTGATTTCGTTGATTTTCTTGGTGGAAAATTTGATATAAGAGGCAGGCTTGAGGAGGCGGTTGCTAAAAAGATATCTTATCTATCTGAAAAAATAAAACTGGGTGACAATTTTTTCGAAATAGGTGTTTACCCCGTACTTCATTCTACAAACAAAGGAGCGGATCAAATTTTGGGTTCGGTGGTAGTCTTTCATGACATAACCAGAGACATAGAGCTCGAAAGGGTTAGAGAAGAATTTACTTCAATGATAGTACACGAATTGCGTTCACCACTTGATGGTATAAAGAAAATTTTTGAACTCATTGTATCTGGTTCTGTATTGCCAGAATCTTCTCAATTTAAAGAATATTTAAGCATGGCTCATCAAAGCTCTTCTTCAATGCTTGAATTGGTTAATGATATTTTAGATTTATCAAAATTGCAGTCTGGCAAATTTGAGGTCAATAAAGAAGAGGCAAATATAAAAGAGGTTATCGAAAATAGAATAGCTTTTTATAAAATATCTGCCAATTCGAGAAATATTTCTATAATTCCATATTTTGATCAAGGATTGCCAGAAAAAACAAACTTTGATCCCCAGGCAGTAAAGCAAATATTGAATAATCTAATTTCTAATTCTCTGAAATTCACTTCATTTGGTGGCAAAATATTTATTTCTGCTTTCCTCCTAAATCCCAATGAGCCTATTCCGGGAGGTGTTTTAGAAAATAAAGAAAAACAATTAATCCCTGTTTTTCCAAATGAGAATGAAATAAATGTAGGAGCCAAATCTTTTTGTGTTGTTGTTTCGGATACAGGTATTGGAATACCAGAAAATAACATAAAAGATCTTTTCCATACATTTAAACAAGCAAAAATAAGTCCAGTCGACAAAGAAAGCAAAGGTACTGGTCTGGGACTTGTTATTGCCAAAGGTATTGCTGAGGCTCACAATGGAAATATAGGGGTAGTTTCAAGAGAGGGAATGGGCACAAGCTTCTTCTTTACCATTCCTTTGTCTTAATGTTATACTTAAAGAGTATTTTATTGGTAATATCTATAATTTTATGAAGAAGATACTTGTAGTGGATGATGATCAATTTTTTCACAAAACTCTGGAGTCTGCTTTATCAAAAGACAGATACATTGTTGTAAACGCAGAGGACGGGGAAGTTGGTTTGGAAAAATTAAGATCAGAAAAACCTGATTTGGTCATTCTTGATTTGATGATGCCAAAACTTGATGGTACACAATTTTTAAAAAAGATGCAGGAATCTCCAGATTTACCCAAAACACCAGTTCTTATTTCTTCTAATCTTTCAAGCGTAAAGAAAATAAGCGATGTAATGGCGATGGGGGCAGTAGGTTATGTTATAAAGTCTGATGAAAGTCTCGAATCTATAGTACAGGATATAGAAAGAATTCTTGGAGAAGAGGGATCTCAAAAAACAGAAAATAAAGTCTAAAAAATTTTAGTTAGAAATGTGCCAATGTAGACAGATAAGAAATTGCTTGGGGCAAGTCCTATCAACGTGCCTAGAATATAATTTCTTCTTCCCATTTTAGATATACCCATCAATATGTTTAAGACGTTGAAGGGCATAATTGGGGCTATACGAAGGAGGATAAGATCGAGCAAAGCTCCTCTTTCCAAGCGATTATTATATTTGTTTATATACTTAGCATTTTTTTTGTTTAATATTTTGTCTATCCATTCTTTGCCTAAAATTCTGGATATTTCAAAAACTAAAATAGAACTCAAAAGACCACCTATTATTGTATAAAGGAGTCCATACCAAAAACCAAACAATATTCCGGCTAAAACCATAAAGGGAGTTGATGGTATAAAAATGGTTATCAAAATAAAGAGCAGGATAAAAATTAGAGAAGTCCATATTCCAAAATTTTTTAAATAAATTTTTATTTCCGATAAATTAATGCTATCTCCCCAAATAATATATAAAATAGCAAAGACCAAAATGGTTATTATAAAAATAAAAAATATTACTTTTTTAAAAAATTGCCATAAGCCCATATAAATATAATAACAAATTTTACCGTTTTTATGGTATATTCTCTATCAAATGGCAAAAATTTTGTATGGGGCTCCAGTTGAACACAAAATAAAAAAAGAATTAATAGAAAAAATTAATGGGTTTGATAAAAAGCCAACTTTGGTAGTGATTCAGGTGGGGGACAGAGAAGATTCAAATATTTATATAAGAAATAAAATAAAATTCGGAAAAGAGATAGGGGTAGAGGTAAAACTCAAAAAATTTTCTGAAAGCATAGAAGAGGGTGATTTACTAAATGAAATAGAGAAATTAAATGCAGATAAAAATGTAGATGGGATTATAGTTCAATTACCTTTGCCAAAAAATTTAGATACCAAAAAAATAATAAATAGTGTGTCAGTAAAAAAAGATGCTGATGGTCTGTCTGATTTGTCGGAAAATGTTATACCTGCGACAGCAAGAGGGGTAATGAATATGCTTGATTTTTATGAAATTGAAATAAAAAATAAAAAAGTTGCGGTGATTGGTCAAGGTATTTTGGCTGGTAGACCAATCTCTTCTGAATTAGAAAAAAGAGGGGCAGAAGTCTTTAGGTGTGACATAAACACAAAAGGTATTAGAGAAATTGCTAAAAAGTGCGACATTTTGATTTCGGCCACCGGAAAGCCTAATTTGATAACAAATGAGTTTGTAAATGAAAAGCAGGTGATTGTTGATGTAGGGATAAATAAAGTGGGTGGAAAATTAGTGGGAGATGTCAATTTTGCTGAAGTAGAGCCATTAGTTCATGCCATCACCCCAGTACCGGGTGGCGTGGGCCCTCTTACTGTTGCTTGTCTCTTCCAAAACCTTCTTGATTTAATTGAGGTTTAAAAATTAGTTTTTGATATAAACAGATATGGAAGATGCTGTTGTCTTGCCGGTAATACTACTTTTGCCAATAGTGGTTATTATATAATTATTACCTTTCTGACATTCTTCGACTCTGGCACTAAATTCTTTTGAAGAAACAGAATTTAAAACCCAAGGCTTTGACTCTCCATTGTTTGAACCGCCGACACAACTGTCTCCTGGGGTTGCGACATAGTTTGAACTTACTGAGTCAACATTTTCCATTTTTATTTGATAGTTTATTGTATCTCCAACAGAATATATACCTGATTTTTGATTATTTCCTAAAGTTAGTTCGACATAAGGATCGGGAGTTTTTATGGAGATTATTGTGGGTGTGGTTATTCCTGAACTCGTTTTTGTAGAGCTTGTTTTTTGATTTGTTTGAATTGAATTTAATTGTGATTTGAGATTCACAACCATCTGATTTAGAGAAGAAATAAGAGATGAATTGTAAGCGTTTTGTGTCGTTTGTGAAGCGATAGCATTTGAGCCTGAAGAATTTTGAAGATGGTTTTTTAAATTATTTACCAAACTACTTAAACTGCTCAAAAGAAAGGATGAATAGCTGTTTATGTTTTGAGAAATATTTGTTTGATTAATGGTTGTCTGGTTTTGTGTCGAGGTCTGTATATTTGTTTGTGTAGATGTCTGTGTTGGGGTCTGGGTTGATGTAATACATCTATATGTTCCATCTGGATTGAAAAATGTCTTATCTGGACCACCACAAACCTCTATTGCTTTTGAAGATTTTATTGTTGTCAAAGTAACGTCCCAATTTGTATAACTTGTATTTCTTGCAGGATCATTTACAAGCAAATCTGGATCAAAACCATAAATACCTTCTATTGTGCAGTAAGTGTTGTAATAATAATTTAAATGAGAATTGTTATCTGGGCCAGCAATACTTTCTTTTTTGACTGGACAAGAAATTTGAAGACCAATTTCTCTACCCATTATCTCCGCTCGTCTTGCCAAATCTGTTGCTGCGTATATGTTGTACCTCTGTGGTTTGCACCTATCATTCATGGTTTTTGCTGAACAGACGTTTACAGTTGGAAAGATTTTATATAAGTCTGGATTTGCTGTAGTGCAAGTGCTTGTGTTTGAATCAAATGTGCCAACAACACAGTTTGCCAAAGCATCAGCCCACTCAGGATGACACTTTGATTCTGTCTCGTACCCCGTACAACCAGTCATAGGATCTGGCTGAATTGGAGGAATTGTTGGTCTAGTCTGGGCCTCTGCTTTAGTTGTAATAAATAAAAATGCTGTTATTGGTAGTATAAATACAGGAATAATTTTTTTTATTTTTTTGTTCATAATATTTTAATAAATATGATCTTAATGCTTGAAATTATACCATTTTCTATCAAATTTATATTTGATTTATTTGTTTATAAGATTTATAATTTGTCCCGTGATTATTAAATAAATTATTAGATAATTTTAAAAACATGTTTGATAAATTTTTTGGTGAGACTGATTCTAAGAAAATTGCAAAATGGCTCTCGGCTTCTCTTCTTTTGTTAACCGTTTTTTTGGCTGTACAAGTTATTTCTGGGCTAAAGAAGTTTTCTTCTATTGGTAAAGAAATTTATCCTCAATCTACAATAACTGTATCTGGAGAAGGAGAATCTTATGCTATACCAGATATTGCCACTTTTAATTTTTCCGTAACAGAGCTTGGTAGCACGGTAAAACAGGCCCAAGAAAAAGCTGATGAAAAAATAAATAAAGCTCTTGCATTAATAAGAGAATCTGGTACAGAGGATAAAGATATAAAAACTACTGGCTACAATGTATATCCTAAATATGAATGGGAACAGGTCTATTGTGTTCAAATGATAGGAGTTTCTTGTCCTTCTGGTAAAAATGTCTTGAAAGGTTATGAAGTTTTCCAGTCGATAACTGTTAAAGTGAGAGATACAGAAAAAGCTGGAGACTTGGTCACTAAGATAGGAGCTCTGGGAGTAGATAATATAAGCGGTTTGGAATTTACTGTCGATGATAGAGATAAGTACATAAGTGAAGCAAGAGAAGAGGCTATCAAAAAAGCCAAAGAACAAGGAAAGATTTTGGCTAAACAATTGGGCGTAAAACTTGGCAAAGTTATGTATTTTAATGAGATGGGTAATTATATGCCAACCCCTTACTATTACGGAGAGGGAATGGGTGGTGGAAGAGATATGGCACTTTCCTCAGTTTCTCCTATGAAAGCTGAATTACCAACAGGTGAGACAAAGATAACTTCTCAAATAAGTATTACTTACGAAATAAAATAACCCCTATTTTGATTTGACAGGAAATTTGTTTCGTGTATAATTGTATATACAATTTAATATTTAAAAAACCCCTCACGGGGTTTTTTAAAAGGTTAATTTTAATCAAAAAAAATGTCATTATTTAATTATTTGAGAGAGACAAAATCAGAGCTTTCGCATGTTAATTGGCCAACCAGAAAACAGTCAGTAGTTTTCTCTGTTGTTGTCATAACTATTTCCGTGGCAACTTCTTTATTTTTGGGACTGTTTGATTTTATCTTCTCTAGAATTCTAAATTTATTTCTATAATTTAGCGTTATTATGTCAAAACAACAAATACAAGAGGGCAGAAATTGGTATGCTATCCATACATACTCTGGGTATGAAAATGCTGTCATGAGAAATCTAAAACAGCGTATCGAGTCTTTGGGTATGGAGGATAAGATTTTTAATGTAATAATCCCTACCGAAAAGAAAATAAAAATAAAAGGCAACAAAAGAGTTGAAGAAGAAGAAAAAATATACCCAGGCTACATTTTGGTAGATATGATAGTGACTGACGAATCTTGGTATGTGGTTCGCAATACTCCTAGAGTTACTGGATTTGTCGGGTCTGGAGTTTTTCCTGTTCCTCTTGATCAAAAAGAAGTGGATGATCTATTTAAGAGAATGAATTCTGATAATGTTAAACACAATATTGATTTGTCTATCGATGATGCTGTCAAAATTGTTGATGGTCCGTTCAAAGATTTGGAAGGAAGAGTGGGAGAAGTAGATGAATCAAGGGGTAAAGTTAAGGTGTTAGTGCCGATGTTTGGTAGAGAAACCCCTGTAGAATTAGACTTCTTACAGGTCAAGAAAATATAAAACTTAGGTTGATTTTTTAAAAAAATTCTGTAACATAAAGAATTATGGCAAAAAAGGTATCAAAAAAAATAAAGCTTGTAATTCCAGCAGGTAAAGCTACTCCTGCTCCTCCTGTTGGAACTGCGCTTGGTCCTGCCGGTATCAATATCGGTGAATTCGTGACCAAGTTCAATGATGCTACCAAAGAAATGATAGGCACCCTTGTGCCAGCTGAGATAAGTGTTTATGAAGACAGGACTTTTGATTTTGTACTCAAGACTCCTCCAGCTTCAAACCTTATAATAAAAGCTCTTGGTATAGAAAAAGGGGCTGGAAAACCACCATCTCAAAAAGTTGGGACCATAACTAGAAAACAGCTCGAAGAGATTGCAGAAAAGAAAATGGTTGACTTGAATGCAAATGATCTCGAAGCGGCCGTCAAAATAATCGCCGGTCAGTGTCGCTCAATGGGTGTAGAAGTGAAGGGGTAATTTTTAAAAAATATTAAAAAACAAAAAGACTCGTAATACAAGTCTTTTTGTTTTGTTTAAAATACTTAAGCTTTTAACAGAGATTGTCTTAGGAGAATATATATGAAAATTTACTTAGGTTGTTCGCTGGCATACATGGGATGCAGATTTGCACGGAGAATCGAGGCCGCAAAATTGTTAAGATAAATTCATGCTATCTCTCGAGGATTACAAAAGAAAATGGAGGATTACTTTCAAAGTGGTCCTCTTTTTGTATTTGTTTTTTAAATTGAGAATAATCGGGGAAAAATGTATCTGCTTCTGGTTCATCATAAACTAATGTTAAATAAAGACGATCAGATAATTCGATAGTTGAAGTATAAATCATACCTCCTCCTATTATAAATATTTCTTCTTTTTCTATTTTTTTTGCTTCTTCAATCGCTTTTTCTATTGAATTTACAACAATAAGATTTTCAGTAGAAGCAATGTCGTCATTTTCGATGTGTGATATTACTATATTTGTTCTGTTTGGAAGAGGTCTACCAATGGATAAATAAGTATTGCGACCCATGATTATGGGATGTCCGGTTGTAAGCAATTTAAATCTAGGTAAATCACCTTCTATTTTCCAAAGTAATTTATTTTTAAAACCTATAGCTCTTTGCTTTTCGCTTATAGCTGCAATAAGACTTATTTTGGGTTTGATGTCAACCGTTGTTGTCTTCATTTTAGTTGTTATAATTAGTTTACTTTTAAGTATTAATAATACCAAAAATATGGCTACATTTGAAATTGAAATAAAAAGTCTTTTGGGTGGTAAAGAAAAAGCAGATAATCTTAGGTCAAAGATATTAAACAAAAACGGAAAACTTAAAAGCAAAAATAGTCAGCTCAATCACTATTTTAATTTCAGTTTGAGCAACTCTTCTTTGCTGAAAGAAAATTTATCTAAATACATAGATGAAACAAAAAGAGAAGTTTTTGAAGAAATGATAAATTCTGGTAAAAATATATCAGTAAGAACAAGAGAAATGGATGGAGAAGTGATATTCGTAATGAAAGCATCTCTTGGTGATGATACAAGCTCGAATGGAGTTAAAAGAGTTGAATTTGAATCAGAGATAGAAATGAGTTTAGATCAATTAGATAAAATACTTCTTGATTCAGGATTAACTTATCAAGCAAAATGGTCGAGACAAAGAGAAGAATATGAGGTAAATAATATTAATGTTTGTATAGATAAAAATGCTGGATATGGATATTTAGCAGAGTTTGAAAAAATGACAGATAATGAAGAAAAATTGGATGACATAAAATCAGAAATTTTAAATTTTATGAAAGAATTAGAAATAGAAGAATTGGCACAAGATAGATTAGAAAGAATGTTCAAGTATTACAATGAAAATTGGCAAAATTATTACGGGACAGATAATGTTTTTAATATAGAATAATATGTTTTTGTCAGATACAGACATTTTAAAGGCAATAGAGAATAAACAAATAACTATTAAACCTTTTAATAAAGAACAACTTCAGCCGGCAAGTTATGATGTTCTTCTTGGTAATGAATTTCAGGTAACAGATAGACACAGTACCGGAGTTATAGATCCTTCAAAAAAAATTTATCCCAAAACAAGGACGATTAAAGTCAAAGATGGTGAAGAGTTTATTTTGCATCCAGGTGAGAGTGTGCTAGGAAAACAAAAAGAGTTTATAGGGGTTGATCACGAACACCTAATACTTCTTTCTGGAAAGAGTAGTTTAGCAAGAGCTGGTCTTGTTGTTCACAATACTGCAATGCTTTTTAATCCCGGTCATTATTTTTATCCAACTTTCGAATTGGTAAATACAAATAATGTACCAATAATACTTCGTCCTAATATGGAGATTGCTCAATTAATATTTGTAAAACTTTCATCAAAAACTCAAAAAGGATATGAAGATACAGGGAGATATGATAAAAAAAATTCTAATCATTTTGTTTCTAAAAAAGAAAATAAAAAATAAATAATATGAAAAATCAAAGACACCCAGAATATCAATACCTAGATATATTGCGAGATATTATGAAAAATGGTTATGAAAAAAAGGAATTCAACTCCGGCATCGCTATAAAAAGTGTTTTTGGTAGATCGATGAGATTTGATTTAAGTAAAGGATTTCCTCTTCTGACAACTAAAAAAGTTTTTATAAGAGGAATAATCCATGAACTCATATGGTTTTTAAGAGGAGATACAAATATAAAATATTTGGTTGATAATGATGTTCATATATGGGACGATTGGCCATACAAAGAATATAAAAAGGAAATGGATTTGGGTAAAGAAAGAACTATGACACAAGAAGAATTTATTAATAGAATAAAAAAAGAAAAGATAAATAGTAAATTTGTAAAAAAATGGGGAGAGTTAGGTCCTATTTATGGTAGACAATGGAGAAAATGGCCCGCTTCTGACGGAAGAGTTATTGATCAATTAGTTTGGGCAATTGAGAAATCTAAAAAATATCCAGACAGAAAACATGTTGTTGTATCAGCGTGGAATCCTGAATATGTTTATGAAATGGCAAAACCTGGCACATCAATGGCTATACCACCTTGTCATACTCTTTTTAATATAAATGTTACAAACGGTAAACTATCTCTTGCTTTGTATCAAAGAAGCGCCGATTGTTTTTTAGGTGTACCGTTCAATATTGCTTCATACTCTCTTCTTACAATGATACTTGCCCAAGTTTGTGGTTATAAAGTTGGAGATTTCATACATTTTTTGGGAGACACTCATATATACAGTAATCATTATAATCAAGTCAAGGAACAATTAAAAAGAAAACCAAAACCTTTTCCTAAAATGATATTAAATAAGAATATTAAAAATATTGATGATTTTAAATTTGAAGATTTTGAATTAAAAAATTATAATCCTCATCCACCTATAAAAGGTGAAATAACCGTGGTCGGTGGTTTTAATGAAAAAGATAGGAAAGATTTACAAAAAAAGATAATAAAAAATTATAAAAAATGAAAGACACCCAAATCAAAAAACTTATAGAGGCGGAAAAAAAGAGGCAAAAAAGTGTAATAAATTTAATTGCTTCTGAAAATTATGTTTCAAAAGATGTGTTGGAAGCTTTGGGATCGGAGCTTACCAATAAATATGCTGAAGGATATTCGGCCTTGAGATATTATGGTGGAAATAAAGTAGTAGATAAAATTGAAAATATTTGCAAAGAGAGGGCTTTGAAGTTATTTGGTTTAAAAGGCACAAGTAAAAAGTTAGAAAAAAATGTTTGGGCAGTTAATGTTCAACCGCTTTCTGGTTCGCCGGCAAATTTGGCTGTTTTTTTAGCGCTAGTACCAAAAGAAGGTAAAATTATGGGAATGAGTTTGGACCACGGCGGGCATTTGACTCACGGACATAAAGTTTCTGCGACAGGAAAGTTTTGGCAACAAATCAGTTATGGAGTCGATAAAAAAACTGAACAACTTGATTATGAAGAAATAAAAAAGATAGCAATAAGAGAAAAGCCAGATATTATTGTTGCGGGCTATACTGCATACTCGCGAAAAATTGACTGGCGAAAATTCAGAGAGATAGCCGATAGAGTCAACGCATATTTAATGGCTGACATTTCGCATATTGCTGGATTGGTGGCGGCAGGGGAGCATCCTTCTCCTTTCGTGTATTGTGACGTAGTGACCACAACAACTCACAAGACATTGCGCGGACCAAGATCAGCTCTTATATTTTCAAACAAAGGGTCTAAAATTGCTCTTGGAAGGGGAATAGATATTGCAAAGGTCATAGACAGGGCTGTTTTCCCAGGACTTCAAGGGGGACCACATTTAAACGCCATAGCGGCTGTAGCGGTGGCTTTGAAAGAAGCTGATACTTCTGCATTTAAAAAATACATAAAACAGGTAGTTAAGAATGCTAAAGCAATGAGTGAAGAATTTAAAAAATTGGGTTGGCGAGTTGTTTCGGGTGGTACTGACACGCATTTGTTTTTGCTCGATACAATGTCTTTGGGTATTTCTGGTAAAACAGCAAGTGAAATTCTTGAGCAAAACAATATTATTATAAATCGTATCATTAAATAAAATAGCTTCTTGAGCTACAATACCCATTTTGGAACGCAAAGATTGCGTGGAAATTTCTTTAATATTTTTTTCATCAATACGTATAGCCCCTTCA
>CAZRMR010000015.1:0-12070 GCA_964601245.1 uncultured Candidatus Saccharibacteria bacterium
AGGGATCTCAGATATTAAAATCTTTGGTAAATCTGGGTCAGGAAAATATCTATAATCATCCGCATTCTCCTTTGATCTTTGAGAAAAAGTCATATTTTTGTTTTCATCCCAACCTCTAGTTTCTTGTTTTACCTTTTCTCCTTTTTCTAAAATTTCTATTTGTCTGTTGTATTCATACTCAATAGCTCTACCTACAGATCTAAAAGAGTTTAGATTTTTCACTTCAACTTTTGTACCAAAAGTACTATCTTTGGAAACAGAAAGATTAACTTCTACTCTCATTTCCCCTTTTTCCATATTAGCGTCTGAAACACCTAAATATTGCAAAAGCAACTGTAATTCTTTAGCAAAATTCATTGCCTCGTCAGCTGAGTGAATAACTGGTTCTGTTACCAGTTCCATTAAAGGAACACCTGCCCTATTGAAATCAACTAAACTTTTTCCAGGAGTATTGTGAGTGGATCTAGCAGTATCTTCTTCCAAATGAATCCTCGTTATGTCTACACCTAAAAGAGAACCTTCACTAACTAAAGGATACTTATACTGACTTATCTGGTAACCTTTTGGTATATCTGGGTAAAAGTAGTTTTTTCTATCAAATTCGGTGAAATCTGCCAAATTTGAACCAAGAGCCACACCAACCATTAAAACCTTTCTGACGGCCTCCTTATTGATAACAGGCAATGTTCCTGGGTATCCCATACAAACAGGACATACATAAATATTGGGGGTTTTCTCTTCAGGTAAATTACAGCAACCACAGAACATTTTTGTTTCTGTTTTCAATTCAGCATGTATTTCCAAACCTATTGTCATTTTATAGTCGGACATCGTTTATTTCACTATATTACATATTTCCTAAGATTTTTGCTAGCTCATCACTACAGTTTTTCAAAGATATATCGTCAATAATAGAAACATAGAGTATATTTTTGTGGGTTTTTGAGAAAAGATTTTTCAACTCATCTAATTTTTCTTTTGAAACCAAGTCTGTTTTTGTAAACAAAATTATTTCTGGTTTATTTAAAAGTTCTCTATCATAAGACCCTAGTTCTTCTCGTATTGTATTGTAAACAGAGACCACATCCTCGTTTTCACAAGATATACAATGTAAAATACTTTTTGTTCTAGAAATATGCCTTAGAAATTTATACCCCAAACCTTTGCCCACAGAAGCACCTTCTATAAGCCCTGGTATATCAGCAATAATAAAACCATAAAAGTTACCCAGACTTGGATTAAGAGTGGTGAAAGGATAACTACCTATTTTTGATTTGGCATTTGTAATAGAATTTAGAAAACTTGATTTGCCAGCATTTGGTAAGCCAACAAGTCCTAAATCAGCTACTATTTTTAACTCTATAAAAAATTCCCCGCCTTCTCCAGGTTTACCTTCGGTAGACTCTTCCGGCCTTATGTTTTTAGAAGATTTAAAATGTTCATTACCAAGTCCTCCTCTACCTCCTTTTAGAAAAAAAATAGGATCAAAAGACATTACCTCTATCTCTTCTCCTGTTTCCATATTTTTAACAACACTACCCAAAGGAAGGTCTAAGATAAGATCTTCACCGTTTGCACCATGCATACCATCACTTTTGCCATTCTGTCCATCTTTTGCCTTGAAATCTTTTTCAAATCTATATGAATAAAGTTTACCTATATCAGAAACACCCCGTAGGTATACACTACCTCCGTTTCCACCATCCCCTCCCCCAGGACCAGCATGATCTTTTCCTTTTTCATGTCTCCAAGAGACAATACCATCACCGCCTTTGCCAGCCCAAATATTTAGAGTAATTTCATCTATAAACATATACAGCTACTTTACACTAAAATAGCTAAAATTCAATTATTTTTGTAGAGCCAGTTGAGCCAACCTAACAGCGCCCTCTTTACTACCCGCAAATGCTATAAAAAGCCCTGTGTGGCAAAATATAGCGTCTTCCACGCCTGTTACAGAGGCCAAATCTTCATCTCTTTTACCTCCCCATTCTTTCGGTAGAGATTTTCTATTTTCAAAACTATTTAAATCATCTCTTGCTGTTTCCACTGCCCAACTTCCATTTTTTTTAGGAGAAACAACAAAAACAATTTTTTTATTTTTAGAAACAAATTCCTCCCACGGCAATCTTTTGTCTAAAATAAAAATTTGATTATCTTTTGAAGCATTATAAATGTTTTGTAAAATTGACTGAGCTTCTTCTGTATCTTTATTAACTTTTATCTCTCTTTTTAAAATAACCAAAGCTAAATCTAAAGCCTTAAAGAAAAAATCATCTATGTTAGCATCTTCCTCTTTATAGTTAGGAACAAAAGAATGTATGATTTGCCCTATTGTATAAGGATAAATACCTTCTATTTTGGTATCAACTATCTCAAAACCATTATCCCTAGAATCAATAGATTGAACTAAAATTTGATCTATTTTATTTGCCACATCAAGGCTCCCACAAATCTCTTCTCCAAATTTTTTCCATACTAGACCAAAAGAAGCATACGGTATTCCATTTTCTCTTTGACCAGCCCTACCCTCTTGATGATGATCAAATCTATTTTTCTCTGCATCATAAACCTCTCCAACATCTACAACAAAATCTGCAGATTCTATCATTTCAAAATCTCTTGTTCTTATAATTTCGTATTCTTTATCTTTTAGAAAAAGAACCAGTGTAGCCACAGCAAAAACATCATCTGAATGGAAAGAAGCATTATGGGTTACTATTTTTATTTTTTTATCCATAATAGATTAAGAACACTTTGTAGAATTTTTATACATCCAAGATAGAGTTATAATATACACAAAGATTGATAAAGCCATAAAAGGAATGGTTACGTATCCAAATTCAAGAACATATAGTTTTGCACATTCAGCCTCTGCTGCTGTACAAGCCGTAACTGAAACATTAAACCCCCATTGAACCAAAGACTGATAGAAAGCTATTATTCCGCCAATAATAGCCAAAGGTAAGATATAATCAACAGCATTGTTATCCTTTTTAAACCACGCTATTGCTGCTATCAGAGGTATAGGATACATAAATATCCTTTGCCACCAACAAAGATCACATGGAGGAAATCCAACTATGTCAGAGTAAACAAGACTTCCAATAACTGCCCCCAAAGAAATAACCAACAAAATAGGATTTATATTTTTATTAACAAATGAAAAAATTTTAGATCTAAAATCCTTTATAAACATTCCTAAAACAAACACCCCAAAAATGATGTTTGATATAAGGGTTAATACGGAAACTATATAGTTTATACTCATACTATTGTAAGTTAGGTAGAGGACAAGATGTTTTTTCTGACAAAGCTTCTAGAGACTGTGTCCCTGTAACTTTTTCTCCATCAGCAAATATCCAAGTTGGATAAGCAGTTACCCCAGCATCTCTACAAACCTGGAGCTGTCCTTGTCCATCTGGAGTAGAACACTCAGTATAAGGAACATATTTGTATGATCTGCCAAACAAAGCCCTTTGATTTTGACAATTTGGACACCAGAAAGCTCCATAATATTTTGCCCCGCTATTTGTAAGGCACTGAGCAAACTCATCATATTTTCCTGGTTTTGAAGGAGCCATAATAACATAAGCAACTCCGGCTACAAATAATACAGCGATTAAAATATAAATAATTTTTTTCATTCGTTTAAACTTAATTTATAAATAGATAAAGAAATTTTAACACAAAAACAGGTTTATTTAAACCTGTTTTTACTTTCCATGGCAGTTCTTATATTTTTTGCCAGAACCACCCAAGCACCAAAGCAAAGCTTGATACTGGACTTCGCTTATTTGAATAGTATTAAATATCTTTACCATGGCAATTTTTGTACTTTATAGGTGTTCCATCTTGTTTTGTCGCTCCGCAAAAACAAGGATCATTTCTTCCTATTTTTTCTCCAGACTCATTTTTCCTACTATCTACTGAAACTTCTTTTTCCTTGGTCAAAAAATCAGCTCCCTCTTTTATCTCTTTAAGATTTCTTTGTTCCTTTGGAACCATATTTATCACCTGAATTTGAGGAACGAGTTTAAGAATCTGGTTTTGAACAGATAATTCCATATCTTTAAATAATCTAAGTCCTTCTTTTTTATATTCAACCAATGGATCTCTTTGCCCATAAGCGCGAAGGTTCACACTAGAACGCATGTAGTCCATAACCTCTAGATGTTCTACCCAGAGCATATCAATAGACTGAAGTATTACTCTTCTTAGGATATTTAGAAAATTAGAATCAGCATTTTCTATTTTCTTTAAAATTTCTTCCTTCTCTTTTTCTTCCAAAATTTCAGAAATTTTTATAATGTAATTTTTTATTGTAGACTCGTCACCAAGAAGTATTTCTCTCCTTCTGGCATAAACAATTTTTCTTTGGAAATTCAAAACATTATCAAATTCTAAAACATGTTTTCTAGCATCAAAATTAAGTCCCTCTATTTTCTTTTGGGCATTTTCTAATGTCTTGGTGATAATACTATTTTCAATAGGCTGATCTTCTTCTATACCAAGACGAGTCATCATATTTTTCATACTATCCCCACCAAAAACCCTCATGAGATTGTCATCTAGAGAAACAAAGAACTGCGTTTCTCCAGGATCTCCTTGTCTTCCAGAACGACCTCTGAGCTGATTATCAATTCTTCTTGCTTCATGTCTTTCAGTACCCAAAACAAAAAGCCCGCCAATATCTTTTATTTCATCGTGAAGCTCTAAAGACCCTGGATTTCCTCCAAGTTTTATGTCCACTCCTCTACCAGCCATGTTTGTAGCAATAGTTACAGCCCCTTTTCTACCAGCCTGAGCAATAATTTCTCCTTCACGAGAATGGTTTTTAGCATTGAGTATCTCATGAGGTATTCCTTCTGTTTTCAAAAAAGCTGACAAAAGTTCGTTGTTTTCAATAGACACTGTTCCTATAAGAACTGGCTGGCCTTTTAAGTATCTTTCTTTAACTTCTCTTGCGATAGCTTTAAATTTACCGGTAGCAGATCTAAAAATGAGATCATTTCTATCCTTCCTAATCATCGGTTTATTTGTAGGAACAACAATAACCCTTAGATTATAAACTTTTTGAAATTCTTCAGAAGAAGTCTCGGCCGTTCCTGTCATACCAGAAAGCTTAGGATACATCCTAAAATAATTTTGATACGTTATAGAAGCAAATGTCCTAGATTCTTTTTGTATAGCAACATGCTCTTTAGCCTCTATTGCCTGGTGCAAACCTTCGGACCATCTTCTACCTGGCTGAAGCCTGCCTGTAAACTGATCAACAATAATAACTTCCCCATCTTTAACAACATACTCTTTATCTTTTTGAAAAAGAGCTTCTGCTCTAACTGCAGTCTCTAAATGGTGAACATATTTTATACCTTTGTCTGTATATATATTGTCTATACCTAAAAGCTCTTCTACCTTACTTATACCCTCATCATTTAAAGCAATGGATTTAAATTTTTCATCAACTGTATAGTGCTTATCTTTTTCAAGTTTTGTAGCAATCTCTGCAAAACGAGTATAAAAATCATCTGACTCTGCTGTAGGAGCAGAAATAATAAGAGGTGTTCTAGCCTCATCTATCAAAATAGAATCGACTTCATCGACAATGGCAAAATTAGGATCTCTTTGGCACAAACGATCTTCTTCATATTCAATATTGTCTCTTAAATAATCAAAACCAAATTCGCTGTTTGTTCCATATGTTATATCTGCCCTATAAGCTTCACGTCTAGAAACAGGACGAAGAAATTCGTTAACAACTTTAAATCCACCTTCTTCATCTCTTTTTTCATCCAACTCTTTGTGTAGTGGATCATAAATAAAAGATTCATCATGATTTATCACTCCAACAGAAAGTCCCAAAAAAGAATAAATCTGTCCCATAAGAACAGCATCTCTTCTAGAAAGATAATCATTAACTGTAACAATATGAACACCTTTACCTGTCAAAGCATTTAGGTAAGCAGGCAAAGTAGCAACCAAAGTTTTACCTTCTCCGGTTCTCATCTCTGCAATAGAACCTTCATGAAGAATAATTCCTCCCATAAGTTGTACATCAAAATGTCTTTGATTTAGAGTTCTTTTTGAAGCTTCTCTGACAACAGCAAAGGCCTCTGGCAAAATATCATCCAAAGTATCCCCTTTTTTCAATTTTTCCTTAAATTCTTCTGTTTTTGCTTTTAAATCAGCATCATTTAGGGAAGAAATGGTCTTTTCTAAACTGTTTATTTTGACCATTATAGGCTTTATCCTAGACAAAGTCCTACTGGTTTCTGTACCGAAAATTTTTCCTAAAAAATTACTCATAGAGAGCTAATTATAGCACAAAAAACAAAGCTCCGCATTACTGCGGAGCTTTGCGAAAACTAACTTATTTTCTCTTCTTTGTTGTTTTCTTTTTTGTAGCTGTTTTTTTCTTAGCTACTTTTTTCTTCTTTGCTGGCATGTTGTTTTTATTTATTCCAACTACTTGCGTAGTTGAGTTAAATTATTTTTTTAAAGTTCGCAACAAAAATAAATTTGTTGTTCCGACCTGTAATAATTATCGTACAGAAAAAAAATAAAAACAATTTTTTGTTAAAAAAAATTGTGGATAACTTTTTTATTTTTTAAAAAAATTTTTTTCAAATTTATTTTTAATTTTAAAAGAAAAAACACATCATATTTTGATGTGTTTTTTCTACTCTTGTGCGGTTAGCGGAGACGAGCTCCAACAAATGTCATTTTGTGAGTGTGATCCGCTAACCACACAAAAGTAGAACTAAGATATATGATAAACGATTAAATCATTATATTCAAGATCTGGAAGATTTAGAACATAAAAACCCGCAAAAGCGGGTTTTTATGAGACATTCGTTGTTGGTGCTCGTTATGTTATTGCAAGGCAATCCTATATCGACACCCACATATACAGTATACTACACTTTCAATTTTTTTGCAAGCAAGTTATAAACTTTGTATTTGTTGTATATATTGCTCCCCTTGAGTCTTGAAATTAGGATCTAACTCAATAACCTCTCTGATCAATTCTATAGCCATATTCTTTTGACCTATATCAGCATAAACAGAAGCAAGAGTTAGTTTATGTTGCAAATTAGAAGGATCTCTATTTATTCTTTCAGTCAAAATATTTATAGCACTTTGCACATCACCTATATTTATATAGGAAGTAACAATTCTGTTATCAAACAAAACTTTTTCTTCTCCCAACTTTTCAAACATTTCAGAAACAATCTCTGGATTACCAGAATAGATACCACCTAGAGCATATATAATCTGTGACTCTGGAGAATTTGGCTCTAAGTCATAAGCCTCCTTAAACAATTCCATTGCTTTTGCTGTGTCCCCTTTTGCCAAATAAGCTGCTCCAAGTTCAAAGATTATTGTTTGCTTTTTTGGAGATAATTCTAAAGCTCTATTTAAATAATTGATAGCTAGATCCTGCTGATTTATCCTATTTGCAAACCCTCCGGCAAACACAAAGTATCTTGCATCATTTGGATTTCTCTTTAGTTTTTTATCTATCTCCGAAAGACTCATCTCGATAGCTTGTTGTTTTACTTGAGCAGGGACTTCGTTTAAAGATGCTAGCTGTGAAGAAAACTGAATAGCTTGTTCCAAAACCTCGTCTCTACCAAAAGAGTTATATGAAAAAGCTCTTTTAAACTCAGCTAAATTTTGATCAAAATTTTCTACACCTCTTGGAGTCATGGCACTTATCAAAGCTTTGTTTGTTTGAAACCCAGGAATGTTTACAAAATAAATTAAAACCCCAGTTAATGCTATAACAGAAACAGATAAATAAGTATATGTAATTGGAGAAACAACTTTTGAACTAATTACATTTTTATTTTCAGTAGAAATGGAGTGAACAAAACCAAGGAAAGAAAAGAACATTATATAACTGACTAAGTTATCAAAAACAAATATATTATGGAATATATAGGCTGATATCATACCAGTAAATATAGCCTTCTCAGCATTAGACAATCCATTTTCTTTTTTCCATAAAAGATAGAGTAAAGCGAAATAAATACTTACATAAGCCAATAGTCCTATTGCACCTCCAGCTATAAGCCAGTCCAAAAATATATTATGTGTTCTATCAAACCATTGCTCTTGGGCATACATTCTAGGATCATAATTTTCATTGAAAACGTAGTTAAAGTTTTCTTGACCCCAACCAAACAAAGGTCTTTCTTTGAAACCTTCTACGGCCATTGGCCAAACAAAATATCTTCCTTGAGTTTTTATCTCTTCAAAACTTAATGTAGCAAAACGAGAAAGAACAGGGCTTGTTTGAACAAAAGAGGTTTCTCTAACAGATATGAAAATCAGAACCAACGCAACTATACCCCCCAAGAGAGATAGAGATATTTTTTTTACAGTAGGATTTTGCCTTTCTTTTATAGCAAGAATAATTCCTGTTACAAACAAACCCCCGATCAGACCAAGTATTGCACCTCTTGTTGCGGTGTAATACAAAATATATGTGTGAAGTAAAGCCAGTCCACCATAAACCCAAGTTTGCCAATTGTTCTTCTTATACTTAGATAGCATATAAAGTGCCAAGAAAATATGCAGAACAAGATAAATAGCCAAATATGTTGCATTACCAAAAGTGGCATCAACCCTAACTCCTCCTTGATTTATAGCAACAGCCCCATTTATTTGAGCAATAGAATAGATTGAGATAACAAAACTAGCTAAGAGAGATGCGTTAAACCACTTTTTCCAATCTGATATTTTTTGGAACACTCCAGTAGCAACAACAAAATACATGAGAAGGTGTAAGATTAAAATATAACCTTCCATTCTTTCATAATTACTCCAGAAAGATTTGAAAGGATTCTCTCCTAGTAAGTTTGCTACAAGTATAACCACAGCAAACAAACCTAAAGATTTTGTGATCAAAGAAATCTTTGGTCTGTATTGGGGTTCTAAAATGGCAAGTAAAACATAAGCACCAAATATTATTTCTATTAAAAATCTAAAGAAGAACGCTTTCCCTACAATAAAAGGAAAATACATTGTTGAAGCAATTATAAAGGGTATTATCGGTATAAGGAATAGTCCAGCAACAACGAAAATTCTTAAAAAACTAATTTTATTATCCATAATAATGGAATTCTATCAGAAAATAATCTTAATAACCATAATTAAATACATATTGATATTTTTTATAAAAATGTTATTATACAGTTGGAGGAATAACATAATGTTCATTGGAAAACACCAAATACCAGGTAAAACTTTTGTGGTTGCGGAAATTGGAATCAATCACAATGGCTCTATTGATACTGCAAAAAAACTTATTGATGCTGCTACATACAGCGGATGCAATGCTGTAAAATTACAAAAAAGAACTGTAGACGTGGTCTACAGCCAAGAAGAACTCGCTCGACCCCGAGAATCTCCGTTTGGTCAGACAAATGGAGACCTTAAAAGGGGTCTCGAGTTTGCAAAAGAGCAGTATGATCAAATTGACGCGTATTGTAAAGAGAAAGGTGTGCTGTGGTTTGCCTCATGTTGGGACGAGGAGTCTGTGGACTTTATATCTCAATATAATCCCCCAGCATGGAAAATCGCAGCAGCATGCTTGACGGATAATGAGCTGCTCAAATATACTCGTGAAAAATCGCATGGAGTACCTATTTTTTTATCGACAGGAATGTCGACAGAAACAGAAGTTGCCTTGGCAGTTGAAATTATCGGCAAAGAAAACTTGGTGCTCATGCACTGTCGGAGTACCTACCCTGCAGATCTCAACGAACTTAATCTGCAGTGCATACATAGATTGCGGCAAAAGTTTAATGTGCCTGTAGGATACTCGGGGCATGAAAGTGGTATTTATACTACGCTTTGTGCTGTTGCCATGGGAGCAGTGGCAATCGAGAGACATATAACACTCGACCGTTCAATGTGGGGCAGTGATCAGGCTGCTTCAGTAGAGCCTGGAGGGTTTAAAAAGCTCTGTGATGAAATTAATAACTTTGAAAGAGCTTATGGAGACGGCGTGATCAGATGCTATCCGAGCGAAGTACCTGTAAAAGCTAAGCTCCGTAGAAAATAAGGACCAAGAAAGGACGTCATGTACAAACTACATGACGTCCTATTTTTTTGTAATTAAAGAAAAAACAATTTTATTTATCTCTCTTACTTCTTCTCTTACTTTCTCCATTGCTTTTTTTGTATCATACTTAAAGTTATTTATATTTTTTTCACTAAGTAAATAATGTATCCTTTGAGCTAGGTAAACCCCAAATGCAGGTTTTTTTATATCAACAGAAATATGTGATAGTCCTATGTTTTTAAGATATACTCTCATTCTACCTTGTGATACAAGTGGAATAACTGGAATATTTAAGCCAATCGATGGAGACATTGAGTGAACTCTCATTGAAATAACGAGATCAGCTTTCTTATACCTACCATAGAAGAAAGATGTATGATCAACCTTTAGAAGTCCTGTAGAGACCGTTAATTGATGAGCTATTCTCTCATCTATTATTTTTACAAATTCATCAATCATTCCATAATCATCTAAATAATGAGGTGTCAAAATAAATGACACATTATCATGACGAGAAACAGTCTCCTCTACTGCATATGCTATTTGTTGTAATATTTTTGAACGTTCTTTTTTATACAAACCCAATAAAGTAAATACTTTTTCAGTGTTTTTCTCACCTAAAAATACCGCCATTGGTCTCCATAACTTTTTCTGAAATGTAGGAGCAAATCGATACAATGGATCTTCACCATTAAAAGCAATAATAATATTTTTCTTGGTCTTATCTAACTCAGGGTAGTCACTATCATCTGAAGAGACAAATGAACCAGGATCAGGAACTTCAATTATTTTATCAGATTCAATGCCTAATATTTTTGAAATCCATTGTTTTGTACCATCATTTCTAACACCAAAAAATATGTTTGGTTGTTTTATTATATATTCAAATGTCTTTTTAAGTTGTGGGGCATTGATATATTCTTGAAATGGCCAACATCGATATGAAATACCGTAAAATATTATTGGTTTTTTAATTTCCTCCCATAGTGGTAATGGTAAATCAAACCGCATTCCTGTTTCTGTATTAAATTTACGAAATGCATTCATGGTCACCGCTCCATTAACAAGCAAAGCATCTGATTTATTATTTATTAAATCAACAAAATTTCTATCAAATTTTTTTAGACCAAATGTATAATTATCCCATGCTTCCGGTAAAAATTCTATTTTTTCAGCACTATCCTCTTGTAGCAGTCTTTGTGTTCCATAAATCAGAGCACCATTACCAATATTTGTACTATTCCAATTTGCAAGATGAATTATTTTCATAATAAATTAAAATTAACCATTACTTTTTTTGCATTATCTATATCTTCTATATTATCAATATCTACAAATCTATCCATGGGAAAATTAACAAATCTAGTATCATTGCCCCACAGATTACCTTCATCTATACATTTTGATTTAGTAGCATAAACAGCTGAGATAGGCATAAAATATTTTTTTAGATCACTTCTATTTACACCATTTTTATATTCAGGAAATAAATGTTTTACTCTATTATTTTCACCATCTTCAACCCACATTTTAAATGGATTAAAGTGATAAGGATGAACCATTGTTCTTACAGAATCAGCATTTTCTTTAATCATAAACATTAACGCTTCATCTATATCTTCAGAAGTACGAGATGGTGTAGTAGGTGGAAGAAAAACAACTATGTCTGGTGACCAATTTCTATTTTTCCTAATCCAGTCTAGAGCATGTTTTAGAAAATCGATATCTCTTGAATTATCCCCAGAATATTCTTTTGGTCTAATAAAGGGAACATCTGCGCCTAATTTTATTGATATCTCAGCAATCTCTGGGTCATCAGTAGAGACAATGGTTGAGGTTATCATTTTTGATTTATGCGCTTCTCTGATTGAATAGTAAATTAAAGGTTTACCACACAAGTCAATGATATTTTTTTTTGGTATTCTTTTAGAACCACCCCTCGCAGGGATTATAGCTAATATTTTTGATTCATGATTATTTAGATCCATTTTGCTT
>CAZRMR010000016.1:0-10534 GCA_964601245.1 uncultured Candidatus Saccharibacteria bacterium
GGGCGCGGCGGAATTCCCCCCACACCCCCCTTCCGCCTCGCCCTCGCTTTGGACGCCGACGGAATTTGTGCCAACGAAGTTGGCGCGCCGCTATTGTTGCGGTTTTGGTTGGGCTTGAGGTCGCGGTTGGGGTTGCATCTGCGGCGGACCCATTATGATTTGAAATTGCTTGCCCCATGATACGCCGTGAGTGCTTTCATATAACTTTACAAATGGACTGACATTGAAAAATCCGTTTAGCAAAATATACGCTTCCCATAATAAATCACGGAGTGGATTTTCGGCGACTTCAAGTTTCAATCCAAAATCCGCCAATTTGTCCGGCGTCAATGGCCGCGAGTGGACTTTATGAGTATTATAATCGGAAAAATACGAAGCGGCCTTTTTGATTTTCCGCCCGTTATTTTTAACGCCTGCAAACATATATTTTTTAAGCCAAGACGAAACAAGCTCTTTTGATAACTTTTCCGAATCTTCGCAAAGCTCAAAAAGATCAAGCGAGTATTTTTCAATCAATGGAATATAAGCGGGCAAGGTTTCTGGCCCTTCGTCTTTGATAAATTTTTTGGCTTTCGCAAAGCCGTTCAGAATTGATTTTGCGGGAACAAAACGGGTCATGCCTTCTTTTGTCGGAACGCCAACTTGTGGGTCAATCGGCCCAAGTGTCGCGCTGGGGTGCAAAACAACGCCATTGCCGGACAACACTAACATTGTAGCGGCGGAATATGCGGAATGCGGAACCAAAAAATTTACTTCTTCAAACTTATTGCGGAGTATGCCGACAATCCTCTCTGTTGCGTCAGGCCGTCCGCCCGGACTATGTAAAAGCACATCAACGGACTTGCAATCATCACCAACGGAATTGATTAAGTCGGTAAAGCCGTCCACATCGGGTAAGTCAATTTGATTGGGAACGCCCGGAGGCACGCCGTCCAAAAATTTTGTAGCGTATATCAAAAGCGGACGGCCACGCAATTTTTCAATTTCGGCGTAGCACGCTTTGCGAAGTTCAAATAAATCCTTTCCAGTTATTCCTTGACCGGATTGAAGCAAAGGACCGATATAATCGTTCCAGTCCTGCGCGGTATTAAATTTTTTGCGCTGTTGTTGAGTAGGCTCCATAGCGATTGATTTCAAAGTTAAGCGTGGAGCCGGTGTCGGATTTGAAAGTTGCTCTTTTCCCAGACGCAAACTCCGCGCGCTCAATAATATCGGCGGTTTTCTTGTAGGTGTCGTAGGTCTTAAACGCGGCGGTGTTTTTATCTAAAACGCGCTTTGACGCGACTTTATTAACTATGCTTTTTTGATAAGATTTTTTATTCATAGGCATAAGTTTATACTCCTATCATACTAACTTTATTGTGAAAAATCAATTTATTTCCCCGATTTGGTTCAGCTATCTTATTTACCGATTGCCTTTTGCCCGATTGTGGGTTTTACACAACATTTGGCAATTCTTAATATCGCTTTTTCCGCCCTTGCTCCAAGCAGAAACATGGTCGGCGTCCATTTCACCAAAACCCCAAATCTTACTCTTGTTGGCGTCATGTCCAATAGCACAATGCGGGCAATTTGATACACCCTTTTTCTCAGCTTTGGCGGTTTGGGTTGCATAAACCGCTTTTTTGGTTGCTTCATCAAAAACCCGAACTTCAAGCAATTTTGTATCAACAGAACCGCCGAGAATATATTCAAAAATTCCTTTGCGATTTTTTACATACGGATCGGCGTAAAGTTTTTGCACTTCGGCTGACACTTTTGCGGGGTTATACGATTTTTTATGATATTCTTCATAAAGCCGACCCCACTCAAGTCCGCGCATTTCGCTTTCTACATCAATAAATACAGTAGAAACCCAATCAATCACGCTGTTGAAATATTTTTTTAATTCGTTGATATCTTTGTCAAAACGATGACGGCTCATATAATCGCCGATATTGCCTTTACTGACCCAATTCAGGGCGCACTCCAAAAAATCCTGCCGATTGGCACTGCCGGAAATATACGCGCTCCATTTTTGGATATTGGCATTTTGGCTGTTGCTAAATTCGGCTTTGGCAAGCGTAACAAACGGGCCGGAATACACGGCGTTAAGCAATTCCTGTTCATTAAGAGGAACGCCGGCAATGTTAATCGTTTTAAACCATTCTTTTATCTCGCTTTCTGTGCCCTCGCATTCATAAATTGTCAGCTTCGTTTCCAAAATCTTGCTTTGTTTATCCTTTGCCATACCGCCAAAATATTGTGGACTTCCGTTTTCATCTTTGATTGCAAACTTGTCGGTGATAAACCGTCCGAGACTGGTAATGCGCTGTTGCCCATCCAAAACTTCCAAATTGTCGTCAGAAACTTTATTGAAATAAATCAATCCTATCGGATAACCTTTGAGGACTGATTCAATGACAGCCATTTCTTTTTTCCCGCCGTCAGAAGCATAAATGTAATTGCGCTGATATTCTGGCTGAATCGTTAATTTACCGGACAAGCCAAACAATCCCTTGCCTTCAAGCTCGTTATAGACAAATCCATCGCAGATTTCTTTGACAGTGATGTTGGTTTTTAAAGTTGTTTTCATATTATTTTTTTCTATGTTTTATTAAAATACGAGCATACTGTGGTTTACCATGAATATAAGTACAATCCGATGCACACTTTACCCCATTCATTAGATGTTCTCTTTCTCCTCGCACATTTGAATTACCTAATATTTCAAACTGTTCAGGATTATATTTATCAAGAAATGTAACTGGCACGCCCATAACACCTTTATAATCACTTGGTATCGCGTCGACAAATGGCACTTCTATCGCATCGTAGTTGTCATACCTATCATAAGACTTTTTTCCTTTAATTTCCTTGTGTTTGCTATATTTCAAATTTTCTTCCATTGTCATTAGCGGTAATGGTTGATGACGACGTCCATGATCAAGATTGGTAAGCCACAGACAATTATTGGTGGCGACAATTCTATTTCCATTTTCATCTATACGAGCTTCCGATCCATACAATTCGTAGGATTCCGGCACAATAAAGCCGGAAATCCACCTTCCCATTCCATTGCCAAGCCACGCTTTATTTTCTTTGATTTTTTGAAATATTTCTCTATAAGTTAGGCAGTTGATATTGCCAATAATCAAAAACTTTTTATTGTAATCGAACAGTTGCTTAACATATTCCCGAAACAAGCTGAATGGTGGATTCGTTACGACAATATCAGATTGTTTTAGCAATTCTATACACTCATCACTACGAAAATCGCCGTCGCCCTCGAGCGGCATCCACTCGTTGTTTTTGTTTGCCTTTAATTGCTTGGCAACATCTTGCAAATTAAATTCGCCGTCTTCATCTATGTCGCGCACTTCGCTTACAATAAATTTATTGGCGGTTATTTTTGGACGGCCTTTTATTTTCGGAAGGGTTTTGTCATTGCCGAATAATTGCAGTTGCGTGTTAGCGACAGGCGAAGGTTTGTAGCTGGTGGTGATAAGCTGTTTCAATCCAAGTTTGTTGAAATTGAGCACGAAATAGCGGAAAAAATTGCTTTCAAAAGGATCATCACAGTTGCAATATACTACCTTGTTGCGAAAGGTATCGGGATTATAATCCAAATACTTTTCGATCTCTTTTTGAATATCAATATACTGAGTATAAAACTCATCATTCTTTGCTTTCCTAGCTTTCTTAAGATTTTTGATTGAGGATGTTCTTGCCATAATTATTTCATTAAATCATCAAGAGAAACGCCAAGCGCATCAGCTATTTTTTTAACTGTTTCAATGGTTGGGTTAGGAGTAGAACCAGCTTCAATTTTGGCAATCGTATGAAAGGCTAAATCTGCCTTTTTTGAAAGCTGATCCTGCGAAATCCCGAGCTTGTTTCGGTATTTCTTTATATTCTCTCCGATTGTGGATTTTTCGTTTGACATATTCGTATAGTTTTACTATGATAGTTAGTAGTAATACAATGACTTTATCATCAATAGTTAGTATATGAAATTTTTAGCTTTTCGTCAAACAAAATTAGGGAGTTCCTTGTCGTTGCCCGCGCACGGGTGGGTTGGGGCAAGGGCAACATCCTTTCTTGCGGCGCATTTTGCAAAGCAAAATACAAATTCCGTCGGCGTCCAAAGCGAGGGCGAGGCGGAAGGGGGGTGTGGGGGAAATTCCGCCTCGCCCAAGCCGAAGCGAAGCCCCGTCGCCCTGCTCGTTCAGAGCAGACCGCCAAAGAAAAGTTTTGTTTTCCTTTTAGAAGAAAAAATCGGGCGCGCGCAAATAAAAAATTGTGAACAAAACTTTTCTTTGACGGAGCGAGCGTTAGCGAGCGGCGGCGGGGCAGAGCGTCAAAATTCAGCATTCGGATTTTCGCTAAAAAAAGTTCGGATTTCGTTCAGGGTTCGGAGCCGTAATAGCAAAATAGCCGTGATAAAAATCACGGCTATTTTGCTATTACGGCTCCTACGGGAGAAAGTGCTTTGAATAGCACTTTCGTTAGGGATTGAAGCCTGATTGAGCAGATTTTGTGAGTCTTAACGAAACAAAATATCCAATCAGGATACTTGGTCAAGTAATGACCGAGATCCTCTATCTGAGGAGCTTGCGAAAATTTTGTTGACCAAAAAAATTAATGGCGCTATTATTTTTTAGGAAGTTTTTTGGGAGGTATTCATGTTCTCAATTTTTGGTCAAGAAAAAACCTTTGAAATACCAAACTTGAAGTATGGAACTGAGGTTTCAATTGATACGAATGGTATAGATTTTCAAGGTTGGCAGGCTGGTCCATTTGGACTGGTTTTTCGCTGTGGAGACAGATTCACTCTTTTACGCCACGGTCAGTTTACTGATCTGGGTATTCACTCAAGAAAGAAAAACTGGACAGTTGGTTCAAAAGGTGTTTTCATCGGTCGAACCAATGGAGTTTTCTTTTTTGAAGGTGAGGCTGAACGCAAGATAAGTGATCTTGTCCCAGACAACATTAGTTCTGGGTCAGACGATGTTGTAATTTCCTGTGGTGATCGTCTTGTACATGTGAGCATGAGTGGACAAGAAAAAGTCTTACCTTACAATCTTGTTGGTTGTTCTTGGGACTATTTCCACGACACATTGGTTGTTCGGGCCTCCGATAATAAATTTTTTACCTACGACAAGATGGGGAAGGGACGCTTTATCGGTAAACATTTCGGAGACGAGTGGTGTGCTTGTTTCGGAGGGATTCTCATTTTAAATCATGGCCAATGTGCCAGACTTGTAGGAGTTGACGAAGGGGGTGTAAAAAACCTCTGTCCTAATGGAAACTGGGATGATTTCAGACCGGCACAAAACGGTATTGTAATCCAAAGAGATGCCAGATTCTCTGTTATTCTGGCAAAGGTATAATTTTGGGCGCTCTCGAAAGGGAGCGCCATTTTTCATCTTTATAAAAAATATAAATTGCTATAAAATTATTTTATGAGAAAAAAATTTTTAAAAGAATCAGATAATTTCCAGAAAAATTATAAATATAAATTAACAGAGCCAGAGGGTAAAAATTTTGATAAGGAGTTCAAACCAGATCTTACTCCAAAACAAATGTTGAAGCTCGGTGTTTTTGGTGGAGCTTATTTTATAGGAGTCAAAGGTCTTATACCTAAAGATATACCAAAAAGTTGGTTTAATGGGGTGAAATTATCAAAAGATGAAAAGAAGCACGGGGAGTTAAATTTTTTTGGTGTAGAAGCAAGTCAACCACTTTCTTTTTGGATCAAAAAAGGTTGGATATATAAAGATGATCCACATGGTTGGTTTCAGTGGTACTGCAGGTATTATTTGGGTAGAAGGATTGAAAAGGAAGACAGAAGACAGATAAAAAGATGGAAAGCGATACAAAGACACATTGCTCAAGTTGTTAAAAATTGTAGAAAAGGAGATTTAAATTGTAGAAGAAAACAAAGACAAGCCATATTGCACTGGGCTTACGATTCAAGAAAAATATAAAAATAGGGGGCGCTTGTGGCGCCCACTTATGTGACAGATGTCTATTTTCCGCTTTTTTCTTGTCTTTTGGTTTCCTCCTCTAAGATTGGGTTGATTGTTTCTCTTAGAGTGTTTATTATCACCCATTTATACAGTCCTGTAGCTTCTCTGTATGAAATATTAAGACGATGAGCGATAATATCGACCACTCTGCGGGCAGTAGAGGATAGTCTAGATCCATTTTCTACAAAGATCTCTCTTGCCAAGGTCCTTTTCTCTAACAATGATATCTCTTTCATTTCTTATTCCTTCTCTATTTATTAGATCATATTATAATTTTATAGTCAAAAAGATAATTTAATGATAAGATATTTATATATGGATAAAAAAGATAAATTTAAAAAAATAGCTGAAATACTCGTTTCTTCTGTTTTTGTTTTTGGGGTTGTTTTTTATACTTATATTTATTTTCTTCAGATAGAAGATATGAATAATATAATAAGAGATCTTGATAGTAGATTGACTTATGTTCAAGATATCAATTTAAATCTATATAGATCTCTTGTTGAAGAACAAAAAAAGAATGGGACTTTTGAGAAACAGATCGGCGAGATTTTTGGCACTGTCGGTACTTTAAATAAATTGGTGAATACTGATAAAGAACTGCTAATGAAATATTCAAAAGTATATTTTTTGAATGAACATTATGTTCCGGATGAATTGAGTGAGATACCAGAAAAATATTTATATGAAGAAAAAAGAGATTTACAAATTCATAGTAAAGTTTTGCCAAATCTTCTTTCTCTTATAGATGATGCGAAGAAAGAGAGGATGGATTTAAAAGTAATTTCTGCCTATAGATCTTTTGGTGAACAGAGTGTTTTAAAAACTGGTTATTCTGTTGTTTACGGTAGTGGGGCCAATAAATTTTCTGCTGATCAGGGATATTCAGAACATCAATTAGGGACAACAGTAGATTTTACTACTTCAAAAACAGGTTCGAATTTTTCAGAATTCAAAAATACAAAAGAATATGATTGGCTTACTCAAAATGCTTATAGATATGGATTCATTATTTCTTATCCAGAAGATAATCAATATTATGAATTTGAACCATGGCATTGGAGATTTGTTGGTAAGAATCTTGCAAAGAGAATAAACGAAGACAAAACTTATTTCTATAATTTAAGTCAGTCGATAATAGATGATTATCTGGTTAGTATTTTTGATTGATTTGTCGACTTTACACTGATTTGTCTTTTAGAATATAATATAAATATGAAGATAAATTTAAAAGCAACGGGTATTTCTCTAACCCCGTCAATTTCAGAATACGCTGAGAAAAAATTAAAAATGTTGGAAAAATTTCTAACAGATGTTGATGCTGTTTTAATAAACATGGAAGTGGGCAAAACCACCAAACATCACAAATCCGGAGATTTTTTTAGGGCGGAAGTTCATTTAATTGTTGGGGGGGAAGATTATTATGCTGTTTCTGAAACAGATAATCTTTATGCTTCTATTGATGCTGTCAAAGATGATATTGTTCATGAACTGACTTCAAAAAGGAAAAAAACAATGAGAATGTTAAGAAAAGGTGGTGCAAAAATAAAAGATATAATAAAAGGAATAGGGGATATAAGAAATTTCAGATGGAAGAGATTCAAAGGAAGGGAATAAAAATATATTATCTACCTTCCTCTTAGAAAATCTTCAAAATTCATTTCTTTTTTCCCCTCTGGTTTTACTTTCAGTATTTTTAATTTATCATTTTCGATAGTCGCGTCAGTGACAATTATTCTTTTTCCGTTTTCAAAATAGTAGGTCGTAGGCCAACCCTCAAAAGCTTTTATTTTGCATAAATATTTGATAGCGATTTCGCCAGTTGGCATATTATTTAAATCAATCTGAAGCTCTCCATCTTCCTTTTTTATTTTTGAACAATAAGTTGCTTTGCTCTCGTCTTGCATGATTGGATCAATTACTCCAATCATCCACTCAGGTAAAATGTGAGCAAAGAGTCGCGCCCCCTCAATTGCAAGATTTTTTTCTAACTCTTTACGATTGAGTTGTTCAGAAAAGTTCTCGACAAAAGTCTGGTTGAGTCCCGTAGAGGGTAACCCGAGGACTTTTGGGAGAGAAGCTTTTCTGAACAACTTCTGTGCGATAATTGGTCCAGTATCCATCGTCTCGTCAATTTGCATTATCGTTACTCCGATATCTTTTTCTCCATTTAATATTTGACTCTGAACAGGGGAGGCTCCTCTATATTTTGGTAGAAGTGAGGGGTGGATATTTAAGGTTTTTCTTTTGGGAATTTCAAAAATTTCTTTTGGTATTATTTTCCCATAAGAAGCAACTAAAAAAACATCAAAATTAAAAGATTTTAAATAAGATACAAGCTCATCATTTTCTTTCAAAGAATTTGGATCAATACATTCAATATTATTTTCTTTTGCCCAAATTTTTACTGGTGTTTCGGTCATGATGAGCTTCCTACCTTTTGGTTTATCTACGGTTGTTATTACAAGACTTGGCAAAATTTTATGAATTTTTAATTCATCTAAAACATAGACACTAAATTGTGAAGATCCAAAAAATGCCCATTTCATAATTATTCTGAATTATCGGGAGGAATATTTTTTAATTCTTTTGCTTTATCTATAAACAATACTCCTTTTAGGTGATCTGTCTCGTGTTGAAATATTTGAGACAAAAGACCGGATGCTCCAAAAGTAAAAATTTTTCCGTCTCTATCGTAAGCTTTTAATAGAGTTTTTTCTGATCTTAAGACTTTTCCATAAAGCCATCTTACCGATAAGCACCCCTCTTCCATAGGTAATTTCTTTTTTGATGTCTTTATTATTTGAGGATTTATAAAAACAAGATCTTTTATCTTTTTTAATCCAATCATTTCTTTTTTATTTTCTTCCTGCTCTTCTTTTTTTGCTCCGTATTTTTCTTCTTCCATTAGATCAAAAATTTTTTCAGATATTATAAACATTTGAAGACTTTCTCCTATTTGGGGTGCTGCGATAGCTATTCCATCTTCTTCTCCCTCAAGGGCCTCTCTCATTTTTTTTATAATATTTTGTATTTTATGGCTTTTTATATCTTTCGGATCAATTTCCTTCGCTTTTTGTCTAAGCACCTTGTCTTCTTTTTGGATTATTATGTCTGTTTTCTTTTCTTTCATACTTTTAATAATACCACATTTTTCCTATTTAAATAGGTTTTTTAAAGAAGATTGTCTGGGTCGATTTTTGTTTCAAAATGAAAAGGAAGAGACTTTAATATTGAAAGAAGTGTGGGCTCTGGCCAATTTTCTTTAGGTAATTTAATGATCAGATTGATCGCTTTTTGTTCACCTTTTTTCTCATGAACTGAGTTAAATATGATCGGACTGTATTTTTTTAGGATATTTTTCAATTTTTCACTTTCTTTTAAGATAAAATTTTGGTTTCCTCTCGTTGTTATTTTTATAAAAATTCCAAATGGTGGATAGTTGAGTTGTTTTCTGTCCCTTATTTCTTGATTATAAAATTCTTGTAAATTTCCTTCTTTTATTATTTTTATTATTTCATCTTCAGAATTTCTGCTTTGCAAGATAAATTTTTCTTTGGATATATTTTTTGTCTGTAAAATTAATCTAAGTATTTTTTCTTTTGCTCTAAAATCTGGTATTGAAAATAAAGAATCAAATGAAGCTATAGCTGTATTTTCTATTTTTTTATGCAAATAAGGTAAGGCCATTTCTGTGCCAATAAGTATTGATCCTTTTGTTTCATAAAAATCTTTTATAACATCTCGAGTTTTTGTACTCGTCTTATTTTTTTCTTTGTATATTTCAAAAATATTCAGTTCTCCAAATTTTTTCTTTATTTCTTGATGGACAAGATCGATTCCTATACCAAAACCTTCTAGTTTCCAACTTTTGCATTTTCTACACACTTCTCTTGCGTCTCGTACTTCTCCACACTGATGACACCTGAATACACCAACTCCTTTACTCTTATACAAGACCATGGGCGAATCGCAGTTGTTGCAATGTACATATTCTCCGCAGTCTCTACACAATATTATTGGAGAAAGGCCTTTTCTTGATGAAAATATGAACATTTTTTTTCCAGAGTTTCTTGTTTCTTCAATCAGATTTTCAATTTCTTTTGAAAGTATTTTGAATTCTTTTTTTGAGGCTTCTCGCATGTCTACAATTTCATTTTCTTCCATACCCCCCGTTCTCCATTTTATCGGTTCATACTCATTTATTTCTCCTTGTCGACATCTATATAAAGTTTCTATTCTTAATAAAATGTCGCCAAAAACAATATTTATATGTTTTTCTTTAGCTAGAATTTCTAAGAAAAATCGGATGTCTATAAAAGGTTTTGATATATTTTTCCAGCCAATATCATTTTCGTTTTCTATTATTATCGTACCCAGATCTTTTCTTGTATTAAAAAGCCATCTACCTGTACCTATTATAACCACTGGATGAGGCTCGGTCATAGCTTTTCTCCATTCCTCTTTTAAATTTTTTTTGCTCATTTCTTTATGAAAAGAGAAAACAAATGATTCGATTCCTT
>CAZRMR010000017.1:0-246 GCA_964601245.1 uncultured Candidatus Saccharibacteria bacterium
AATACATATGTATTTATATAGGCAACAAAAAAAGAATCTTTTCCATAAACATCTGACATAAAAATATTATATCAAAAAAGATAAATACAAATCCTACTTTAGTTTATAAAACATTTTTGAACCAAATCTTGCATCTATATACTCAAAAGTAGCATCAGTATCTTTTTCTCTTATATCTTTTATAAGAAGAATAGCATTTTTGGTACTAGATGATATATTTTCTTCTGGATTTAAAATAATATTGCC
>CAZRMR010000017.1:261-6491 GCA_964601245.1 uncultured Candidatus Saccharibacteria bacterium
ACTTCTGTGGAAAATATAAATTTATCTTGAGATTCATATAATAGAGAATCGACCTCTATATCTTCAGAAGATAATTCTCTTATTGCTTCTCTACATTTAGACATAGAATCTACGCTTACAAAATTTTTCATTAAAGGATTTTCAAAATTTACTCCACTTAAAATTATTTTTCTTTTGTTTTCTTCAGGAGAAGCTTTAGCAAAAATCAGACCATTTATATCTGTTAGATAGCATTCATTTTGTTCTTCTTCGCAAAAAACAAATTCCGTTTCCCTTTCTTTTATATTCAATTCTATCAGTCCATTTATTTTTCTATTTATACTTACACTTTCTATTTTTGTTTTTGTTTTTAATATTTCTTCAGATAATTTGTCTTTGTTTAAAAATATTAAATTTGATTTTGGTACAAACAAAAATTTATTCCCAGTTAAAAAAGAATTGGCGGCCTCCTTTATTTGCTCTTCTGATACATAAAAATTTCCAGAAACCAAAATACCCCTTACTTGGAAAAAAGAAAACCTAACCAAAAAAACAAAAAACAACAAAAGCAAAACAGGTAGAGCAAAAAAAGAAAAGATTTTAAAAAAATGCCTAATTCTATTTCTTCTACCTATCCTAAAAGAAGCCCCCCTGTGACTACTTTTGTACATACTATTTTATTTCTTAGAAATCTTTTCTTTACCGCCCATATAAGGTCTGAGGATCTCCGGTATAGTGACCGAACCATCTTCTTCTTGATAATTTTCTATTATTGCTATAAGCGCCCTACCCATAGCTAAAGCAGTAGCATCATTCATGTGAACATGTTCTATATCACCATTTTTTCTTTTTACTCTGGTATTTAATCTTCTTGCTTGAAAGCCTTGCATCAAATCAGATGTGTGAGTTTCTCTATAAGTATCTTGGCCCGGCATCCAACACTCTATATCCACCTGTCTATGATCTGGGCCACCCATATCTCCTGTGCAAATTAAAACGGTTTGATGGGGAATTTTTAATTTTTTCAAAATATATTCTTGGATAGCTACTATAAAATCTTGTTCTTTGTAAGAATTTTCTGGTAAACAAAATGTTTCCATCTCCATTTTATCAAATTGATGTTGTCTCAATATTCCTTTTGTATCTTTACCATAAGCGCCAGCCTCTCTCCTTAGAGCAACGGAATAACCAATATAACGTATAGGTAAATTATCTTCAGGAATTATTTCGTCCATATGGAGAGGCCCTAGAGTGTGTTCTGCACTACCAATAAAAACCATATCATCTTTTTCAAAATAATAACGCTCGTCTATTGGTTGCAATCTACCCATTTTGTTCATAACTGATGATTTCATCATTATTGGAGGGAAAACCGGAATGAAAGGTTTTGTTGAAATAGAGAGATTAGATTCTTTGGCTATATTCTTAAGAGTATCCTCGTTTGTCAAAACACTAAAAACAAAATTAATTAGTGCGACTTGCAACATAGCTAAATCACCCATTATGTAATTGAATCTTGCCCCAGATATTTCTGATGCTTTCTCAATATTTATTATACCCAAGTCTTTTCCGATATCCCAATGAGCCTTCGGTTGGAATTGAAAATATGGTTTTTCACCCCACTGTCTCAAAACCTTATTACCACTTTCATCTGGACCAACCGGAGTATCCGCGGAAGGAATGTTTGGAACCTTCATCATCAAAACAAACCATTTTTTTGTAATTTCTTTTAAATTTTCTTCGCTCTGCTGAAGTCTTTCTTTTAATACTTGCATTTTCGATATCATTTCTTCCCTTTCTGAATCTGAAGAAGCAAGTGCGATCTTTTTACTAAATTCGTTTTGTTCACTTCTCTCTTTTTCTACTTCTTGCAAAACAGATCTCCTCTCTTCGTCTGTCTTTAAAAGCAAATCTATATCCACATCCACTTTCTTTTTTGAAGCAGCGTCTTTTACTATATCTGGATTTTCTCTTATAAATTTAATATCAAGCATAAAAATTAATTTGAAATTATCAATTTAAAATTAGAAATTTAAAATTTAGTATATTATTATCTTACCATTTGTTAAAATAAAGACAAATATGTCTTACAAGATAAATATACTCAAAAGAACTGACTGGCCTCCTTTAATTGAAGAAATAAATCAGATACCTAAACAACTTTTTTATGCTGGTCAAATTCCAGATTGGTCTAGAAAAATGCTTTGTGTGGTTGGCGCTCGAAAAAATACAAGCTATGGTAAAGAGGTGGTTGAAGAAATTATTTCCGGTCTTAGAGGATATCCTATAACTATTGTTTCTGGTCTTGCTTTGGGAATTGATAGCATAGCTCACAGGTCTGCTATAAAAAACAAATTACCAACAATTGCTGTTCCGGGATCAGGAATTTCTCAAAAAGTTTTACATCCTCAATCACATACCAGATTGGCTCAAGAAATTTTAGAAAAAGGCGGAACGATGATGAATGAATTTGAACCTGATTTCAAAGCGACATATTGGAGTTTTCCCCAAAGAAACAGAATAATGGCGGGAATGAGTAATGCCGTACTTATAGTAGAAGCGGAAAAAAAATCTGGAACTCTTATCACTGCCAGATTAGCTACAGAATACAACAGAGACGTTCTTGCTATACCAGGAAGCATTTTTAATACAACAAGCGAAGGACCACATATGCTGATACGTTTGGGCGCTATACCAATAAGAGATAGTGACGATGTTTTAGAGGCTTTACATTTAGAAAATGCATCCGACTCTGTATGCTTAGAGAGGACGGAGTCGGACAAGTATTTTGATTGTTCAGAAAAAGAAATAATAAAAATTTTGAACGAACCATTGTCTAGAGACGAGATTCTTAGGCGGATTTTTTCTGAACACAATATTTCAGTAGCTGAAACTCAAACTTTGCTCTCACTTTTGGAACTAAAAGGTTTGATCAAAGAAACTTTAGGCGAAATTCGTTTGAATTAGATTGGGTATTTTAAACTTGACACAAAAATTTTAATATTCTCTAATTTGAATTAGAAGGCTTGACCCGTATATCCTACTAGAGGAAAAGACTGGTGCAAGCAAAAAAGAAGAAAAGAAAGATGGAAAACAAATATTCAGAAGCCACCAGAGTCAGCTTTTACAGAAAAGCAACAAAAAATTGGCATGAGATCGTGAACGTTCTCTGGCCATGGACTTTGGAGGCTGCGGTCAGCGACCTCGCTAATATGGCCTCTGCGGCCATCAAGCTTGAGGGCCTTGACCCCAAGACCACGAAAGAGTTCACGAAGGAAGAAATCATGATTCTTTCCGAGCAGCTTGAGGCGTTCTGCCGATTGGAGATGAAGGCGGAGGCTCGAGAAGTCCTCGTTAGAACTCTCGCCGAACACGGGATCACAATCGAGATCCCAGAAGTCATGGATTAGTCATCTCACCCCCCCAGACGAGGTAATCGCAAAAGCGAAAAACCGTCTGGGGTTTTTCATTTATTTATAAGTTTAAATCTCAACAGGTTGACAAAATTAATTGTTTATATAATGATTTAGTTGGAGGTTATAGGTATAAATGCAACTCATGCAACTTGCGTGCGTTTTCCCTATCGTTTTGATCCTTGGACTTTTGGCAATTTTTTTGATTTTTGGCTCTGGACTCAGAAAACCCTTGGACCAAAACTTCAAACCAAGAGAAATTGGAAGATCCCAAAAGAAGGGACATACTAAGATTGAATACCTTTTGATGTTCCTTGCCGTCTCTTTTTTCATAATGAGCATTGCTCCGAGCATAATCGAGACACTACTCAAAACATTCAACCAGTTGTGGCTCGCTATGAATGGAACGAGCGGGGAATCTTTGTATACCGGCTTGGAAGATTTTTCCCCAATGCTTAGGGTGGTATCTTTTCTGATTTTTCTTTTGTGTCTTGGAGCACTTGGTCTTTCGGTCGAAAAAAACAAAAAAGGTTGATTGATTTATAAATGTGGCGTCGAGAGTGATCTCGACGCTCTTTTTTCAGTTTAATAGCTCACAAAAAAATTTCTCTTATTCTTATGGTCGTAGTTTTAAGAATAATTTTGTTTTTATCGTTTTTTGCTTTTTATTTGGTTTTCTTTTATTCTTATTTTTATACCATTTCAAATTTACAAACTTTATGAACTTTATAACTAAACTAAACACATGCGTCTTTTAATTGTTGAATCTCCCGCTAAAGCAAAAACCATAGGAAAATATTTAGGGAACGATTATAAAGTAGTCGCTTCCGTTGGGCATATTCGCGATTTACCAAAATCAAATAAAAAAGCGATAGACATAGAAGCTGGTTTTGTCCCCCACTACGAAATATCAAAAGGAAAAGAAAAAGTAATATCTGAAATAAAAAACCTTGCTAAAAAATCTGATGAAATTATTTTAGCCACAGATCCTGACAGAGAAGGAGAAGCTATTGCTTGGCATTTGGCCGAAGAAATTAAAAAATTAAAAATTAAAGATTTAAAGATCAAAAGAGCCACTTATCAGGAAATAACCAAAGAAGCAATAGAAGATGCGCTTAAAAATTTGCGAGATATAGATCAAAATTTAAGAAAAGCTCAAGAAGCAAGAAGGGTGCTTGATAGATTAGTGGGATACGATCTCTCTGGCTTAATTTGGAAAAAAGTAAGATACGGACTTTCAGCTGGCAGAGTCCAATCCCCCGCTCTTCGAATACTCATGGAGAGAGAAAGAGAAATTCGCGCCTTTAAGCCAAAAACATTTTTTGTTTTAAGTGCAAAATTAGAAACAGAAAAAAAGGAAAATTTTACTGCTTTTTGTGAAGAAGAACCAAAAACAAAAGAAGAAGCAGAAAAAATTTATGAAATAGCAAAAAGCGCCGATTGGTACGTTAAAGAGATTTCAGAAACAGAAGTAAAGAGAGCTCCTCGCCCGCCTTTTACAACTTCTACTTTGCAACAAACCGCTTCTACAAGACTTGGTTTTTCACCCAAAAGAACCATGACTACAGCTCAAAAACTTTATGAGGCTGGACATATAACATACATGAGAACAGACAGCGTAAATATGGCTACTATCGCATTATCGCAGATCAAAAAAGTAGTATCAGAAAAATTTGGTTCAGATCTTCACCAAACAAGAAATTACAAATCAAAATCAAAAAATGCTCAAGAAGCCCATGAGGCAATCCGCCCAACTCATTTTGAGAAAGAAAACGCTGGAAATACCGATGATCAAAAAAAGCTTTACAGATTGATCTGGCAAAGAGCAGTATCAAGCCAAATGAAAGACGCCATAACCATGCGAACAAAAATAACAACAAACATAAAAGACAAAAAAGATATGCCTGATTTTGGAACAAATGGATCAAGAATAATAAAAGAAGGTTGGTTGTTAGGAGACCCTCAGGCCAAAGGTGAGGATGTAGTTTTACCAAAAGTAAAAGTTTCAGATCCATTAAAATTGATGTATCTAAATAAAGAAGAAAAACAAACAGAGCCACCAAATAGATACAGCGAAGCCGGCTTAATAAAAGAATTGGAAAAAAGAGGCATAGGCAGACCTTCAACTTACGCATCTATTATTGAGACAATAATTTCAAGAGGCTATGTAGAAAAAGATGGTAGAACTCTTAAGCCGACAGATACGGGTGATGTGGTTTCTACATTTCTTGAAAAAAATTTTGAAGAATACATAAGTGATACATTTACTGCGGAGATGGAAAACGAGCTAGATCAAATAGCTGAAGGTAAGAGAGATTACAAATCGACTTTGGAAGATTTCTATAAACCATTTTCAAAAGAAGTAAAAGAAAAAGAAAAAACCGCAAAAATAACAAACCTCGGAGACGCAGATCCAAAACTTAAATGCCCTATCTGCGAATCGGATATGATAATAAAACTAGGCCGTAATGGAAAATTTTTAAGTTGTGAGAAATTTCCAAAATGTAAAGGCATGAGAAATATAGATGGCAGTGAAATAAAAGAGGCAGAAAGTATAGGAACTGATCCAAAAACAGGTCTTGAAGTATTTATAATGGAAGGAAGATTTGGACCTTATGTGCAATTAGGAAACGGCGAGCAACCAGCGGCCAACGGTCAAGATAAAAAAACAAAAAAAATAAAACCAAAAAGAGCAAGTATACCAAAAGATAAAGACCCTAAATCTGTGACTTTAAAAGAAGCTCTACATTACCTATCACTTCCCAGAGAATTAGGTAAACATCCAGAGACTGGCGAAATAATTTCCGCCAACATTGGACGTTTTGGTCCATACATTGT
>CAZRMR010000017.1:6513-9677 GCA_964601245.1 uncultured Candidatus Saccharibacteria bacterium
AAAGATTTCAGATCGCTTAAAGAAGATGATGTCTACACCATAGACTTAAACCGTGCTTTGGAAATACTAAAAGAACCTAAAAAATCAAGATTATCAAGAAAAAAATCTAGTTAATAGTCTTATTTTACATAGATAAAATATTTTATAAATCCTTCATTAAAATAATAAGGGTTGATTTACTTTTAAATAGTTGCAATATATAAGTATGGAAAAAGAACTGGAACAACTTATTTCTAAAATAAAAGAACCAAAAAAAGAAGATCTGGACATTATAGAAAAGGCCTATAATTTTGCAAAGATAGCACACGAAGGCCAAGAAAGAAAAAGTGGAGAACCTTATTATAAACATCTTTTAGAAACAGCTATAAATATCGCAAGTCTGGGATTAGACACTACAACGATAGTAGCTGGAATTTTGCATGATGTTTTAGAAGATACAGATACAAAAATAGAAACTCTTGAAAAAGAATTTGGCAAAGAAGTGGCTTTTATTGTCGATGGGGTATCTAAATTGGGGTCAATCAAATATCATGGTTCTGATAGACACAACGAATCGCTACGCAAACTCCTTTTGGCCACATCAAAAGATATAAGGGTTTTGATAGTAAAATTGTGTGATCGTCTTCACAATATAAAAACTCTTTCTTTTGTATCAAAAGAAAAACAGGAGAGGATTGCAGGAGAAACTCTCGAAATATACGCCCCAATAGCTTACAGGCTAGGTATTAGAAAATTATCTAGAGAATTAGAAGATCTATCTTTTCCATACACAAATAAAAAAGGTTATGATGAAATAATTTCAATACTTAAAGCTAGTTATGATGAAAAATTAGTTAATCTAGAAAAATTTAGAAAATCTGTCACAAAAGAATTAGTCAAGTCTGGTTTTTCGGATTTTCGTTCAGATTATAGAGTAAAAGGAGTATACAGCTCTTATAAAAAATATCTTAAATACAAAAAAGATATAGAAAAAATATATGACTTTTTGGCCATGAGAATTATTGTTAAAAAAACAGAAGATTGCTATAGAATACTTGGAATAATACATTCCGTCTGGAAACCTCTTCCGGGAAAAATAAAAGATTATATTGCGTTTCCAAAACAAAATGGCTATCAGAGTCTGCACACTACCGTATTTACCGGTAATGGAGACTTAGTAGAAATCCAAATAAGGACAGAGGACATGCACAAAGAAGCAGAATACGGGGTCGCCTCTCACGCTATCTATAAAGCAAGTAGTGATAAAAAATTGAATAAAAAAGATATAGAAATCTGGATTAAAAATATAAGTAATCAAAATCCAGATGATATAAAAAATGATTTTCTGAGTGAAAGAATATTTGTTTTCACACCAAAAGGAGACGTCCTAGATTTACCGATAGGATCTTCTGCCATAGATTTTGCTTACAAAATTCATACAGACATTGGAGACAAAATGTCTGGAGTTAAAATAAACGGAAAACTTTCTTCTATAGAAACAGTATTAAAGGGGGGAGAAATTGTTGAAATAATAACTAACAAAAATGCTAAACCAAATAGAAAATGGCTTGATCATACTAAAACAGCTTTTGCAAAAAAACATATCAGAGCGTTTTTTAATTTTAAATAGAAAAATCTTTTAAAGAATAAAGGTCATCATCAATTGGAGTATCCTCGTCTTTTTTTATTTCTTCTGAAGTTCTATCGTCAAATATTTTTTCATCTTCATTTTCTTTATTAAAAGAAACAGGGTTTTTGTTTTGTATCATGTCTAGAATGTCTTTCAGATCATCGTCTGAAAAAAATTCGATCATCAATTTTCCGCCATTATCTTTCTTCTCTATTTTTACTCTAGTGCCAAGAGTTTCTGCAAACTTTTCTTCCAAAGCACATATTTCTGGATCAAGATTTGCATCAAATTTTCTAACCCTTTCAATCGCTACTTTTCTTGCAGCCTGTTCTGCCTCACGAACACTCATTTTCCTTAAAATAATATCTTGGAACAAAACTTTTTGTTCTTCTGGTCTTTCAATAAGCATCAAAAGTGGTCTTGTATGACCCTCGTTTATTTTTCCTTCAGAAAGAGCTTGCAAAATTTCTTCAGGCAAATCTAAAATTCGCAAAGAGTTACTTACGTAGACTCTGCTTTTACCTATTTTCTGAGCGATTTGATGATGCTTAAAACCAAATTGGTCCGATAATTTTTTAAAAGCTTTAGCGCGTTCTACGGGGTTTAGATCTTCTCTTTGAACATTTTCTATGATTGCAAGCTCTAATTTCATCAAATCATCTTTTACCTCTTCTCCCTCTCCCATTCTTATTATGACTGGCACCTGCGAAAGACCAGCCATTTTGGAAGCGCGCAATCTTCTTTCTCCAGCAATTAATTCATATTCGACAGCAAGCCCCCCATCTTCTTTTTCATATTCTTTTCGAGTAACAACAAGAGCCTGCAGGACTCCATACTGTTTTATCGATTCAGCCAAAGCTCTAAGAGCTTCTTCATCAAATTCGCGACGAGGTTGAAATGGATTAGGTTTGATTTTATCTACTTCAACCCAAAATATGGAATTCTGATAAAAGTTTCCCATGTTAGACATAACCCTATTCTACTCCACAATATAAATAAACAAAAGATGAAAATTTTGATTTTAGTGGATATTTAGGTTATATTTTATCTTATAAAAGAAAATTATATGGTATAATTTTCTTAATTGCCGGAGTGGCGGAATGGTAGACGCGCACGACTCAAAATCGTGTCTCGCAAGGGGTGAGAGTTCAAGTCTCTCCTCCGGCACCAATGAAATGTGGAATATACAAGCATTTTAAAGGAGACTTTGTCAATGTTTTTAGTACTGCAGAACACACAGAGACAGGAGAAGAATTTGTAGTATACGAACACAAAAACAAAATTTGGGTAAGACCCAAAAAAATGTTTCTCGAAGAAATAGATAAACCAGAAATCGGATACAAGGGACCGAGATTTACTTATGTCAGAGAAAAATAGTAAACCAAAAATTATTGTCATATTAGGGCCAACAGCTAGTGGTAAAAGCGATACTGCAATTGAACTTGCCAAAAAATTTAATGGCGAAGTGATTTCAGCTGACTCAAGACAAGTGTATAAAGAACTTGATATTGGAACCGGAAAAATAACAAAAAAGGAAATGAGGGGTGTACCCCAT
>CAZRMR010000017.1:9822-10221 GCA_964601245.1 uncultured Candidatus Saccharibacteria bacterium
AGATAAACAAATACCTGAAGTACCACCAAATATCAAACTTAGAAAAAAATTAGAAAAGAAAACAACAGAAGAACTTTTTGAAATACTCAAAAAACTTGACCCAATGAGAGCCTCAAATATTGATGCAAAAAATCCAAGAAGATTGGTGAGAGCAATTGAGATATGCAAAACATTAGGAAGTGTTCCGCCTCGCTTCTCCAAAGCTACGCGGGACAAGACATATGATGTCTTTAAAATAGGCATTAAAATCAAAGACAAAGAATTAAAAGAGAGGATAAACATAAGAATAGAAAAGTGGTTAAAGATGGGACTTTTAAAAGAAGTAAAAGATCTACACAAAAAAGGTCTCTCATGGAAACGAATGGGAGAAATAGGTTTGGAATATAAAATTGTTTCTTT
>CAZRMR010000018.1:0-1515 GCA_964601245.1 uncultured Candidatus Saccharibacteria bacterium
GTCGCAAGCAATATGTGTATTACTTCTGCACGCGCAAGAGCAAAACCCACGACTGCTCACAAACGAGCTTTTTGCGAGAGGAAAAATTAGCCGAGCAGATTTTGGAAAATGTTCAAAAAGTTTCTTTGCCTGATGAGTGGCGAGAAAAGTTTTTAGGCAAAGTGAAAGAATGGGAAAAAGACAATCGCCACTCATCAGACCTTTTCGCTCAAAATGTCCGTGATGAAATTTCCGCCATTAAAGAAAAGCTAGAGCGACTTACGGACGCATATTTAGCGCAAGCGCTGGAGCTTGGCGAGTATCAAGAGCGCAAGAACAAACTCATGGCGGAAAAGAAATCGCTAGAGGAGAAATTGAGCCATTTTGAGCGAAAAGGTAATCATTGGCTCGAACTCACCCGAAACTGGATTTTAGAAGCCAACCAAGCCAAAAATCTTGCTTTGCAAGAAAATTTTTCGGAGATGAAAAATTTTCTTAAAAAAGTTGGCTCGAACCAAAAAATCGAGAACTTGTTGCTCTCGATTTTTTGGAAATCCCCTTGGGATTACTTGGCGAAAGCCCATGCCGAGCCGCGAAGCGGCGAGGCGGGAAAGCTCTCAAATTCGGAATGGTGGACCCTACCGGATTTGAACCGGTGACCTCCTCATTGCAAATGAGGCGCTCTACCAACTAAGCTAAGGGCCCATTATTCAATTTTAGAACTCCACTCAATACAATATCTGAAATAATCAACTGGATCCTAAACAATATAACACATTTTTAAACACATACAAACAACATTTATACATTTTTAAATTAAAACCAAACCAAAAATATCATATTAGACGCTCTATTAGACGCTCAGCTTTTGATATTGACAAAAAACATAAATAGGTGTATAATTGATATAGTATTATAATCCACCTTGTATAAAAATATATGAGGTGGTTTTTGATTTAAAAAATTACAATTGACTAAAACGTAAAGGTTTTACTTTGTGCAAAGCCACCTCGTACTCTTGTTTCTTTTTTGCTTGTTCCAGACGAAGTCGCATATCTTGCATAACATTCATAAATGCAATAAAAGCTTCATAGGGAGATTCGTAGGGTGAAAAATATTTATGAACATCTCCATCGTTCCACCATTTGGTGCACATATAATAAAAATGATCTGATGTTTGAAGTCTACGCCAATCTTCCAAAAGTTCTTGATCATCAAAATTGACTATTTCATTACCTAAAGAATAAAGCGTATCGAGGGCTTCTTTTTGCAAATCGTTGGACATCCAAGCAGACAAATCTCTTTCGGTGTCAGCCCAAGAAACATAAAAAGGTACATCAAGCTCACCCTTTGCTTCATATCTTTCTATTGCTTCAGAGGGTGTCACAAAATTATTGTCTTTATTTTTCAAAATCTCTTCTGGTAAATAACGCAAAAATTCAAAGATGCCAGTATCTTCCCATTGGTGCTCGCCAAAAGTCTCATAATCCATAAAAAGATTTATAACTTCTCCACCCCCATTATGAGAAGACACCC
>CAZRMR010000018.1:1547-2338 GCA_964601245.1 uncultured Candidatus Saccharibacteria bacterium
ATCAGCAAATTTAGAAGCAGTGAGAGGCCAACCTTCCCAACTTCTCTGGCTAAATCTAAAAGCGATATCATCAGAAAGTTTATAGTGTTTTAAAAGAAGTTTTATATTTTCTGTTCCAACAGGTTTGTAAACAAAAGCAGGACTTCTCCATTCGAGAACATGATCTGCCCCCTCCGCTAAAATAGCCCTATAACCCATATCTTCGGCCATCTTAGCAATTTCATTTGAGTAAATAAGTTCGGTATTTCTAAAAACAGAAGGTGTCACACCAAAAATGTCTCTGATTTTTTTGCGGTGCTTTTTTACTTGCTCCAAAAATTCTTCTTTGTTGTGAATAGAAGCGAGCGAATGATAGTAAGTTTCCGAAAGAATCTCCACGTTGCCTGTATCTACCAAAGCTTTAAAAGAATCAATCACTTCAGGTACAAATTTTTCAAATTGCTCAAGAGCCAATCCTGAAATTGAAAAACTTACTTTAAAATCAGGGTGATTTTTTATGTTTTCAAGCAAAACTTTATTTGCGGGCAAATAACTTTTTCTAGATACTTTTTCGATAACAGCCTTATTATCCAAACTGGTACCACTTTCATCATTAAAATAAGAACTATTTTTACCCACATCAAAAACACGGTATTTGCGCACCCGCAAAGGTTGATGAACTTGAAAATAAAAACATACTGATGCCACATAAATATTTTAACACAAATAAAAACATTTATGTGTAAAAAATTAAATTGCTTCTATATAAACTGGACTATAATTATATTTAAACTCAGACACCAATTTACCAT
>CAZRMR010000018.1:2355-3337 GCA_964601245.1 uncultured Candidatus Saccharibacteria bacterium
ATACAAAGATATAAGCTTATCTGTAGCTTTTTTCCAATGAATCTCTTTTACTTCTTCCCTTCCATTAAGCGACAAGTGATTTTTTAATTTTTTATTTCGCAAAACAGCGACCACTTTATCAGCCATATCGTCTATATCCCAAAAATGAGATTTGAGAGCAGTCGATATAACCTCACTCACACCAGATTCTTTTGAGACAAGTACCGGGACTTCTGAAATCATCGCCTCGAGTGGCACCAAACCAAAAGGTTCAGAGACTGATGGCATTACGAAAATATCCCCTGCCCTATAAATTCTTTCCAAATCTTTGTCTCTCAAAAAACCACAAAATATAAAATTTTTTGATAGACCATTTTTTGCGACCATCTCTATCATTCTACCCTCCATATCTCCACTACCAGAAACAACAAAATATGTTTTTGGTTCATACTCCAAAACTTTTTTTGCCATCTCCACGAAATAATCAGGGCCTTTTTGTAAAGTGATCCTACCGACAAACAAAACGATCTGATTCCCATCTTTTTTCAAAATTTCAAGATTGTGATCTATATCAGAATTGTTTTTATTGAAATCAATTCCGTTATGTACAACCTTTATTTTGTTTGGATTTATATTGTATTTTTCTGAAACTTTTTTCTTTGTTCTCTCCGAGACAGCCACCACAAGGTCAGCCTCTCTAAATCCATCTTTTTCTATTTCAAATATTTCTCTATTCACATTATCACTTCCGCTCCTATCAAATTCTGTAGCGTGAATGTGGGCAACAAAAGGCTTGCCAGATGTTTTTTTTGCCATTATACCAGCAGGAAAAGTGAGCCAATCATGAGCATGTATTATTGAATGATTATATTTTTTAGCTATAGCAGGTGCTTTCAGACCATAAGACTTTACTCTACTTAAAAGAGAACCGGAGAGCAAATTTCCCGAAGAAACAAATTTTCCATTTTCTGAATCAACAGAATGGCTCGTATAACCAGCAAAC
>CAZRMR010000018.1:3354-8142 GCA_964601245.1 uncultured Candidatus Saccharibacteria bacterium
TTTCTTTTTCAGAAATATAATCTTCTGATTCTGTCGCAGATACAAACTTGCACCAAGGAGGATTTTTTTTCATCTTAAAAGGTAGGACAAAAGTCAAATCCACACCACTTGAGGAAAGGGATTTTGTAATACCTTCACAGGCTACACCGAGTCCCCCACTATTAAAGGGGGGGAATTCCCATCCAAACATCAAAATACTTGGCAATTTATGGTTCGACATTTCTACGAAGATTCGTTATTTGTAGACATTACAAATGGATATATTTTCATAAAAGAAATAAGAGCGCTTATAAGAACAGGGCCAGCCAAAAAACCTATAGGCCCAAAAAATTGAACACCTCCAAGAATAGAGAACAAAATAACAATTGGGTGTATTTTTATTGACCTCTTTAGGATAAAAAAAGTTAAAGCGTCATCCACAAGCCCTATAGCCAAAGCAGACCATACAAGCATACCTATTCCAGCACCAATTTGATTGTTAATAAAAAGATAGACGATCGCGGGAACAGTGACGATAGAGGTACCAAAAGCAGGAATAAGAGAAGCCACTCCTCCGACAAAACCCCAAAGCACTGGATTGCCTATGCCAAAAATAACAAAACCAAGCCAAAGGAAAAATCCTTGAGCCACCGCCACCATAAATCTTCCTTTGAAAACTGCATCCACCGAATTTTTAATAGTAGAAATTATCTCTTCATCATGAGAATCAGACAAAGGGCTCCATTCTATTATTAATTTTTTTATTTTATGGCCACTTCTCAAAAGATAGTAAGTTGTAAGCAACATCAAGATAAATCCGAAAACTCCTCTGAAAACTACAGAAAACATAGAGTCAAAATGACTTATGACCCAACTTAAAATATTTTTAAAATAATATTCAATATTTAAATCAAGAGACGAACCAAACAAAAATGGATCATTTATTTTAAGAGATATTATGTTTATGGTCTCAACCAATTTTTGAGAAGCACCGCCAAAAGCAAATGAATTATACAAACCGACAGCTTCTGAAAAAATAGAAGCTGATATGAAAAAGGCTGGAATGACTATAACCACAATGATAGTAAGTAGTGTCAAAATAGCCGACAAACCTTCCCTGCCTTTAAACCAAACAATGAATTTCTGATAAAGAGGATAAAATATTACAGAAAAAACACTGGCCAAAAAAATTATTCCCAAATAAGGTTTAAAAACGAAGAAAGAAACGACGATTAAACCTAAAGTCAAAACTATAAAAAAAGAAAGTTGTATATTTTTTTTAGACATAGGTAAAGCAGATCTTTTAAGCCACCGATCTGTTCTTATATTTTAACACAACAAATATAATTATTACCAAAATGGTGGATATGAGTACCAAATCCTCAATATGAGATATTGTTTCTGCATATTTTTCATAAACATTTCCAGCCTGCCAACCTATTATTCCCAAAAGAATACCTCTAAAAAATGTTCCTATAAAAGTAATGAGGAAGTATTTTGTTTTATTCATAGAGACAATTCCACAAAAAGCCGATATAGCAACTGATGGCACGATAGGCAAAACTCTCGCTCCACCTATCAAAATTTCATCTCTTTTAGTTCCATCTAATTTGCTTTTTATTTTTTCTATATCAGACCAGAAGAGGCCAAAGTATTTACCCCATTTTTCTATCACAAATTTACCTCCATATTTAGCTACAAAATAAATTACATAAGAACCTAAAGTCACACCTAAAGCACCAGGAATGGCTACTTTAAAAACAAGTGATAAAATTGCTTCCAAAGAAACAGCTCCTTTAATAAAAAAGAATCCTGACATTGTCATTATGAGAGCGGAAGGAATGGGCGCAATCACTTCTTCAATCACAGAAGCCACAAACACCCCCAAAGCTCCCCACGGTAAAATAATATGAGTCAAAAATTCTATAAACGATTCAATCATTATAATAAGTTTAATCAAATTCTACCCAAAAATAAAGCTAAGAATTTGCTCCGTGACATTTTTTAAATTTCTTACCACTACCACAAGGGCACGGATCGTTTCTGCCAATATTTTTGTTTTTTGATGAAGCAAAAGAATGGTTTTGAGAGTCTGTGATATTAGTTATGTTCATTGCTTGTTTTTTTGCATCAGCCATATCTTCTGTGATTACCAAATCCCCTTTGTTTGATTCAGTCACAGCTGTAGGTTGGCCAATTCTCGCAATTGTTTCCAAAATAGTATTTTCTATTGATTCCTCCATTTGTTTAAACAAACGCAGACCTTCTTTTTTGTACTCAACCAAAGGATCTCTTTGTCCATAAGCCCGAAGATTAACAGAGCTTCGTAGATAATCCATCATCTCTAAATGTTCAACCCAAAACATATCAAAAGTTTGCAAACATAGTTGAGCAAAAGCTTTCAAAAAATTATCTTCCCCTATTTCTTTTCTTTTTTTAGAAATAATCTCTTTTACTTCTGGCAAAGCATTTTCAGATATTTTATCTAAATAATCTGATACAGTATTTTGATTGCTTCCGACGCTTTTAGTCGAGCTCTCGACCACTTCGCCTGCTAAGGAAATTAAAATATTTTTTCTTCTTTCATAAAATGTTTTCCTTTGAAAATTCAATACATCGTCATATTCCAAAACATGTTTTCTCGCATCAAAATTCAAGCCCTCTATTTTTGTCTGAGCGCTTTCAAGCGAACGAGTGATAAGCTTGTTTTGAATCGCTTCATCTTCTCTAATACCAAGACGGCCCATCATATTTTTTACAGTATCAGCAGCAAAAACTCTCATAATATTATCTTCCATAGAAACAAAAAATTGAGTCTCGCCCGGATCTCCTTGTCTGCCAGATCTTCCACGAAGCTGGTTATCAATCCTCCTTGCATCATGCCTCTCGGTGCCAAGAACAAAGAGACCACCCAAACTCTTTACTTTTTCATACGCCTCTTTATTCAGAGGAGACCCACCGAGTTTTATATCCACTCCACGACCTGCCATGTTGGTGGCCACAGTTACAGCGCCTTCTCTTCCCGCTTGAGCAATTATCTCTCCTTCCTTCTCATGATTTTTGGCATTAAGGATTTCAAAGTTGACTCCAGCTCTTCTCAAATATTCGGAAAGTAATTCATTTTTTTCTATTGAGATCGTGCCTATCAAAACCGGCTGGCCTTTGGTTTGAAGTTCTTTCACTTTTTTTGCAATGGCTTTCATCTTACCATTTTCAGTCTGATATATAAGATCATCTCTATCTATCCTCTTAGTCGGCTTATTTGTCGGTATGGCCACAGTGTTCAAACCATAAACTTTATAAAACTCTTCAGCAGAAGTGAGAGCCGTTCCCGTCATTCCAGAAAGTTTTTTATACATTCTGAAATAATTTTGATAAGTAATGGAAGCAAAAGTTTTTGATTCTTTTTGGACATTCACCCCCTCCTTAGCTTCGATAGCTTGGTGCAATCCTTCCGACCATCTTCTTCCGGGTTGAAGTCTGCCAGTGTAAGGATCCACGATTATAACTTCGTTATCTTTTACTACATACTCCCTATCTTTTATATACAAAGATTTAGCTTTTATTGCTGTCTCAAGGTGATGAACAAGTTTTACTCCACCCTCTGTGTATATATTTTGCAAGCCCAAAATTTCTTCTGCTTTGCTTATACCTTCATCCGTAAGCAAAACTGCGTTCATTTTTTCATCGATTATATAATGATCATTTTCTTTCAGCTTTTGAGCAATAGAAGCAAATTTTTTGTAAAGAATATCAGAGTCAGCAGAAGGCGCAGAAATTATGAGAGGAGTCCTTGCTTCATCTATAAGAATAGAATCTATTTCATCGATGATAGCGAAATTGTGTCTTTTTTGTCTAACCTTTGCATATTCGTATTCCAGATTGTCTCGCAAATAATCAAAACCAAATTCACTGTTTGTACCATAAGTAATATCTGCTTCATAAGCTTCCACTCTACTTATTGGTCTTAAGAATTCATTGACAACTTTAAAAGACCCCCTTTCATCTCTTTCTTTGTCTTTATCAGAATGATTTGGATCATAAATAAAAGAAGAGTTATGAGCAATAACTGAAACTTTCAAACCAAGCGCATCATAAATTTGTCCCATCCAAGAAGCATCTCTTTTGGAAAGATAATCATTTACGGTGACAACATGCACACCTTTTTGAGAAAGGGCGTTCAAATATGCAGGCAGGGTGGCAACTAAAGTTTTACCTTCTCCGGTTCTCATTTCAGAAATACCTCCCTGATGCATAACAATTCCACCCATAAGCTGGACATCAAAATGTCTTTCTCCCAAATTTCTTTTAGCCGATTCTCTGACAACCGCAAAAGCTTCAGGCAAAATATCATCCAATGTTTCTCCAGAACTCAATCTTTTTTTAAATTCATCTGTTTTACCCTTAAGATCTGCATCAGAAAGAGAAGAAATTGATTTTTCAAAAGAATTTATCTTCTCCACTATGGGCATTATTTTCTTTATTTCTCTAGCGCTTGGATCGCCAAAAATTTTGTTCAAAAATGACATAACGGGCTAATAATAGCATATTTTTAGGCTTTTTCCTAAAACAAAAATTCCCTTGGATAAACTTAGGGAATTTTTGTTAAGTGGGAAAATTCCGATTTTAGATCGGAATCCTCGACTTAATGTCGAGAAAGAAACTACTAAGCTCTTTTCTTAGCTGTTTTCTTTGTAGTTTTCTTTTTTGCTACTTTCTTTTTCTTTGCTGGCATATTATTTTATATCGAAATATTTTCCGAAGAAAATAAAACGATTGAATTATTTTATTAAGCGCGCGCTTTACTAA
>CAZRMR010000019.1:0-8129 GCA_964601245.1 uncultured Candidatus Saccharibacteria bacterium
GGCAATTTGTGATGATTGTATAGGTAAAAAAGATTTGCAGAGCATAAAAAGCGGAAGTTACATTTGGCGGAGAGTGAGGGATTCGAACCCTCGAGGGGCTTTAAGACCCCTACCTCGTTAGCAGTGAGGCGCTTTCGACCACTCAGCCAACTCTCCAATTATTTTTTACCTATTTATTCTTGCACGGATTTAAACTTTTATCAAAGTTTTTAAAAATAAATAAATTTTCCTACAAAAAGGCGATGTATTTTACTTATAAATATATTTATATGGGCTATTGACTATTTTTTGTATATTTGTTAGCTTTAGATTGCCCTTGATTGGGCACTTTAAAAGGTATGGCAAAAACTTCAGTAATAGCAAGATCCCAAAAAAAGCCCAAATTTAGCACTAGAGCTGTAAATCGTTGCTTTAAATGTGGTAGAAGAAGAGGTTATATGGGTGATTTTGATTTGTGTAGGATTTGTTTTAGAGAACTTGCAAATGAAGGAAGAATACCGGGAGTGAAAAAAGCTTCTTGGTAAATTAACAGATTAACCAGATTGTAAAAATACATCAATAGTATAATTTACGATCTTCATCAGAAAATGAACGATCCAATAGGAGATTTTATAACAAGAATAAAAAATGCAAGCGCGGTCGGAAAAGACACCGTTTCTGTACCTTTTTCAAAGATGAAGTCATCTATCGCTAAACTTTTGTCTTCAAAAGGGTATTTGGGCGAGATATCAACAAAAAACAAAGGCAATATTAAATATTTAGTTGTTGAAATCATGTATGGCGAAGATGGTAGACCGGCTGTTTCTGGTATAAAAAGAATATCAAAACCATCAAGAAGAATTTATGAAAAATCTAAAAACATAAAACCTTTTAAAAGGGGTTTTGGTTTGTCCGTGTTCTCAACTCCTAAGGGTATAATGGCAGATGTCGATGCCAAAAAAGAGAATTTGGGCGGGGAATTTCTTTTTAATATATGGTAGTTCTACTACGCTCACTATAAATAATAATAAAATGTCAAGAATTGGTAAAAAAGAAATAATATTGAACGACAAAACTGAAGCTTCTTTGAATTCTGGAGTTTTTTCAGTAAAAGGACCAAAAGGAACACTCGAAAGATTTTTTAGATCAGATATTGATATAAAAATAGATGGCAAAACAATAACTCTTTCTGTTCCAAAAGAAAATAAACAAACCAAAGCTCTTTGGGGGACTTATGCTTCTCATATAAAGAATATGATAAAGGGAGTAAATGATGGTTTTGAAAAAAAACTTATACTTGAAGGTGTCGGTTTTAAATCTCAGGTCAATGGAAACAAACTAGTTTTGTCTTTAGGATTTTCTCATCCAGTCGAGGTGCTTATCCCAGAAGGTATTGAGGTAAAAGCTGAAAAAAATATAATATCTTTTTCTGGTACAAATAAAGAATTGGTTGGTAGTTTTAGTGCAAAAGTAAGAGCTCTTAAAAAGCCAGAGCCTTACAAAGGAAAAGGTTTTAGATATGAAAACGAAGTAATAAGAAGAAAACAAGGTAAGAAAACTGTATAGTATAAAAATAAAAATTTATGAATACAAAGATTAAAAAAATCCAAAGAGATAGAAGGAGAAAGAGGATAAGAGCCAAGGTTTTTGGTACACAAGAAAAGCCAAGACTTTCTGTTTTTAAATCAAATAAATATATTACGGCTCAGATAATCGATGATTCAAGGGGTGTCACTTTGGTTTACGCTACGACTAAAAATATGAAAGAAAAGACGACTATAGAAAAAGCCAAATCTCTTGGGCAAAATATAGCTAAAGAGGCAAAACAAAAAAATATTACAAAAGTTGTTTTTGATAGAGGTGGTTATATTTATACAGGCGCGATATCTGCTTTAGCTCTTGGAGCAAGAGAAGGTGGTTTAGATTTTTAATAAAAAAGTATGTCAAATAAAGAAGAAAAAGAAATATTAGATCAAAAAGAAGAAAATGATTTTTCAACTTTTTCTGTCGCAGAAAATGAAGAAGTGGCTTCAGAAGAAAAAATAGATGATAAAAAATTTTTCAATTCGAATGATTCAAGAACAAAAAGAAAAAACGAAAGAAAACCATCAAGAAGACCAGAAAGAGTAAGACAAGAATTTGATAGCAAAGTAATAAGCGTGAGAAGGGTCACAAGAGTTGTTGCTGGAGGAAGAAGATTTAGTTTTAGTATAGCTATGGTTATAGGAGATAAAAAAGGTAGAGTTGGTGTTGGTATAGGAAAATCAGGGGATACTCCTATTGCAATGGATAAAGCTATGAGATCTGCAAAAAAGAATCTTGTGAAAATAAGATTGAACAAAAGAAACTCGATAGATCATCCAGTTGAAGCAAAATATTCAAGCGCAAGAGTTTCTTTAATACCAGCTCCCGGTAAAGGGGTTATAGCAGGAAGCGCTGTTCGTATAGTGCTTGAGCTTGCTGGGATAAAAGAGGTCTCTTCAAAGATAATTTCAAGATCTAAAAATAAATTAAACATAGCAAGAGCTACAGTTAAAGCATTGGAGCAGTTAAAAAGTCAAAAGATGCCCAACTTCACTAAAGCAATGCTCGGTAAAACAAGTTAGAAAGCAAGAACTTTAAAACTTTGTAATTTTAAAATAATATATGCAATTACATAATCTAAAAAGAAATAAAGCTAACAGAAAAGCCAAACAAGTTGGAAGGGGAGGTACTCGCGGTAAAACTTCTGGTAGAGGGACAAAAGGTCAGAATGCTCGTTCTGGAAGAAAGAAAAGACCAGAAATGAGAGATTTCATAAAGAAGATACCTAAATTACGCGGAAGAGGGAAAAACTCTCTTAAATCTCGATACTTAGAAAATGTCGCAGTAAATTTATCCGTTTTGGAAAAGAGTTTTGAATCGGGCACCCTTATAAACCCTTCAAAATTGATTGAAAAAGGTATAATAAAGAAAGCGGATGTTAAGAAAGGCATAAAAATCTTAGGAGAAGGCAAGCTTTCTAAAGTTTTTAATTTTGAAAAAGTTTCTTTTTCAAACAAAGCAAAAGATTTAGTTGAAAAAAGTGGTGGTAAAATAAAATAATGAATAATTTTATTCACAAATTAAGATTAATTTTTGAAGACAAAGGTCTTAGAAACAGGATATCTTTTACTCTTATTATTTTGGTTTTGTTTAGATTTATGTCTACTATACCAATTCCCGGTATAGATACTTTAAGATTAGAGCAATTTTTATCTGGCAACGATTTCTTTGGTCTTTTGAATATATTTTCTGGAGGTGGTCTGTCCAATCTTTCCATAATAATGCTTGGCGTTTCTCCTTACATTACGGCAAGTATTATAATGCAACTTTTGACGGTAATGTTTCCAAAACTTAAGGCTATGTATCAGGAAGAAGGGGAAATTGGAAGAAAAAAGTTTTCTCAATACTCAAGATTGCTTACAGTTCCCCTCGCTTTAACTCAAGGTTTTGCTTTTATAGCTTTGCTACAAAATCAAAGTATTCTTTCAAGACTTACAACTTTTGAATTGATAACGAACCTTGTCGTCATTGCTGGTGGCTCTATCTTGCTTATGTGGCTTGGTGAACTTATTACAGAATATGGTATAGGCAATGGTCTATCAATTTTAATTTTTGCTGGTATCGTTTCTTCTTTGCCTAGCGCAGTTGCTCAATTGAGCTTTGCTTTTGATCCTTCACAGCTTCCTATGTATATAGGATTTTTGGCCGTGGCTTTGCTTGTCGTTTGGGGCGTAGTTGTGATAACTGAAGCTGAAAGACCTATCCCTGTTACTTATGCAAAGCAAGTGAGAGGTAACAAAGTTTATGGTGGAGTATCTACATATTTACCTTTAAGAGTTAATCAGGCGGGGGTTATTCCTATAATATTTGCAATGTCTTTACTGCTTTTTCCTCAGATGGTAGTCAGATTTTTAGTAAATATAAATAATTCAATAATTCAAAAAGCTTCCGAGTTTATTTTGGCTTTGCTTTCCAATCAGACATTTTATGCGGTCGCTTACTTCTTGCTCGTATTTCTTTTCACTTATTTTTATACTGCTATTACATTTGATCCTGACTCAATTTCTAAAAATTTACAAAGAAGTGGAGCTTTTATACCGGGAGTTAGACCGGGAGCTTCCACTTCCTCTCATATAGCCAAAATACTTGTAAGACTTACTATGGTTGGTGCATTGTTTCTTGGTGTTATAGCTGTCTTACCTTTGATAGTGAGAGCTTTTACTGGCATAGGTGCCGTAGCAATAGGTGGAACAAGTCTTCTTATTGTCGTCTCTGTTGTTATAGACCTTGTTAAGAAGGTTGATGCTCAAATTTCGGCTAGGGAGTATTAAAAACAAAGAAGCTATTTTTGTTTTTAATAAATTTTATTCAAGAACTATTTTGGATTTTTTAGAGAATATTAAATCAGAGAATACAAAATATCTAGTGTGGCAGTGAGTATTTTGTGGTATGGCAAAAAATACCTTTTTCGTTTATCCTTAATACATAAATACATAATATTTAATCCATAATACTTTTTTATGACACCACAAACTTTTATATTTTTTGGCCCTTCTGGTTCTGGTAAAGGTACTCAGGCAAGACTTTTGCAAGAAGAAATAATGAAGAAAGATCCTTCAGGTAGAGTTATCTATGTTGAAACAGGGGAGAGATTTAGGGAATTTGTAAAAAATAGCAATACTCTTACTGCCAATTTAACTAAAAATGTTATTGAGTCCGGAGGTCTTATGCCAGAATTTATGCCTATATGGATTTGGGCCGGTTTTTTAGTTGAAAACTTGACTGGTAATGAGCATCTTATTTTAGATGGATTGTCCAGAAGATTGCCGGAGGCTTCCATTTTAGATTCTGCTATAAAATTTTATAACAGAGAAAATCCAAAAGTTATATCAATAGAAGTTTCTGATGAAGAAACAAAAAGAAGGTTACTATCTAGAGGAAGGGTTGATGATGACGAAGAAGGCATAAGAAAAAGAATAGATTGGTATAAAAACAATGTTGTCCCTGCTATCAATTATTTTAAAGAAAACAAAGATTACGACTTCATATCCATAAATGGTGAACAATCAATAGAAGATGTTCATAAAGAAATAATGGAAAAATTAGGGTTTTAATATGATTAAATACAAAACAGAAGAAGAGATAGCGATTATGAGAGAGGGCGGTAAAATCCACGCCCAAATACTTAAAGATTTATCTAAAAAAATAAAACCAGGTATAAAAACTGAAGAGATAAATGATTATGCAGAAAAATTGATAGACGAAGCTGGATGCAGTGCTTCTTTTTTGGGGTATCAACCTTATGATGCTAAAAAACCTTACCCAGCTTCTGTTTGTGTTTCCATAAATGAAGAAATAGTTCACGGTATACCAAATGGGGATGGCAATCGTCTTTTATTTGAAGGTGATATTGTTTCTCTTGATCTGGGCATAACTTACAAGGGGTTTATTACTGACGCTGCCATAACTGTACCTGTCGGTAAAGTCGATGAAGGTGCAGAAAGGCTCATAAAAGCCACAAAAGAGGCCCTCAATCGAGGTATATCCGCAATGAGAGTAAGGGGTCATATTGGTGATATTGGTGCTGCCATAATGGAAGTCGGAGAAAAGTATGAACTTGGTATAATAGATGGTTTGTCTGGTCACGGCGTCGGTTATAGTGTTCACGAAGAGCCTTATGTGCCAAATAGGGCGGAAAGGGGGGAAGGGCCAGAATTAAAGCCGGGATTGGTCATTGCCATTGAACCAATGTTTAGCTTGGGTAGTAGAAATATAAAAAGGATGTCTGATGGATATACTTTTATCACTCGCGACAAATCTCTTTCGGCTCATTTTGAACATACGGTAGCAGTAGGTTATGATGGGAAAATAGAAATATTAACAAAATAGAAAGTTTGAAAGGTCCAAGTTTAAAAGTTGGAAAGTTATAAAAATGGGAACAATTGAGTCATTTGAAGAAATTAAAGTTTGGCAAAAGGCAAGGGATTTAAGTTTAGATATTTATAGATTTTTTCTAAAAGTAATGACTATGGGTTTACGGATCAAATTCAAAGAGTCCCTGTTTCAATAATGGATAATGTCGCCGAAGGTTCTGAAAGAAAAGGAAATAAAGAATTAGCAAGATTTCTTTTTATATCAAAGGGTTCATGTGGTGAAGTAAGATCGATGTTGCACCTAGGGCTAGAATTAGGTTATATTAATAAACAAGATTTTGATAGATCATATATGTTGTCTATTGAAATCTCAAAGATGTTGTCGGGATTTATTAAAGCACTATGATTGGCGTTTTTTGTTTTAACTTTCAAACTTACGCCTTTCTAACTTTTTAACTTATATGCATCCAAAACAAGAAAGAACGTTGGTAATAATAAAACCAGACGGAATACAAAGATCTTTAATAGGAGACATTATAGGAAGGTTTGAAAAACTTGGTTTAAAATTGGTAGCGATGAAAATGTGTCTACCTACTGAAGACCATGTAGAAAAACATTATACTTTAGATCCAGAATGGCGCAGAATTACGGGGGAGAAGAGGATAAAAAATGCCAAAGAAAAAGGGGAAAAATTGGAAACAGAAGACCCTTACGAAATAACAGCTGTTATTCTTGAAAAATTGAAGAAATATATGACTTCTGGACCTGTTATACCTATGGTTTGGCAAGGAGCTCATGCGGTAGAGCTTGTTAGAAAAATTGTTGGAGGAACAGAACCGAGAAGTTCTGATGTGGGGACAATAAGGGGCGATTATGTCTTAGATTCATATATTATGGCGGATAATGACGGAAGAGCTGTGAGAAATTTGATACACGCATCTGGTTCGGTAAAAGAATCTGAAGCCGAAATAAAACATTGGTTTAAAGACGAAGAAATAGTAAATTACAAGCTTGTGGCCGAACAGATTCTTTATGATGTTAATTTAGACGGAATAATAGAGTAAAAATTTAAAAAGGTACAAAGAGAAAAATAAAAAACATAAATAATATTTCTTGATTTGTAAACTTCAAAATTTAAATCTTTTGAACTATAATTATTGCAGGATCTCTTGAATATTTTCTAACTTGCAAATTGCAAGGGAGGCTAACTTTCTCCGATGGATACCGTCGGAGTCGAGGCCACCCACCTAATTTTCATCAATTAGGGAATTATTCTAAGAGGTCCTACGTAAAATCCTGCTTTTGGCGGGATTTTATGTTAATATTTTTTTATTATGTTTAAAAAACATTTATTTTGGGAAACAATTTTCTTTTTGATTATTGTTGGGGTTATGAATATAATAGCAGTGAAGAACAATTTATATTGGAGCACTAGCGAATTTGACAGCCTGATGCATTTTTTGGCTGGAGTCTTCGTTTCTTTTTTCTTTTTGTGGTTTTATTTTTTTTCTGGATTTTTTAAACCCCCAAAAAGAAATTTTTTACAATTTTTACTTGTATCTTTGTTGGGAATTTTATTTATCGGTGTGGCTTGGGAAACTTACGAGCTTATTCTTGGCGAGTCTCTTTTTTCTGGAGAAAATTATATAAGTGATACAGTACTTGATTTCATTATGGATTTTTTGGGCGCAATCGTTGGTTGTTTTTATGGATACATAAGAGAGTTAAAAAGTTTAAAAGACACAATTTAAAAAGTTATGCAAAATCCAAAACTTATCTTTTATGGTGGAGTAGGCACAACTACTGGAGCCAATATAATGCTTCAATGTGGCGGTAAAACTATTTTAGTTGATTGTGGTTTTTTGCAGGGGACAAAATTTTTGGAAGAAAAAAACTTTGAACAGTTTAAATATAATCCTAAAGAAATTGATATTCTTTTGATAACCCATGCTCATATGGATCATATAGGCAAAGTGCCAAAGTTGGTTAGAGACGGTTTTGAGGGCAAAATAATATCTACAAAACAAACTAAAGATTTGGCTCTACCGATGCTTCAAGATGCTTTAAAGGTGATCAAATCAAGACATCATAAAAAATTTTTTGATCAGGAAGATATTTTAAAATCAATAAATCTTTGGCAGGGGGAAGAATATAATAAAAAAATAGAACTTTCCCATTGAAAAACTTTATTTTAATTTTATAAACTTGAAAAATTTTATCAAATAAATCTACCCAATCCCCCTTAATTTTTTC
>CAZRMR010000020.1:0-3274 GCA_964601245.1 uncultured Candidatus Saccharibacteria bacterium
GCAATAAAATATCGGCTATCTAAAAATTGAGTCAATTTTGAACGCCAATTGGTTTTTTCTTCATCATAAGAATCTTCTAAATAGACGTATTCTTCTTGGTTTTTATCCTCTTGCATTTTTATATATTATCTATTATACTTTAAATACCTGCAATAGAGCAGTTTTAGTTTGGTCTATTAAATTCAAAACTTAATTTTAATATTATGGCACACAAAAAAGCAGCCGGAACAACAAAAAATGGTAGAGACTCGAACCCAAAATATCTTGGAATAAAAATAGCAGATGGAACCAAGTGCAAAACTGGTTTTATTTTAGTAAGACAGAGGGGTTCAAAAATACTTCCTGGGAATGGAGTTGGCATGGGTAAAGATCATACCCTTTTTGCTCTAAAAGACGGAGTTCTAAAAATGACAAGTAAGCGAAAAACCCATTTCGACGGAAAGACTATTATCAAAAAAGTGGCCTCTGTAATTTAATCTAAAAAGTTGGAAACAGCCGGATATTTGCGTAAGCAAATATCCGGCTGTTTTGTTTTTATTTTATTTTTAGAAGATATTTAATTTAAAGGTTCAACAACAAGTACAAAAACACTCGAGTTTTTACCAACAGAAACACCCACTTTATGTTCTCCAATCTCCTTTATTGGCTCCTCTAATTTTATTGACGAAGATTCAATTTCAAAACCAGCCTGTTCCCTTAAATTGTTCACAATTTCTTCTTCGTGAATTTTTTCAAAAAGATGGCCTTTGTCATTTGCTTTTTTCTTTATAATTATTTTCTTTTCTTTTATTTCCTCTAACTGTTTTTTTGCTAAACTATCTTTTATTTCATTTTCAGCTAAGACAAAGCTTTTCATCTCTTCTACTTTTTTGATAGCTTCAGGAGAAGCAAATTCAACCAATTTTTTTGGCAAAAGAAAATTGTTTGCATAACCATCCGCAACATCTTTTATCTCAAATTTTTTGCCAACACCTTTTATATCTTGTTTTAGAATTACTTTCATTCTTCTTTTTTATTTTTTACTTAATAAATATCCAACTGCTTTTTGTAGAACGATATCTACACCTTCATCTTTTACATTTTCTGAATCTGTCTCTACTAATATATCTGGAGTAAGACCTCCTTCGGATATTGAATTACCCATCGGGGTAAGCCAATGAGCTACGGTAATTTTAAGAGAAGTTTCGTCAGTAATCGGAATCAATTCCTGTACAGAACCCTTGCCAAAAGTTTTATCTCCGACAAGTATAGCTTTGTTATATTCTCTTAATGCTCCAGCCAATATTTCTGAAGCAGAAGCAGAACCTTTGTTTACCAAAATAGCCAATTTTAATTGATCGTTAAATATGTCATATCCCTTACTTCTATAGACTTTATCTTCTTTATCTTCTCCAAAATCTTCTATCACAACAACTTTGCCAGCAGGCAAAAACCAACTAGCTATATCAATAGAAGCTTCCAAATATCCACCCGGATTGTTTCTTAGATCTATTACCAATTTGTCCGTGCCTGACTCGACAAATTCTCTTAAAGCTTGTCTAAATAAATTTGGAGAAGTGGCCGAAAAATTATAGAGCTCTATTACGAAAACATTTTCTGGAGTAAGTTTTGTATTTACTGTAGGTATTTCAATCGAATCTCTTATTATTCTTTTAACCAAAGGTTCTTTTTCTCCTTTTCTGGAAAAAGTGATTGTAACAGCAGTTCCCTTTTCTCCTCTTATCATTTTTATGGCTTCGTCGGTACTCAAACCAATAGCGGTCTTTCCATCTATCTCTATTATTTTATCTCCAGCCAAGACACCAGCCCTATAAGCAGGAGTATTTTTTAGCGGAGCTATGACAGTAAGAACACCATCGTTTGATAAACCAATCTCCATACCAACTCCACCAAAACTTCCGCTTATTTCTTCTTCAAAACTTTTTGATTCTTCTGGTGGGAAAAAACTGGTATAAGGATCTCCATAAGAAAAAGCAAGACCGCTTATGGCTCCCCATAATTTATCTTGATCGCTCACGATTTTTGTAGAAGAAGATGGGGCAAATTTTTGATCAAGAATACTCCAAACCTTCCAGAAAGGTTGCATATCAATAAAATTTTCGGTAGAAGTAGCATTTAAAAATACAGTGTCTGGTTTATAAGAACCTTTGTTACCAAACAAAAAACCGAGCCAAAACAAAAGTAAGGCCACCAAAACCGAAAGTGTTGTTTGTATATATTTTTCTTTGGTCATTTTCTGATATAATATATCATAGCTTAATTTCTTATCAAAAACCAAGATGCTAACAAATTATAATTCTAAAAATCAATCCTGGATAGATCTAAATTGCCCAACAAAAGAAGAGATCGATTCTCTTGTTTTAACCCAAGATATAAATCCAATTATAGCAAAAGACTTTCTTATACCTACGCCCAAACAACACTCTACTGATTTCGAGAATGGAATATATGCAGTAATCCACATACCAAATTTAAAAAATTCTTCTCTTGATAATTCTGAGCAAGAGATAGATTTTCTTATAACAAAAGACAGCATGATAACAGCAAGATATGCAAGTATAGATTCTTTACATCATTTTTCTAAAGAAATGGAAGTCTCTGGAATTTTAAATAAAGACGAAGATTCCCATATATTTTTTGGCTTAATGAGAGAAATATATAAATTTCTTTTTGATGAAATAGAATATATTAAAGATTGGATGAGACAAATAGAGAAAAATATTTTTGAAGGAAAAGAAAAAGAGATGGTTTTGGCTATATCAAAAGCAAGTAGAAATTTACTCAGTTTTCAAAGGACGATTGGGCCTCATGAAAAAATAATAAAAGATATGATAATCAAAGGCGAAAGTCTAATCGGGACAAGATTTAAAAAAGATTCTGAAAATCTATTAAACGATTGGAAACAGCTCATTTTTGAAATAGAGAATATAAAAGATGTGCTTGATGAATTAAGAGAGACAAACAATTCAATGTTGTCCACAAAACAAAATGAGATAATGAAAATATTTACAATTTTGGCCTTTGTTACTTTCCCCCTTTCTCTCATCGCCTCAATATTTGGAATGAATACATCATTTATACCCCTTGTTGGTCTGCCGAATGATTTCTGGGTAGTGATTGGAATTATGATATTTATGAGTATCGGAATGTTTATATATTTCAAGTATAAGAAATGGATATAAAGAGTTTATGGGCATGAAATTTTACAACACATTAACGGGAAAAAAAGAAGAGTTTTCTTCAATAGAAAAAGGGTTGGTCAAAATGTATAATT
>CAZRMR010000020.1:3284-6267 GCA_964601245.1 uncultured Candidatus Saccharibacteria bacterium
AACAATGTACGCAAAACAGCATATAGGCAATCTCTCCATGTTTGTATTTACTGATACATTAAGAAAGTCTCTTGAGTATTTTGGATATGAAGTAGATCAGGTCATAAACATAACTGATTTTGGACATTTATCTGGCGACAATGAAGGAAATGCTGACATTGGAGAAGACAGGATGACAAAAGGTTTGAAGGAAGAAAAGATGGATCTCAACTTAGCAAATATGAGAGTTCTTGCTGAAAAATATGCGAAAATATTTTTCAAAGATTTAAAATCTTTAAATATAGAAATTGAAAAAATAAAATTTCCTTACGCTTCAGATTTTATATCTAGCCAGATAGAAATGATCAAATCTTTAGAAGAAAAAGAAATTGCTTATAAAACTGAAGAAGGGCTCTATTTTGACACAGCTAAATTTAAAGACTATGGCAAACTTGGAAAAATAAATCTGAAAGGAATAAAAGAAGGTGCTCGAGTAAAAAAAACAGAAAAAAGAAATCCTACAGATTTTATACTTTGGAAATCGGACTTAAAAATTGGATGGCAATCTCCTTGGGGTATTGGTTTCCCGGGGTGGCATATAGAATGTTCTGCCATGATAAAAAATATTTTGGGAGAACAAATCGATATACACACAGGTGGCATAGAACACATAGCAATACATCACAACAACGAAATAGCCCAATCAGAATCTGTGACTGGCAAATCTCCATTTTCAAGATTTTGGCTACATCGAGCACACCTAAAAGCGGATGGCGTAAAAATATCAAAATCAGCTGGAACGGCTATATATTTAGATGATTTTAAAAGTCACTTTATTCATCCACTTTCCTTTAGATACTGGCTTTTGACATCTCATTATAAAACTCCCGCAAATTTCACTTGGGAGGCAGTATCTGGCGCCCAAAATGCTTTTGAAAAAATTGTATCTAATTTTTATTATCTACCAGAAGAAGACGAGACTGATAAAGAAATAATTGAAAAATTTGAAGAAAATATATCCGACGACTTAAATACACCAATCGCTTTAACTTTTCTACAAGAAGCAAAATCAAAAAATTCAATAAAAAATATGGACAAAATTTTTGGTCTTGATATAGAAAATATTTCTAAAAAAATAAGGGGCGACATACCTGAAGATATAGAGGAAATGAAAAAAGAAAGAGATGAAGCAAGAAAAAAGAAAAACTGGAGCCGAAGCGATGAGTTGAGAATCGAGATCGAAAAAAGTGGTTATGTTATCGAGGATACAAACGATTCTTCTCTCATCAGACGCACTCTAGCTTCCCTTGCTTAAATTTATCTTTGATTTAATTTATTTTGAATTTATTTTTAATTTATCTTGGTTTTTAATTTATCCCAGATTGAAATATGTTAAGATTTTTTAAATCACCACTCAAGCGCGCGATCGCGCGCTTGGGTGGTAGTAAATAATTATGTGAATTATATGATTTTTTATGATTTTTTGTTAAGATTATTTTTATTGAGGTTGTGTTTTGTTAAGATCAAGTCAATTTATGCAATTGAACAATTGGGTTAATTAAGCACCGTAGATAATTTTTCCAAAGCGAGATTAGTTTAGTGGTAAAATGGATGCTTCCCAAGCATCAGACGCGAGTTCGATTCTCGCATCTCGCACCAGTATTAAACTTTTAAGAATTTTACGGGTTAATTAATCTGTACAAAACAGATGGCTTATGAGTTTTTCTAGAAAAGGTTATGATCTGGTAGAACAAAGCACAAATTCGCTGGCCCATGTTCACAGGATTAACCACGCTATTTTAGAGCGAGAAAGGAGTTTATGTAATGAATAGCAATACCACCAAAATTTGGATTGTTGTCGAAGGCCAGTCTTAATTTTGATACCTCATTATCAAAATATTCCTTTGAAGTATTGTGGAAGGTTATAAAAGGTGGTGGAAAATCTCCAGTTTCTTGAGCAATTATTATTTTTGTATTGGTTGAATTTTTCTTTAATGTTTCCATTTCATTTTTGGAAACTTCGATAGAACCATCTTCTCCTTCAGCAAAATTTCTGTAAGACATAACAATTATAGAATTATCAAATCTTTGATCTAAAATATTTATAAGATGCTCTAGGACATAATCTTCACTTCCTCCATAATCAAATTTTGATATAACACCATCTTTTTTATCATAAAAATCTGGTATAACAACAGAAAATCTCAAATCAGTATCAGACAAAAAACTTTCTGTTTTATCAATCAAAGAAAGAAAGTTTTTAAGAATAGGAAAAGGATCATCTTTAAAAGAATCTAGAAGATATGGTTCAACATCATATTGAAAACCCCTAAATCTATAATTGTTTTCAGAATTAAAACTCTTAACAAAATCCACCACAGCAAAAGCTTTGTATTCATTGCCCTCTTCTGCCCAATTTTTCCAACCTGCTTCAGCGTCCACTTCAATACCATTTTCGTTTGCTATTTTTATAAAATTTAAAATCTTTTCAGAAAATCTTTTTTTCATCTCTTCTTTTTTGGGGCCTTCGGGCATAATAAAAATATCAAGATAGGAATCTAAAGAAAGATAGATTGCGTTTATATCACGACTTTTAGCCCCACTAATTATTGATTTCATATAATCAGTAGTCATAAGCATAATCGGGGTCCAAAGCCAACTCCCAATTTCGTTGGAATCAAAATTTTTATTATCTTCATATAAGGAATTTAAATAAAATAATTTGAAAGCCCCAAAAGAATTTGCTATTTGATTTATAACATTTACTCTTTTTTGTTTTTGGGATTGATCAAAAACAATATGACCAAACCTTTGATCAACCGAGGCAATGCTTTCGTTTACATATCTATCTCTATTTAGAGAAACAAAAAAATCTACAGGATTTTTGTGTATTTTGTAATCTTTGTCTAAAAATAAATAAGAAACAAAAAACACAACAATAAAAAGAATGGAGAATATGAAAAAATTTTTTGTATTTTTTTTATTCTTTTTTGATATTTTTTTC
>CAZRMR010000021.1:0-2339 GCA_964601245.1 uncultured Candidatus Saccharibacteria bacterium
CGCCAGCGTTCATCCTGAGCTAGGATCAAACTCTAAAAATAATCGAAGATTATTTTTACCCCGTGTAGCTCTGAAAGAGCGTAGTGGGGTTGAGTTTAGTAGCCCCACTTTGCCAAAGGCTTCATGGGGTAAATTAACTTCGTTAATTTGAACGGAACAAAATAAAAAATACCGTTTTGATCTTAGCTACTTAATTTAAATCACTGTGTAAATAGATTTTAGAAGCCGATATTCAAATCGGCTCTCTGACTAAAATGTCAGAGCTTACACATAAATATTCTCTTTCTTGATTTTTCAACGAACAATATAAACCTCCATATCTTTATATAGAAGCCTGTATATTATATACAAATGAAATTTGAAGTCAACCGTGTTTATTGTGGTTAATATTTGCTTAGGTTGTGGCAAGAGGAGGGTTTATTTTTTCAGAAATTCCTGCTTTTGTTTTAGTCAGATTTCTGTATACGTATATAGTGGCAAGTGTCGTGAAAGGTATAGTAAAAAGGAGACCAAGACCAAAGACAATCAAGCCCACTAAATTTATCATGCCTACTACCAGCCAAAACAAGAGAAGTTTCCAAAAACTTCCTTTTGTTATGGCGTAGCTTTCTTTCATTGATTCTATTGGCCCCATCTTGGTGTCTACAAGTATAATATGAGAGAAAGAAAATCTTACAGCCCAAAATATGCCAGGTATTATAAGTAGAACAATTCCAACCAAGACAAGAATTGGAAAAATTATAGAAACAGCGACATATTTCCAGAATATTGGATATTGTTTGAATATATCACTAAATTTGATTTGATTACCATCAAACATTTCAAGAAATATTTTGTTATAACCAATTCTTATTATTAAGACAAAAACAACCAAAGCCAAAAGAAATATAAAATCATTTTTATTAAATTCGAATGTATTGGTTAACGAGCTTGTGGCCAACACAAGCAATGTTGCAAGCAAGGAAATGCCAATATTTTGTTTCAATTTTTCCCAAGCGTATTTGAAGGATTCACCTATTGTAAAGTTCATATATTTTTTGAGATTATAATAATCTTTAATTGCAATTATAACATATGATTTTTAAATATGGTATATTGGAGTGTGTCCAAAAAAACAAATAAAAATAAAAAAATAATTGGAAATATAAGAATAACCCCTAAACCTTTGGGTTTTTTAGATACAGAAGACGGCAATAGTGTCATTGTTTTTGAAGAAAATCTAAATTGCGCTTTAGACAAAGATGAGGTGGAAATAGAGATAATCGGTGGCGACAGAAACAGGAAAAAAGGAAGGGTTGTGAGGGTCTTAAAAAGAAATAAGACAAATTTTGTTGGAACTATTGAAAAAATAGGTAAAAATTTTGTTTTTTCTCCTGATGATTTTAGATTCTATAAAAATATTGAACTCAGGTCTTATCCAGAAGATATCAAATCTGGATCAAAGGTATTTGTAAAAATAAGAGATTGGAAAAATCCAAACCTAAATCCAGAAGGTGATATTTTGAAGATTATTGGTAAGGCCGGAGAGCACGAAACAGAAATGCAAAGCATTTTAATTGATAAGGGTATTGTCTATGATTTTTCTCCTGATGTTGAAAGAGAGGCAATTAGCCAGCAGGAAAGGTTTTTTTCAGAAAGTCCTCGCGTCTCCTTGTTAACACAAGCCAGACTTTCTTCACAGAACTTTCCCGCTGGCACAGAAAGAGTTGATTTTAGAAATATAATGACTTTTACAATTGACCCAGTTGATGCAAAAGATTTTGATGATGCTCTTTCTTATGAAGATTTGGGCGATGGGAAAATAAGAGTCGGAGTACATATCGCCGATGTTTCTCATTTTGTTAAACCAGGTACTGCCTTAGACAGAGAAGCCAGAGAGAGATCTTTTTCGACATATCTAGTTGACAGGACAATACCGATGCTTCCAGAAGTTTTGAGTAATGGTATTTGTTCTCTTATGCCAAATGTTGACCGCTTTGCCTTTTCAGCCGTGTTTGATATTAAAAAAGATACGGGGGAGATCTTAGAAAGATGGTTTGGTAAAACAATAATTAATTCCGATAAAAGATTTAGTTATGAAGAAGCACAAGACATACTTGATAAAGTGAATTCAGAAAAAAGCTCTTCTTCAGAAAGTCCTCAGGTCTCCTCGTCGAGCCCTGTATCTTCAGGGGCTGGCGAGGCCAGACTTTCTTCAGAAGACTTTTTTCTGAATTCACTTTCAGAACTTAATCGCATTGCTAAAATTTATAGAGAAGAAAATAAAAAGAATGGAGCTATAGAATTTGAAACTGATGAAGTCAGGTTTGAATTGGACGAAAAAGGAAGACCGATAAGGG
>CAZRMR010000021.1:2349-6162 GCA_964601245.1 uncultured Candidatus Saccharibacteria bacterium
AACCAAGATTGGATTCAATGAAAATGATTGAAGACTGGATGCTTCTTGCAAACCGAGAAGTGGCGAAGTTTATAAGTGATAAAGTAAAAAAGTTTGGAGGAGTAGGCCTTTTTCGTGTTCACGATTTGCCAAATATGGATAAGCTAGAAGAACTTTCTATTTTTGTAAATGCTTTAGGTCACCATTTGCCTATAAGGGGTGGTTATATAAGTGCTAAAGATCTGAATATTTTACTTTCTGAAATAGAAGGACATACATCTGAATCTCTCATAAAAACAGCTGCTTTAAGAAGTATGGCTAAAGCACAATATTCTACTAAGAATATAGGACATTATGGTTTGGCTTTTGAATACTATACTCATTTTACTTCCCCCATTCGTCGTTACCCAGATATTTTGGTTCACAGAATTATAGATTCTTATTTAAATAAAAAACCTATATCAAAAAAAGAGTTCTCAAAATTTGAAAAAATTGCAAAAGAGGCAAGCGAGAAAGAAATAGTCATAGCAGAAGCTGAAAGATCTAGTATCAGATACAAACAAGTTGAATATATGCAAAATAAGGTTGGAGAAGTTTTTGATTGTGTAATTTCCGGTGTTACAGAGAGAGGTATTTATGTGGAAGATCCACTTACTAAATCAGAAGGTATGGTGCGTCTTAGAAATATGAAAGAAGATAATTTTGTATTAGATCAAAAAAATTATTGTGTTATTGGTGCAAATACAGGCAAAAAATATTCCTTGGGAGATGATGTTAAAGTAAAACTTATATCTGCGGATATGGAAAGAAAAACTTTAGATTTTAAGTTAATTTAAAAAATCCCCAGCAAAAAATATAGAATATAGAATTTTGCCAGAGGATTTTCGTGTGCCTAATTAATCTTAATCGCGGATAAATTTTATTAACAAATAGAGACCAAAAAGGAGAACAAAAATACCAAATATTGTAATTAAGATTCCAGCGGCGGCATCGTATGGTTTATATATAATCCACTGATATTCCTAATAATGCAATTCCTCCACCTATGAGAAGTATGCATGATAACAATAACCATACAAGAAAAATAAGAAAAAGAGTGAAATATTTCATTTTGTGATAGACCTCCTTTCATCATTATATCATATTTATTTCGCAACAGCAACTGCTTCGTCGAAGGCTATTGATAACAATCTAGAAACTGAGTCGCGGCCCATGGTGACACCGTAGATCACGCCAGCACGCGACATTGTCTCACGATTATGAGTTATTAGGATTAATTGAGAAACTTTAGAAAGTTCTTCTATCATATCTCCATATTTTTTTGAATTAGCTTCGTCTAGTGCCGCGTCTGTTTCGTCTAAAATAATAAAAGGTGGTGGGTTGACTTGAGAAATGGCAAAAAGCAAAGCAATAGAAGTGAGAGCTCTTTCCCCACCAGAAAGCATATCCAGACCCTTTATCTTTTTTCTAGGAAGAGAGACCTCAATCTCTATTCCTTCTTCAAGGATCGAAGCATCTGGCTTTCCGAAGGCGGCTTTGTCCACGTTTTCCTCTAATTCCACTAAATCTTCCAACTTTCTAACTTCCGTCTTTTTAATTTTAATGACTTGAAGTTTTGCTTCTCCTCCACCAAACATTATTTCAAAAAATTCTTGAAATTTTATGTTTATTTTTTCTATCCCCTGTTTAAACTCGACATTTATTTTTTCTGCCAATTCTTTTATCAGTTGTTGTAATGATTCTGCAGATTTTTTTAAATCATCCAATTCTTTTTGTAAATATTCGTCTCTCTCGCTAACTTCTTTGTATTCTTTTGCCACTTCGAAACTTCCAGTGCCCCCAAGTTCTTCTAGTCTTATTTTCATTCTTTCGAGTTCCTTATGGGACTCTTCTCGCGAAGCTTTATCGAAGGGGGTTCCTTCTTCCAAAACATCATTTTCAAAGCCGACAACAGCTGTTCCGATCAAAACCCCCGCTTCTTGTATTTCTCTTTTCCAATCTGCTTGTTCAATTTCTAATCTGCGTCCCTTTTCATTTATAAGATCGAGCTTGTTCCTTGTGTGATCTATTTTGCTAGAAATTTTAAAAATATTTTTCTCGGCATCACGTTCTGTGTTTTTCTCTTTTTCAATAGAATCTTTTATTCCCTTGTATTCCAAATCGAACTCCAAAAGATTCTTATCTATCTCTTTTATTTTTTGTTCAATTTTTTCTTTTTCTTTTTCTAAATTAGAAACTAAATTTTCAAGCTTCTCTAAATTTGTTGTCTGGTTAGAATATGCTGAAATTTTATATTTGCCTATGAATTCTCTTATTCTCTGAAAAATTTTTGATATCTCTGAAAAAGTAGAAATTTCTTTTTCTAATTCTTCTATTTCGCTTAACGGTACGGTTTTTTTCTCTTCTGATTGCGCGTTAGATTTTGTGATAAGTATCTGTCTTTGTGTCGCGTTTATTTCGCCCTCAATTTTACCTATTTCTCTAAAATAAAAATCTTTTTTTTCTCTCTCTTTCTTTATTTTGTTTTCTACCGCTATCAATTCATCACTCTTGTTGTCTTTTTTATTTGAATTCTCAAGAATTATTTTGGCTTCCTCTATTTCTTTTTCAAGATGACTCAGCTCTTCTTCCAATGGTTCTCTTTCTGATTTTATTTTTTGATTTTCGGTCTCTAAATAAATTTTTTCTATTTTTAAATATTGTCTGTAAAATTTGGTTAACTTTTCTCTCATTTCTTCTGCTTTTTCAATTTTTTCAACTTGCTTTTTAAGGAAACGAAGATGAGGTGCAATCTCTCTTCTTAATGATTCAACTTTTTTTATATTTTCTTCTGTCTTTTCTAACTTTTTTTCGCTCTCTGTTCTTTTGTATTGATATATTTTGAGGCCTAAGGCATCTTCTATGATTTCTTTTTTTTCTTTTGAGTTTGCACTAAGTATCCTGTCTGCTTCTCCTTGAGAAATTATGTGGTGACCGGATGATCCTATGTGTGCTTCTGCGAGTAATTCGAAAATATCTTTCAATCTAACTTGACTGCCATTTAAAAGATATTCATTGCTCCCATCTCTGTTTACCACTCTTTCTATTATAATTTCTTCAAAGGGGTATTTTTCTCCAAAGAACTTGTCTTTTTCTTTGGAGAGATCATGGTGTTGGGGATTATCTAAGGTAATTTTTACACTCGCTCTATTTGATTTTGGTGCTTCGTTTGATCCATTCCATATCAAATCTTCCCCTTTCTTACCTCTCATTGATTTTATGGATTGTTCACCAAGAGCAAAACGAAAAGCTTCGGCGACGTTTGATTTACCGCTCCCATTTGGACCGACTATAGCTGTTATTTGTGATTTAAAATGTAGCTCTGTTTTTTTTGCGAAACTTTTAAAACCACTAATCTCCAATGATTTCAGCATGATTATATTTTAACATAAAATAATCAGTTCTAAAGTTAAAAAGTTTGTTCAGATTATTTATCTCCACCCTTTTTCTTTTAGAGCTTTGCGGGCGGCGGATTGTTCTGCGTCTTGTTTTGAGTCCCCTTCACCTTCTGCAACCTTTTCTTCACCAAGAAACACACCAACTGTGAATTTTTTGTCGTGATCTGGTCCTGTTTCTTTTAGGGTTTTATAGAAAAACGGGGTAACCTTCTGGTTACCCCGTCAAAATTATTTTTTGTATTTGAGAATTAGGTCTGCTGTCCTGCGAGCGTCATTGAGCTGCCCATTCTTCACTTGTTTACCGAGAATCTTTTGGAGTTCCTCGGTCCGGTTTGGTTCGGGGAGAAGCTCTGCCGTCTCGCGAGCGTCATCGAGCCACCCATTCTCCACTTGTTTA
>CAZRMR010000022.1:0-5749 GCA_964601245.1 uncultured Candidatus Saccharibacteria bacterium
CATTATTATTAACCACTGTAATATAGGTCCATGTATTTAATGGTATAGCATTTGATAAAGAAGAAAATGTACCGCCAGCTTTAAAATATTGAAGGGTTCCACTTGTATCTGATACAAAAATAGCCCAACCCTGAGACATGTTCCAATAATCTTTTGCCACGATTACACTCCAAGGAGAATAAGAAGTTTCGTAAATCCAAAAACTCACACTAAAAGAATCAGAAAAAGCTAAACTACTATTATTACCAGCATCTACAAATTTAGCATTACCAAAACTCAAAGCCTTGCCTCTTTTTCCATCTACCCAAGTGGCGCCGGTTATGGTGCCAGTGTTTCCCTGACCTGATAAATCTAAAGCTTTACTCCCACTTCCCTCATCCATTGGCCAATAGCCGACAAGGCCTAAATTAGTGGGGGGACGAGAAATAACTGCAGCGCTCGTATTTTTAGCAAAAACAAAAAATTGTAGGAAAATTATCAGTATTATAATTAATGCGATAGATTTTCTTGACATTTTTTATTTTCTATACTTACTTTATTTTTTCAAACCAACACTATTTAATCTTATTAGTTTGTTATATACCAACCAGGTGATGTGCCTTGAGGATTTGTCTTACAACTTGAAGTCATGTAATCAAAATAATATCTGACTTTATTATTTGATGTCCTTATATAATCAGCAAGACAACCGCCATTCTCCCCTTCGTTTTCATCCAGAATATAGTAAGAGCCCCAAGGATCAATTGTAATATTTTGAATACCTTGATAAACACCTCCTCCAGCAGAAATTATTCTTTGTATAGAGGTCTGATAAACCGAGGGGCCACCACAATAAGTACAGGCAGACAAAGTAACACCAAGTAGAGTTGAATTTGTTTCCATTCTGGCTACATCTATTGCTCTTATCAACTGTAATATTTCTGATCTAGCTTTTGCTATTTTAGCCCTTTCTCTTGAATTGTTTAAAGCGGTTAAAACTATTGAAGACAGCACACCGATTATAGCTATGACAACTAAAAGCTCTATTAAAGTAAAACCTTTTTTTACCATTGGAAACAAATTTTAAAATCTAACCGAAAAGATTATCTTTCTTCTACTGGAAGTTCGGTTCGACTTTCTGGTTTATCGTCTATCGGAGGGACTGCGTCTGTAAACGGACTTTTACCTGCTTTGAGATTTGTAAGAATTAGATCGATCTCGGCATTATCTGGATTGGTTTGTTTCAATATCTCAAATTGAGCAATTGCATCATCTCTTCTATTCATTCTTTCAAGAGAAAGGCCAAGGAAATATCTGGCATTAGCATAATCTGGAACCAAGACTAAAGCTTGATCAAAAGCCCTCGCTGAACCCACAAAATCTCTGTTATTGTATTTCAAAAGACCAAGTTGGAAATAAAGAGCTGGATTTTGTGGATCAACCAAGGTAGCAGTCTCTACTGATTGAATAGCACCAGAAATATTGTTTGAAGCGACTTCCAATTGAGCCAAAGTGTAATAAGCTTCAGTGTAATTATTTTTCATCTGAATAGACTTTATTATATTTTCTCTCGCGGAAGCGACGTCACCAGACAAAGCAGAAAGCCTACCGAAAGCAAGCGGAATAGCTGGATTTGAAGGAGATCTTGTTTCAGCTTCAGAAAAAGCACTTTTAGCATTTTCTATTGCACCATCTATGCCGTTTGAAGCTAAAATTTCATAAACCCTACCTAAAGCAAACCAGTTTTGGTAATTTTTTGGATTCCAAGCAATAGCTTCTCTTGCAGAAGCAACAGCGTTTGAAACAGCTTGTTGGATTGAAAGTCTCTGTTGTTCAGTAATATTTTCTGCAGAAGAGACAGATCCAAGAATATTTGCCATTTCCACAATAGAATTTTCTGAAACGCCTCTCCAATAGACATCTGTTTTAACTAATCGCAAAGCGCCCAAAGAATCACCCTTTTGGAACATTGAGGAAGCGACTACTCTCTCCCAAACAAAATATCCGCCAGCAATAGATAGAAGTAGAAATACAACAATCAAAAATACTGAGACAAAATTTGTTTTTGGACTACCAAATACATTAACCTTAAAACTTCCTAAGAGACCAAGAGAAACCAGAGAAGAAATGAAAATACCAGTAAAGATAAAACAAAGTGTCATAATGACGATACCAGGAACATAAACAAAAGACATAATCCAGAACAAAAGAGAAACCAAGAAAGAAGAAAGGGTTACAAATCTTAATCTATTGTCAGAAGTCAAAAAGAATATTCCTTTAAAACCATAGTAAGCGTAAAAACCTAAAAACAACAAAAGCGCCAGCCCACCAAGTATACCGACTGTTATAAAAGTAGTCGGAACAAAAGCCGATCCAAAAGAGAAATCAGTAGACCAGAATTTAGTCTGATTTATATCAGCTGGTTTATTCAAATCCCATAATTCTTTAAACATGTTTGGACCAACACCCAAAGCTGGATTTTTATTTACGGAAGTGCTTATAAGACTCATTGTTGTGCTGAAATTTGGCCTTACTTCAACCACCGAAAGATTTAATTTGTTTGAAAGAAAGCCCGATATAGCGCCACCAGAAAGTATAAAGACTACAGAAACAACAAGGACTATGAGAGCTGGGATCGACATTTTTTTGTTTGCAGAATCAGTTTGAGAATTACCACTACTTACAGACCATGAAAGAGTATAGACAAAATAGAAAAGAGAGAAAATAGCTATAGCAAATATAATAGGACTAAAACCAATAGCGCCTATAAATATTAAACTGAAAGCAATCATAAGATACACTAAATAGAGAACTCTTTTGGATAAATTGAACATACCCAATAGAGGAATAGAAAGTACAACAAGAGCGCCGAGCAATATGGATGTGTCTGTCGCACTTCCAACAAGAAAATCAGGAATTCTTGAAGTTAAAGCAACTGGTAAAAATTGAGCCAAAGATCTTATTATAAGATGCAATATAACAAGAGCTGAAGAGATAAAGAAAGCATAAACAGACTTAACGCCAAAAAAAGAATCTTTTTTTGGTAAAACAGCAACAAGAAAAGCTCCTATTGAAACAAGAAGAAGAGATACTGCTGTACCAAACTCAAATAAGATACCGACTAGAGATTTTTCAATTGCTCCAGAAAATACTGAAGACAAAATAGCCAATACAGAAAAACCAAAAAATGGAAACCAAATTTTTGATTTAGGAAATTCAATAGACCCCTGAGACAAAGTTGAGCCCAAAAAGACTCCTATAAATACAACGATGAGCGTTGCAAGAACAGCAATTTTTGCTGAATACAGAGAAAAGCCTAGAACAGGGAAAAATACGATCGGCATTAGAAAGATTAAAGCCAAAACGCAGTATTCCAATATTTTGTTAAAATTATACTTCTGATTGTTTAATACTTCTCCTTCCATAAAATAATATTATTTTTGCTTATAATTAATAATTGATTGAACAACACTACTGTCGTCTCTTAAATATTCATAAAAGATGACATTGTCTTTGTTTATATACAATTCGTCTGTTGGGCCATGTATTTCGTTGCCAAGTTTAACAAGATTAAATCTTCCGTTAGTTGTAGTAATCGCCCCATTTTGCTCTGTTGAAAGATTTTCGTTTAGCTGAATATAAAAAACGTCATTTAAAATCATCTCTTCACTGTTGTTTTTTATAATTTTACCAAAATAGACTTGGTTATTTATAAGAAAAACAGCTCCATATTTTTCGTTTTGTGATTTAGAAAAATTAAAGAATTTATCTCTCGCAAAAATTGCCAAAAATACCAAAACCAAAACGACTAAAACCACTAGAAAAGCCTTTAGTATATTTTTCAAATTAAAAGACTTTTTGGCCTTATTTTGAGCCATATTTTCTGTATTGTTTATATCTTTTGGCTTATCGGCGTATTGTCCAAATCTTATTTCTTGCATTTGTCTATTTTACTATTATTTTGCTAATAAAAAAACTAAAAAATGTGGATGAAAAATGCCCGAATTTATCTAAATTTGACTCCACCACGAACTTTTACATTCGATGATGGAGATACTTTTACATTTGTATCTGCAACTTGATCATCTGTACCGCTGACACTATAAAAAGTACTCGGCGATGATTGATTGTTGTATTCGGTCTTTATCCAATCAGCTGAACGGACAGTATGAGAAAAACGAACTTCGTCGTATTTAGCATCATTTTGACTCCACCACGAAGCCGCTGAACCGGCACGAATGACAGTACCCCCTAAGGCTTCTGACATTCTGGTTAGAGAACTGTGTGTATCTGACATAGCGCTACCATTGACATACACGCTTACATTATCCGATGAATTCATGGTATAAACGATATGGTACCAAGTCCCTGTTGAAAGAGCGGAAGCTGAAAGTGTTTTTGTTGAAGGAGTACCATTATCTTTTCTTATTTGAGAAATAATTTTTTGAGTTGACGCGCTAATATAAATAACATTTAAATCAGTTGACCCATACATCTGCCCAAAAATTAAATCTCCATTACCTGAAGCGCTGTTGTTTAAATACATCCACATAGAAGCGGTAAAATTTGAACTGAAATCACCGTAAGTATGTGTCCACTCAACCCATCTACTACCACTTGATTGACTTTCCACAGCCCCACCTATTTTACCAGATACAGCTGGAGCCGTATTGATTCTTGTAGCATCATAATTATTTGATGTTGAATCTTCTAAGGATAAAGTCGTGCCGTCACCCCAATGATTCACCCACTTATAATTACTGTCCCACACTCCGGTTGCATTTTGTTGGTCAGAAGCGCCAGAATTTCCGTAATACATATATATAATAGTATTGTCGTTGTAATCTAGAGTTGGTATTTCTACCCAAGCCAAAATTCTTCCTGTCGCCGTAGTATAAGTTTCTCTCTCATGATCAAGTTTTGTTGTGCCATCTGAAGAAGTAAATAAAATATCATAACCATCTGATCTCGCATTTGCCTGCAAACTAGCATCTGTAATATCTATGAGCACAGGAAAGTTTGTTAAATCTGATGTGCCCTCTACCTTATTGTGATCTATAGCTATTGTTTTTCTATAATTCCAAGTTCCACCTGTAGTATACCAACCAGCTTCAGCTTTTTTGGTTTGGAAAATAACAGAAAAAAAAACTAGAGAAAATAAAATTCCTAAAGAAATTATTGTTATGATTATTTGTTTAAAACTATTTTTCATTTTTATTACTTGTGTATATTATACTTGACCCAGTTAGAAGATTGTCCATAAGTTCTTTTGGGGTGCTAATATTCTTTTTTGCTTCTAACTGGATTGACATTTGTTTTTGATTTGCTATACTGTATACATATTTGGGGTTACCCACGTTCCCTCTTGTAAGAGAGGGAGAATATTCAGGAATAAAGACGGAGAAATCCGTTTTTTATTTTTGTAATATCTTTCTCATCAAGAGCGCCCATTTTTTCATACATTCTTTTATAACTAAAAACTCTACATTGAGCCAGATTGACTGATATTTTTTTCTCCTGAAAAGATATTTCTACATACCAAGTACCCTTTCTTAAAATAGTAGATAGTGGTATCCCCAAAAACCCATCTTTACTCAATTTTTTGTAAACATATACTGGCCTGGAAAAAGCTTTGCCCTTTCCGTTCATTTCAACTCCTACATTTTCCCCAACAGCACACCACCAAATCTCATTTTCTTTGAAAAAAGGTGGCTTGGATTCATTGTGGTGAATTTTCTCTTTGAGCCCTATCCATTCTATAAAATTTTTA
>CAZRMR010000022.1:5768-5984 GCA_964601245.1 uncultured Candidatus Saccharibacteria bacterium
GTATTTTTCATTATGATATTACAGAAATATTTTTAGAGTGTTGGCTCAGAAACTGGATCAACTATTATTTGCTCTTCGACCACCGGATCGATATTTGATTCCTCAACGACTGGATCCACAACAACTTCCTCTGTTAGAGTATTTTCAACAACTGGTTCCACAATTGGCTGTTCGACGGTTGATTCAGAAACCGGATCCCCTATTGCAGATTCTTCA
>CAZRMR010000023.1:0-5790 GCA_964601245.1 uncultured Candidatus Saccharibacteria bacterium
TAAACTTTAAAAACAGAATTAATAAGCAAAATTAATATCAGAAGCAATACAAAAAAGACGACAAGTTTTTTCCATTTGTCATTTGATTTTGTTTTTATACCACGCATACTTATTTTATGTTATTATACAATATATAATAACAAAGACACAAAATATGCTCTGGCATTCAAAAGTAAGAAAATTTACAAAAGTGTTTTCAGTAATAATTTCCGTCCTAGTAATACTCGGAATGCTTTTGCTATATATACCTTTTTAGGTTATCTCATCATTTTTAGAAAAACGTCGTGAGATATATTTATCTTACCCCTTTCTCTCATTTTTTTCTTGCCTTTCTTTTGTTTTTCCCTTAATTTCATCTTTCTCGTAATATCACCCCCATACATATGTTGAGTAACGTCTTTTCTAAAAGCAGAAATACTTTTTGATGAAATTATCCTACCCAAAGCCTTTGCTTGAACCTTCATGGCAAACATTTGTCTTGGTATTATGGCTGACAATTTTTCTACAGATTTTTCTGCTTCTTCTTCGACAATCCTTCTTGAGACAACCCGAGAAAAAGCTGGAACAACTTCGTCAGCTACCAAAATATCCATCCTAACGACATTTGCCGGTCTCATATCTTTCAATTCATAAGAAATAGAACCGAAACCAGAAGTAACACTCTTTAATTCATCAAAAAAATTCCTCATAAGCTCCCGAAGTGGCATTTCAATAAAAATCTCTACTTTTTCTTCTCCAATATTTTCTGATTTACCCATTATAGCCTCGTGTTCGTAAAGCATTTGGACCAAATTGCCTAAATACGAAGATGGAGTTATCAAAGTGGCTTGAACCCAAGGTTCACGAATCTCAGACACGACCCCATCGTCAGGAAAATTTATTGGCGAATAGATTATTTCTTTTTTTGCTACTTGATTTGAGTTTTTCGAATGATTTTTATAAGTCACTTCATACGTGATAGTAGGCATTGTAACTACGAGAGAAAGATCAAACTCTCTTTTTAATCTCTCTGTTATTATCTCCAAATGCAACATTCCCAAAAAACCGCACCGGAAACCTCTACCTAAACCACCAGCCACAGAACCAAAAGATTCTTCCTCAAAAGTAAAAGACGAGTCTGTTAATTTTAATTTTAGAAGAGACTGCTTCAGTGTGATAAAATCATCTTGACTCTCTGGATATATGGAAGCCCAGACGACAGGTTTGGGAGAAAGATACCCAGACAAAGGAGGAAGAGTATCGTCTACGGAAGAGACTGTGTCTCCAACAGATGCTATACCGGGCTCTTTTATGCCCGTCACAATATAACCAATTTCGCCTTCTTTTAATTCATCTTTCGGTTTTTCATCCGGAGAAAAAATACCAACTTCAAGAGAAGTAAATTTTTTGCCCCCAACTTTAAAATTAAGAACAGCGTTTTTTCTAACCGACCCATTCATAACCCGAACGAACACTATTACGCCTTTGTGTGTAGAATATTTAAAATCAAAAACGAGAGATCTGAATTTTTCTGTCTTATCGATAATTTTTGGAGGTGGCACTTTTTCTATAATCAAATCAAGCAAGCGAGAAACCCCTTCACCCGTTTTTCCTGAAGTCTCTACTATATCTTTTTCATCACAACCAAGAAGTTTTACTATTTCTTCTTTGACTTCGTCCACCCTAGCTAAAGGAGAATCTATTTTACTTAAGACTGGTATAATAGTTAGCCCCAATTCTTTAGCCATATTTAAAGTCGTTAAAGTTTGAGCTTGGACACCCTGAGTCGCATCTACCAAAAGAATAGATCCTTCTACCGCCTTGAGTGCCCGAGAAACTTCGTAAGAAAAATCAATATGACCGGGAGTGTCAATTAAATTTAAAATGTATTGCCCTTCAGCAAGCCGAGGGCAGTTAGAATGTTTTATTTCGTAAAACATTCTGACTGGTTGCATTTTGATAGTAATACCACGTTCTCTCTCAAGCTCCATAGAATCTAATACTTGATCGTGCATTTTTCTTTTTTCTATAGTCCCTGTAATTTCAAGCATTCTGTCAGCTAAAGTGCTTTTGCCGTGATCAATATGAGCTATGATGCTAAAATTTCTTATGTTTTTCATTTGTTTTTTGATAAACCATTCAGAACAGAAAACAATTCCTCACTTTTTAACACATAAAAGGTTAGAATTGCAAAGATTATACCCAAAAGACCAGAAATAAGGCCGTGCGAAAAAACACCAATAAATTTTTCTAAATCAAAATAAGAATCAAATATTTTTAAGCCAAAATAAATACCAAAAGAACAAAAAACAGAAGCGACCACTGAATCAAAAAATGTCTTACTTATATTTCGCCAAATTCTTAAAAATAAATCTTTACCTAAAGCAAAGAAAAGAACAAGAGAGGCGATAATAGAACCGATAGAATAAGAAACGGGAAGAATTATGGGATAAAAATATAGATCATAAATATCTAAGACGCTGGCCAAAAAAACAAATTTATCTTTAAATAAATCTGGATAATTTATAAATAAAATTGCAGATAAAACAGAAACTACTCCGCCTATGATATTGCCAAACAGAGGCCATTTGGTTTTACCAAGAGCATAATGAGATCTTGAAAGGAAGAGAGATATGCTTTGAAAAACAGCAGAAAAAACAAAAATTGCCAAAAAACCAGCGACCAATCTTGTCGCGGACCAATCAAATTGGCCCGAACCAAGTATGACTCTCACAATATGAGCTCTCAAAAAAATCAGAATAGCAGAAAAAGGGATTGACCAAAATATTATCTGCCTTAGACCTTCACTTATTCTCTCAATAACATCTTCTATATTTTTGCGAGCAAAAGAAATGGCCAAAGCCGGAAAAGAGGCCAAACTAAAACTAGCTCCTATTAGAGAGAGAGGTGCAGATTGAAGATTCCAAGAAAAATTGAAAACAGCAATAGAACCTTCCCCCATTTTTGAAGCCAAAACAACGAAGAAAAAAGCAACAAAACTTGTTATAGAAAGAGCAAAAGTTCTAGGAATTGAAAGTAGAGCAACATCTTTTACATCTTGCCATTTAATTTCAAAAGTAAAAGATGGTCTCATTGGAGAAATGATCACAAAAACAGCTTGCAAAAAAAGATGTAAAACGGCGCCGAAGACGACACCGATAACAGCAGAAGTTATACCAAGAGAATCGGAAAAAAAGAAAATTCCAAGTATTATACCTAGGTTATACAAAAGAGGGCTTAATGAATACAATATAAATCTTTTTTCATATTGAACTATGCTACCAAAAAAATTAGAGAAACCTAAAAGCAAAGGAGACAACAGAAGAAATCTTGAAAAGAAAATGGTTTTATCAAGAGCATATAGAGAAAGATCGGAGAAGAAAGTTTTTATTATAAAAGGCATCAAGAAATAAGCGAGAATACAAAAAACAAAAATAAGAAAACCAAAAACGGTAAATATAGAATCTGTCGCATCTTTCAAATGCTTTTCTCCTTCGGTTTCTTTTTTGGCAAAAAGAGGCACTAGAGCAGAAATAGAGACAAGAGAAGCTACTGTAACAAAAATCATATCTGGTATTCTGAAACTGGCATAATAAATATCAAGCTCCATTCCAGCTCCAAAATTATGAGCCAAGAGCCTGTCTCTCATCATCGCCAGTACTTGAGAAAACAGAGAAAAAAGAGCCAGCCAAAAAGCGGCCTCTCTAAGACCGCCAATTTTACTTGTTATGGCTCTTAAGGTGCGTCTGACCATTACAAATAAAATAACACAATTTTCTTATATTTTGAATGGTAAAATGTGAAATTTAATTTGACTTGAAAGTCTCTACAAACATTTTAAGAGCTTCATCGTGTCCAACTTGAGAAGTCATTTGATAAAGTTTTTTATCTTTAACAAACCAAACATTCCAAACTTCTCCCAAAGAAGGATCTTTATAAGAAAAAGAGACAGCTCCTATTTTAGAAGGTAATTCAATATCCGTGACATTTTCTAATTTTACATCTGTGATTTCTTTTTTCACCAAATAAGAATTGAATGTAGTTCCAGAAAAATCTGTGATGTATAATTGCAAACCTCTACCATCTTTTTGAATCAAAATACTTTCCCCAAAACCATCATTTAAAATAGTAAGAGTGTATTCTGGAGGATAAAAGAAATCAAAACCCAAGTCGGGATGAGTAAAATTTTGCGGATTATTTGAAACTTCTTCTTGTTTTTCTACATCAGACAAATTTTTATTTTCTGATCCATCCTTTTGATACACAAAAATCCCCACACCCACCAAAATAACTAAAATTATAATTATAAAAATTTTATTTTTCATATTTTTACTATCTTTTTTATCTAATAAAATATGCGTATAAGATAATCTATTTTTTCATAAAATTTACAGAATTTCAAAGGATTTATTTTCCCATTAAATAAAGCTGTTTTACTTCATCTGCCGAAAGCGCCCGGTTGTAAACTCGAACTTCATCTATTGCGCCGTTTATTCTACTTGCCCCCTCACCTGTATTAGTTCTCTCTCCAATTTTTGCAATTAAACCAGAAGGAGAGTTTATTGATCCTCCGTTGTCTTGTCTAGAATAACTAGAAACTTCTCTCCCATCAATATATAATCGCATCGGATTTGTTGAATCTTTAATTCCAACGACATGATGCCAATTATTATCAAGATAACTAGAAAAATTAGTCTCTACCACATATTCATTTTGATTTAAAACGAGTTGTAATTTTTGACCATAAATCCAAAATAAATAACCTTTACCTTGAGTAAAGCTATATTTATTAAAAAAGGTTTGATGATTAGTAGCAGAAGATTTAATCCAAGTGGAAATAGTTAAACTTGATGAACCAGATATATTAAGAGATGAATTATCCCCAATATTTATATAATCATCGATTCCATCAAAACTCATTCCTTGCCCAACTTTTCCATCTACTACAGAATTTTTGGTCATATTACTATAAATTGTCCCATTATTCCCCTGACCACTTCTGTCATATGCAGTATTGGTAGCCCAATCAACATCCCTACCGTTGAAAGACCAAAAGCCAACTAGTCCGTTTGTAAGTTTGTTATTTTGGGAAGAGTTGACTACTGTTTCGCCTTGTTTGTAGAGATTTGCAATTTCTGTCTCTGACAATGCTCGATTATAAACTCGAACTTCGTCTATAATACCATCAAATTTATATTGACCATTTATACCAATAGAAAAATTTTCATTACCATAAACAGGAGAGCCAATAGCTGATGGACCACCAGAAGCAATTCCATTAACATAAATCTTTCCGGTACCACCAAATGTTCCTGTAACTAAAACATGTGTCCAAACATTTGGGATAATTATACTACCAGTACTAACTACTTCCCAAACTCCTCCTGTACTTAAAGTAGCATAAAAATTTCCAGTACTATAATTTTGCAAACGAAACAAATAACCACTACTTCCATTTTTTGCAACAATTGGGCCGTGCCATGGTCCGCTATTTGGTTTTACCCAAGCAGCAAAAGTAAAACCTCCATTAAGTTCCAAAGTTGAATTATCTTGCACATCAATAACACCAACACTTCCATCAAAACTCAATGCTCCACCCTTCTTTCCATCCACCCAAGTAGCACCGGTTATGGTACCAACATTTCCCAATCCCGAAGAATCCCCCACTTTTGTTCCAAATCCTTCATTAAAACTCCAATAACCAACAAGCCCCTGATTAGAAACTTGTTTTCGTGTTGCTTGACCCGATTTATACATTGCTGAAATTTCCGTAGCTGACAATGCTCGATTGTAAATTCGAACATCATCAAT
>CAZRMR010000024.1:0-3995 GCA_964601245.1 uncultured Candidatus Saccharibacteria bacterium
ACCAAACTTCTCTCTTCTTTTATTTGCGCGGGTTGAAAAATATTGAGAGAGTGGCGGAGCGAGGGGCGTTTTTATATTTTTTCTGATATACTATCGCGAGATTTTGATCAGGAGGAAAAATGACCACAAGCCAAGAAAGTGATTTGAAAACGGTGGTGGAAGGAATAAAGAAGCTAGACAAAGAAGAATCGTTGGAAGTTTCGCTTTGCCTTCTAAATCTCCTTCTGCCATTCATGAACAACAATCCCGAAGGGATTGAATTCCTGAAAGTGCTCAGAGACAAACTATTTGAAAACAGCTAATTTCTTTTGACAAGAAGAAAGCTGCGCCCGCCGCGAGAGGCGGGTTTTTCTTTTTTATGGTTTAATATATTTATGGAAGGTGTTACAGATCCACAACCAAATATTCAGCCCGAGGCTCTCGAGAATAAAGAAAATCAACCCAAACCTATTCCTCTTGAGGCTGAAATTTTGAGTCTACAAATTCTTGATTACACAACATGTAGTGAGTCTGGCACAGTCTGGAGAAAAGTTGATCAGTTAAGACAATTAAAAAATGAGATACCAGAAAACTATATTAAAGAAACGGGTAAAAATAGTTTAAAGGAATATGTAGCCAAAGGCTATATTTTCCATAAAGAAGAATTCGTAGGACTTTTAGGAGATTTTGGTATAAAACTAGAAGAACTAAAAACAGATCCGGAGATGCTGAAAATGGCAAAAACCGGAATGCTTGTTAACGCCGCTTTAGATAGTGAATATTCACCAAAATATATAAAAGAAATCTCTTCTACTTTGGGTATTCCTCTCAAATCTTTAGAAAAAGAAAATGTTACCCAGGATGAATTGAAAGAAGCACTAGCGTATTTGCTAACGTACAAATATAAGTATCGTAATTCTTCGAAAAAATTTGATGAACAGGACTCCAAATTAAAATCTTTTTGTGAAAAATACAGTATACCGGAATCGATATTAAAAGATGCGGCCAAACAAGCTTGTGTCAAAACCTTAAGAGAAGGCCTTGGGAGTTTTTATCCCGAGAGTTATAAAGACTTAGTAGACAGCCCCGAGCTTCCTTATAACCAAGACGATTTACTTGAAGGGTATCGCTCCCGTCTTTTGCATGGAGGGCTAGCCGATCCACTCGACTCAATAAAAATATATGGGTTGCCCAAAGAGATTATTTACCATCCGCGAGCAGTAGAGGCCGCGGAATATTACATTGGCAGAGCGGAAAGAATTTGGCCAAGATTAATTAAATTGACTGAGATATATAGTATTTCCTCGGAGACAAAGCAGAAACTGCTCAATAACCTTAAGGGCCCAGCTGGTTTGTCTTTTGAAAAACTGGTTGAAATGTATAACATCCCACAAATAGGAGAACGCCTGGTCAATTCCATTGGTGAATTGGGCCCATCTTTTTCATTCAAGGAACATGTCGAGCCAGTATTAAAGTCCCAAGGCGATGCGGCCTTTATGTATTTTGAGGAGATTAAAAAAATACCGCAATTTAAAAATCACACTTTATCAGATGAAGAGATAGATTTTATCTGCTATTTGTCAAAAAAGTATAATGTAAGGGCTAGAAATATTTTGACAAACATCGTAGTCAAAGTTCCGTCAATAGCATCGGAAATGGAGGCCATAGATTCCTATATCTCAGATATCGGATTAATTGATTACACAATATTTGAACGCTATAAATACATAAAAGATGATCCAGAAAAACTAAAAATACTGCAAGAGCAAGTGCGAGAATTACAAGATAAGGTATACAAAGGTGAAGTTAAACAAATGGACTTCAGTGGTCCTCTGTATCCCGCCGTCATATACAACACTTTTCCTCCGGCTATTGGCTTGGTTCAAGATCAATACGACAGGTTATCGAGAAGCTGGCGAGACAGACGCTCTGACGTTCCGGCAAAGCTTAATGATCTTCAATATAAAAGTTTTTCCGTTCAAACAGGTAAATATTCATTGCATACGGGAGAAGAACTTAATCTTGAGTCCTGGAATCGTCTAAGAGAAGCTGTTTCTAAAGTAAATAAAGAAATTGAGGAAAATAAAAACGGTGAATTGAATTATGAAGAAGTTGCTCAAAAATTAATTTCCTTTTATAAAGAAAAAAGTGGTTCACTGCCAGAAAATCAGAGTTATGTCTTTGAACAAATGTACAGATACCATTTGGCGCATAACGGCGAAAAATTACCAGAAGACTATGAGCTTAATCTGCCAGGGTTGATGCAATACAAAGAGTTTATCGGCGACCGTATAAAAAACGAACTTGTAAAAGATTGTTTGATTGAATGGGGTCAGCATAACCAGAATGAATTTGAAGAACTGAAAAAAGATGTGGTAAACAGGTTAAAGAACACGCAGGATCAAAATTACGCTAAAGTTAAAAGCCTTCTTTCTCAGATAAAAAAGCACTCGGCAAATCCGGACAAACAAGAAAAAAGCATAGCAACCTTGAATGATTTTCTCAAAGATTTTGGATATAGCTATGAACAGATAAAAGATAAAAATTTAGAGGACTTGAAGAGGTTTATTGAGTCGGTTCCAGTAGAGTGGGAAGAGGGGGGTGATGAATACAGAAGCGAAGAATTTTATAACTCCCCAGGATTTTTGGCGGCCTTCGATACTTTTTCCAGCAGATATGATGAGAATGAGTTGGTCTACCGCAAAATAAGCAGCGATTTGGTTGCCGAGACAAACAAGGAAATGAGGAAAGAGCTGGATAAATTTGAATTTGAAACTGAAGAAGGACATCAGGAAGAAAAAGAGCTTGAATTTGTTATTTCAAAAAAGAAAGAGCATTGTGTGGCTGGTTATAATATGGGCGTATGCACTGCCCCAAAAGAGGAACTTTGGAATGATCGGAGCTTTATGTTCGCAATAATATTTGATCCCGAAATAAAACAAGCCCAAGGCGGTATGCATTTGTTAGTCTATAAGGACAGCCTGTGTCTCCCAGGTGTTAACCCTTCACTTGATTTGATCTCAAAATCGGAAATTAATAACTTGTATGATGAGATGATAAATTATGCGAGAAATGTTAAAGAAAAATTAGGCCTTAAGAGAATTTTGATTCCAAAGAGCACGGGGATACATTCAAACAGGATCCAGATCCAAAATGTTATAAGGAATAAGAATTACCCGGAATACAGTTTGCCAGAAACGGTAAAGTTTGCCCACACCGAATTTAAAGATTGTTTTGTTGTATCTTAAATGTATGCCAGACGAAACTCAACAACCAACCCCTGAACCAACTCAACCAGAGCCAATTCCTACTCCTCCGGTAGAAAACCCAATTTCTGAATCTAACCCTGCCCTAGTAAGTCCCGACAAGCCTACAACCGAAACACCCATTCCCCCAATAGAATCCGTACCTGCTTCCGAGCCATCCGGGCCAACAGAGGCCTCTCCAGGCCCCGAGGAGGCCATTCCGGTCAATAATGATATTTCTGCAAATGAGCCGTTAGAATCAGCTCCTATCCCCGAAAATGCCCCTGCTCCCGAAAACCCCAATATAACCGTAGAGAAGCATGGGAATGATGTAACAATAACGGAAGTTATGAAGCCGGAACCAGAGCCAAAACCCGAAACGGCTCAAATGGCAGGAAATGAGCCGTTAGATCTGACGGAAGAAATAAAGACCAAACAAAGGCAAGAAAACTTAAAACTCGCGAACGAAACCAGGCAAGAAAAGAAACGAGAGAAAGTAGATAAGATTTTGGAAATGTTTTCCCGACAGAAAGAAATAACAAACGACGAAGTGGAAAAACTGCTTCATGTCTCTGACGCAACTGCAACAAGATATTTGGAAACTCTGGAAAAGGAAGGGAAAATAAAACAAGTCGGAAAAACTGGGAAAGGAGTAACGTACGAAAAAATGTAATTTTTTTCTTTTTTAATTTTTGGGAGCTCTCGTGTGTGCGAATGGGAGGGTGGGTCAAACACACACTGGTTTGAGTCCTCGGGCATTTCCGCTATGGT
>CAZRMR010000024.1:4044-4301 GCA_964601245.1 uncultured Candidatus Saccharibacteria bacterium
ACTCTAAACTCAAGAATGAAAATGTGGAGAGGGGTTGTGCGAGGGCGGACTCCGAAGGCATAAAAAACGAAGAGAAAGAAATCAAAATAAAAAAAGAAATCTGTGACGGCTAAAAACCCCAACTCTCACTGCGAGGAGGAGCCCGAAGCTGGGGAGAGGAACTTCCTCTCCCCAAAAGGAGCGGTGCCCGAGCACCCGCGAGCACGCGGGGAGTGCGAGGAAAAGCACCGCACGAAGCAATCTAGGCGCGAGTAGCC
>CAZRMR010000024.1:4334-4566 GCA_964601245.1 uncultured Candidatus Saccharibacteria bacterium
TGCCCGAGGACGGATGTCCGAGGGTGAATCGTATTCAGGCCGCCATAATAAAAAGTAATGAACGAAGCACCTTTTTCTTCTTTTTGTCTTTCCCTAAACGGCTCATTTCCTGCCATTTGAGCCGTTTGTGAATTCCGCTTTCTTTTCTCTGCAAGAAGAAAAGCTGACCCGAGCCCAGCCACTCTCTCAATATTTTTCAACCCGCGCAAATAAAAGAAGAGAGAAGTTTGGT
>CAZRMR010000025.1:0-4521 GCA_964601245.1 uncultured Candidatus Saccharibacteria bacterium
TCTTGATCTTATCAACTTGGTATTTGAGAAGATCAAGAGATCGTTTCAAAATTTTCAGATTTGAAACGATCTCTTGATCTTCTCAAATACCAAGTTGATAGATCTTCTACAAAAACTTTTATAGGCCTTCCTGCTTTTATGGTGTCATATCTTTCTAAATTTTCTGTAATTTCATTGTTTAATTCTTTCAGACGAGACAGAATCCATACATCTAAAACATTTTTGCTATCACTTTTTGGTTCAGTCTCTTTTTTATAAGTAAGATAAAAAGATAAAACATTTGAAAGAATATTTATTATTCTTTGATAAACCTCTTTGACTTCATCGTCTTTAAAATTCAAATCTTCTGCTTGCATAACAACAGATGTCATAAGATAAAAACGTAAAGCGTCAGCACCGTATTTATCTATTATAGAAAGCGGATCTGTAAAATTACCTTTCGACTTGCTCATTTTTTCTCCATCTGAAGCAAGCACGGTACCAGTAGTAACAACATTTTTGAAAGGTTCTCTACCAAAAATAGCTACCGATAAAGCGTGCATATAATAAAACCATGTTCTGGTTTGAGCTATGTATTCTGCCACAAAATCTCCCGGAGATCTTTTTTCAAATTCGTTTTTATTTAAAAATGGGTAATTGTATTCGGCAAAAGGCATCGATCCTGATTCAACCCAACAATCTATAACCTCACTAACTCTTTTTAGAGAATTTCCTTCTTCGTCTAAAACTTCTATCTCATCTATATATGGTCTGTGCAAATCCAAATCAAAATCTTCATTGTGAGGCAAAGGCACAAAATTAAGTTCCCTAAACTCGGCAAATTTTGAACTATAAATTTCTTTTTCTTTTATTTCTACCGATCTTTCAATATCTGCTCCTTCAGATACCATACCAAGAGACATAATAGGACCATCATGACTTACAATCAAAATATTTTTGTTAGAATATTTTTTTTCCAAATCGTATATAAAATCGCCCATTCTCTTTTTTAAATCAAGAAAATTTTCTCCATCGTCTGGTCTTTTTTCAAATCTCTCTCTTGTATTTGAAAAAAGTTTCCAGTAATCCTCCCATTTTTTTCCTTCAAAATCTGGGCCTTTCTTAAATTCACCGATTCTTTCATCAATTAAGACAGAGCTCTCTTCTAAATTTAGAGTTTTTTTAACTATTTCAGCCGTTTCTTTACATCTCTGAAAAGGTGAGCAAATTATTAAATCTATCTTTTTATTCTTTATATCTTCTGAAGCTATCAGGACTTGCCTCTTTCCTTCCTCGGTCAAATGAAAGATATTTTTAGGATCAGAATTTATAATATCTCCAATATTTTGTTCTGCTTCACCATGTCTTAAGGTAAAATATTTATTGCCAGACTTTTTGGTAAGTTTTTTCAATTCTTCCAAACTGCCGACAACAGTTATCTTTCCATTTTTTTCATTTCTCCAAATAGGCAAAGGAGAAGCCCAAAACCTGTTTCGGCTTATAGTCCAATCTGGAGCTTTTTCTACAATATCTTTGAATCTTCCATTTTTTAAATGTTCTGGAACCCAATTTATATTCTCATTAAAAGAAAGCATTTCATTTTTTATTTTCTGTATATCTATAAACCAGCTTGAAAGAGCGTTGTATATAAGAGGAGTATTGCATCTATAACAGTGTGGGTACGAGTGAGTATTTGGCTTTTTATCAAATAAAATACTTCTTTTTTCCAAATCTTCTTTTATAAAATTTTCAGCTTTTTTTATATAGATTCCTCTCAAAAACTCTGGCGCATCATTGTTATAATTACCATTTGGTAAAAGAAGAGGAACCATAGGAAGATCGGCTTTTAGACCAAGTTGATAGTCATCTTCTCCATAAATAACAGCAGTGTGCACAATACCTGTTCCATCTTCTGTATTTACAAAATCTGCCCCTAAAACGTACCAAGCTTTTTTACCAGTTTTTTTGACCGCTTCTAATTCATAAAGTGGTTTATATTCTAAACCAATCAAATCTTTGCCTTTTATTTCTTTTATTATTTCATATTTATCATTACCAAAAACAGCTTCCAATCTATCTTTTGCCAAAATAAAACGAGTCATCTCTTCCACATTTTCGTCTTTTTTTTCTATAACAACATAATCAATATTTTCCCCTACAGCCAAGGCGACATTGGCAGGCAATGTCCAAGGGGTTGTTGTCCAAGCAAGTAAATAAGTTTTTAATTTTGAATTTTCCGAGAGAGAATTGTGATTATTTTGATCTCTGTGGAAACCCTTTAGGGAGGAAGAGTTAAAATAATCACAATTCTTTCTTCCATCTATAATTTCAAATTTAATAGTCACCGCCTCCTCGGTTACATCTTTGTAAGAATTGTCCATCGCAATCTCTGCTCTTGAAAGAGGCGTCTCACAACGAGGACAATAAAGCAAAACTTTTCTTCCTTCGTAAAGCATTCCCTTCTTGTGAATTTCTGACAAAGCCCACCAAACACTTTCGGTATAGCTTGTGTCCATCGTTTTGTATGAATTATCAAAATCAACCCACCTTCCTATTCTGTCTATATATCTTTTCCATTCATTAACATAGGTCAAAACTTGAGATTTGCATTCTTTGTTAAATTTATCAATACCCAAGGCTTCTATGTCTTTTTTGTGTTTGAGATTTAATTTTTTTTCGACAATATTTTCAACCGGCAAACCATGACAATCCCAACCCCATCTTCGTCTGACTTTGTAGCCCTGCATTGTTTTAAAACGAGGAAAAAGATCTTTTGCAGTTGAACCCAAAAGATGGCCGTAGTGCGGAAGACCTGTAGCAAAAGGAGGACCATCATAAAAAACAAACTCGCCCTTAGGTGATTTTTTTTCCAAAGTCTTTTCAAAAATTTTGTTTTCTTGCCAAAATTTCAGTATTTCTTCTTCTTGCTCAGCAATTTTACTTTTATTATTTTTATCTTCCGTCATAAGCTTATCTTATCAGTTTTTATCCATTTTTCAATTTTGATAGAGCATTTTCAAATTCTTTTGGTAGTGGAGATTCTATTGTGATGTGAGTATGATTTGGTAGCTCTAAATTTATAGAAAAGGCGTGTAAAGCCAAACGATCAAATCCAAAATTATCTTCTTTAGCCCGTAAAAGATTTGATGAAGTGGGCCCATAAAGTTTGTCACAAACAATAGGATGAGATATTGATTTCAAATGGACTCTTATTTGATGGGTTCGGCCCGTTTTAGGTTTAACTTCCAAATAAGCAAAAACTTTATTTTGGGAAATAACTTTATATTCCGTCACAGCCTCACGTAATTCCCCCTTAGCACCATATTCAGCAGACCATTTTCTAAAATCACTACCACTTCGGCCAATGGGTTTATTTATCACTCCTTCCGTTTTATCCGACAAAAAATTCCCCCAAACTAGCGCATTATAAATTTTTTCTACTTTTCTGTTTTTAAACTGTTCTTTGATAAATTGATAAGCCTCCCTTGTTTTGGCAACTAAAATAACTCCGCTTGTATCCTTATCCAATCGATGTACAATACCCGGTCTTTTTATTTTTTCCCCATTTTGCAAAACTTGTTGTTCGCCGATATCACAAATCTCCGGATAATTTTCATTTATCCAATCAACAAGAGTTTTTTCTTTGGTTCTACCGTCAGTATGCACCAAAAGCCCAGACGGCTTATTAACTACCAAAATATACTGATCTTCATATAATACTTTTATTTCCATATAGATACTATGCCATAATTTAAAATTTATGGTATATTGGTCTCTATGCGCGGTTAGCTCAGTTGGTAGAGCAACCCGTTTACACCGGGAAGGTCGGGGGTTCAAGTCCCTCATCGCGCACCAGAATGGAACTTAGCGGTTGAGAACCAACGGAGGCATGGGCGGCACGAAGTGCCGCCCATGCTGTCTGGCCTGATTTTCCAAACGGATTTGGAGTCCCGCCTTCGGCGGGACGAACTGTTTTTTCGCCAAGAAGCAGGTGCGTGCCAAAGATTTCTTTGGCACAGACCTTTTTCGCAAAAAGGTCTGAATCAGAAGCGATTTTGTCCAATGATTCCGCGTCTTTTAGCCAGTTTTGGAAAGGTGCGAGCCAATCATTTTGCTTGTGTGAAAGGTTATAGATTTCTTCTTCGAGCGACTTCTTTTCAAAAAGCAGTTTTCCTTTTTCAGAACGATAATCTTGTTCATCAATTACTTGGTCTAAATATCCATTAAGAAGTCGCTCCAACTTTTGTGATATAGCAGAAATTTTAATCTTTTTTTCTTTCACACAAGCAACCAAAGACGGGGCGGAATTTTTGTAGTCTTGCAAAGCAAGACGATTCAATTCTTCCGCCCAGTCTTTGGGCAAAGAGACTTTTTTGATTAAGGATGATAACTGCTCATCAAGTTTTTCGGAACGAAGCGACAACTCATTACACTTTGTTGTCTTGGATTTTTTCGTGCAACGATAATATACATAGTGGTGAACATTGCCATTTTTCTGTCGCTTCGTTTTGTTTTCAGCAGTTATCATCATTCCGCAAGAAG
>CAZRMR010000026.1:0-4184 GCA_964601245.1 uncultured Candidatus Saccharibacteria bacterium
GTTTCAAAGAGATTAGAAAAAGAAAATAGTATTAAGCTTGAAATAAATGATGATCTTTTGAATTTTTTGATAGAAAAAGGAAATGACCCTAAATTTGGGGCAAGAGCTATAAATAGGGCAGTCAAAGATTTTGTTGAAAATATTGTGGCCAATAAAATAATAAAAGGAGAAGTATCTCCGGGTGACAAAATTGAAATAAAAAGAGAGGAGTTGCTATAAAATCTATATATTAAGCCATATTTTGGCGCGATCACAGACAAAATGAAATTATTGTTTCAATATGCTTGACATATTTTGTGGTTGCGCTATACTTAGATCATACTTGTTTTTTGAGTGAGAGTGGGGTTGGGGATTAGAACCTGACCTCACAAAAAGGAGAAAATCATGAACGCCAACAACAGTCGTGGTGCGCCGGCGAACTTCGTCGGCAACACCAGCCTCTTATAGTGTTAGTGTTTCGATCCGCCGGCTGTCGGCTTGGGTTAGTCCCTAGCGCCGGCCAGCGAAGCCCCGCCCCCTATAGTCAAAAGGGGGGCGGGGCTGAATTTTTATATTAAAATATTGTAGATTTGATTTGTTTTGAATGATAGGATATTTGAATGGTGAATTTAGGGTTTTGGGGAAAAATAAATAAATCGTCTGGTAATAATCAAAACAAACCAATTTTGTGTTTGGCGCCTATGGCTGATGTTACTGATCGGGCCTTTCGACGCATTATTGCAAAATATTCAGGAAATACTGAATTGTTAAATACATTCGAAAAACTATTTAACAATTCCTATGTGACATGGACTGAGTTTGTTTCAGCTGATGGGTTATTTTTAGGAGGATACGATGCTCTCATAAATGATTTAGCTTTCACAGAAGAAGAACGACCGATCGTCGCACAGTTTTTTACAAGCAAACCTGAAATGATGGAAAAAGCCGCGAGACTTGCGCTCGAGCTTGGATTTGATGGAATAGACATAAATATGGGCTGTCCTGATAGGAGCGTAGAGAAACAAAATGCCGGAGCAGCTTTGATCAAAAATCCAAGTTTGGCAAAAGAAATAATTTTGGCAGCCAAGCGAGGTGCTGGTGATTTACCTGTTTCTGTTAAAACAAGAATTGGTTATAACAAAAATGAAATAGAAACATGGCTTCCAAATCTTTTGGAGACAGAACCCGCTCTCATAACTGTGCACACTCGGACTCGTAAAGAAATGTCTCTTGTTCCTGCAAGATGGGAAAATATTAAAAGAGCTGTGGAGATTAGAGACGAAGTGTCAAAGTTCAACCTTGGCACAGAAAAAACTCTCATTATAGGCAATGGTGATGTTTTAAATATTGAAGATGCAGAAATAAAAGTAAAAGAATCAGGATGTGACGGGGCGATGATAGGCAGAGCTATTTTTGGCAATCCTTGGTTTTTTTCTGGCCATGTTCCGACAGTTCAGGAAAAATTGGAAGTCTTGATAGAGCACACCAAACTTTTTGATAAACTTGTTTTACCAAAACCTAGCGATGGCGGACAGGGTAAATCTTTTGCTGTGATGAAAAAGCATTTCAAAGCTTATGTCAATGGTTTTATTGGAGCAAAAGATTTGAGAATCAAACTTATGGAGACCGAAAATTCAAAAGAGGTTGAGATTGTAATAAAAGATTTCTTGAGAAACATTTAATCTTTTTTATTTAAGGTGTATAATTTATGTATGATAGATTTTTCAAATTTCTTTGGTCTCAATCTTTCTAAACATCTCTTGGCCTCTTTCTTGTTTTTTATTGTGGCTATTTTTGTAGCCATTACTTCCGCTATATTATTTTTTCATTGGAAAAAATATTCTATGGGCGGCAAAGTTATGGCCTTTACCGAAGTTTTGTATATTGTGGTCTGTGTTTGTCTTTTATCTGTAGCTTTTTTTATTTTAATTTAAAAGTCTATGTTTAAGTTAGAATCTGGTGAAAATATAATAAAAATTGTAAGGAGACATTATTTTGTTATTTTGCCGATGATTTCGATGCTTATGATTTTTGCTCTTTTGCCCATCGCTGTTCAGGTTTTGATTGTTTCTGATTTCTCTCCATTAAATCATAATTTAAAAATTTTAATACAAGATTTTGTTTTTAAATGGAAGGCTTTCGGCTATTCTCTTTGGTTGCTTATTCTATGGGTCGTATTTTTTATCGAGTGGACGGATTATTATCTTGATATATGGATTATCACAGATAGGAGGATTATAGATGTAGAACAACTCGGTTTTTTCCATAGAGAAGTTACCAGTTTCAAATTTGAACAAATTCAAGATATTACAATTGAGACCAAAGGTCTTATAGAAACATTATTTAAGTTTGGCACTCTCCATATTCAAACCGCTGGGCATAGTAGAGATATAATAATCAAAGACGCTCACCGTCCTGAAGATGCAAGATCTCTTATTTTAGATCTAAGCCAAAAAATTGATAGAGTTTAGATTTTTTCGTTTTTATTTTTATAAAAATAGAAGTTGATATAGAGACCCAGATAAGGCCTATCAAATACCCAACCAAAACGTCTGACAAAAAATGAACTCCTAAATATAGTCTGCTTAATCCTATTGAGACTATAAGTAAAATAAGAAGAAACAAGCTTTTGTTTTTCAAATGATGTTTTTCTTGTTTCCAAATTGTATAGAAAATATAACCATAAAGTGCCATGGCTACTGCTGAATGGCCACTTGGCATTGATGATCCGGCTTCGAAATAGACAGCTTCACTAATCGGTCTTGTTTTATCAAAAATATTTTTTAATAAAAATACTGATAGGGAAGCGCCACCGACTGAAATAATAAGAGAAAAAATTTTACTAATCTGTTTGTGTATAAAAAAAGATATAGACGAAAGAATTGTTGTTAAAATAACAATCAAATATCCTCCTGCATATGTAATACAAAGCATTAAAAAAGAAAGCCATTCAATTCTGTTTTGACTAAAAAAAGCCAAAACAATTTTATCTATTTCTTGCATATAACGATTATACTTCATAATGGCTATTGCATGAAGATATCTTTTTGGTACAATATTATTGTTATTCCTCGGTAGCTCAGTTGGTAGAGCGGCGAGCTGTTAACTCGTTGGTCGTAGGTTCGAGCCCTACCCGAGGAGCCAAATTGTATGTTGCGAGTTTGTTGCCTCGGCGCTTCGCGCCTCGGCTGGCAGATTGTATAGTATTTGCCAAGATTTTTTGGGTTCAATCGCCACCTTTTGCGAAAGCAAAACGCGGTTCGAGCCAATCTTTTTGAGAAAATCCCGTCCCGCGACGGGATTTTCTTGCAAAGCGATAATTTTGGCTTGTTGAGCCGCTAAAATGAATTGTCTTGCCGGTTCGAGCCAATGATTGCCGTTTCGTTCAAAATCTTTTGATTTTTCGGAAAGCTCGCTTTTTTCGTTGATGATTTTTTCTTTTTTAGCGGTATATTCCTCGCGCGAAATTGTGCCGTTCAAATAAGCGTCTAAAAGTATATCGAGCTTTCCTTCAAGCTCTTTTATTTTATCTTTGAGATTTTGAGCGAAAACGGCTCCGCTTTGGGCGGCTTCTGCTTCTTCCTTATTTAACTCATTTAACATCCATTCCGCCAAAGTGGAAGGCAAAGAAACTTTTTCAATCTCGTTTGCGACAAGATCCGCCAAAACTTCCTCGCGAATATATTTTTGCGAACATTTGCCTCGCTTTTTGGTGCAACGATAATAGTTGTGTCCTTTTTGTTTTTTTGTTGTTATGGCGCAGCCGCACTCTCCGCAAACGAGCATATTTCTAAACGGATATTCTTTTTGGCTTGGCTTTTTCGGGCGCGAACGATCCGCCATAACTTTTTGGCACGCTTCAAAAAGTTTCTTTGAAATCATTGGCTCGTGCTTTCCGTCATAAAGCTCGCCGTTGTATTTAAAAACTCCGTAATAAAATGAATTGGAAAGTATACTTTGGATATTAGAGACGGAAAGCATATTCCCTTTGCGGCTCAACAAGCCGGCGGAAGTTATCAACTTCCGCAAATCTTTCAGAGAATAATTGCCGGTTGCGTAGAGTTCAAAAAGTTTGCGGACAAGGCGAAATCTTTCGGGGTCTTTGGTGAGCGTGTGTGTTCGTAAGTCGTTCACATAGCCAAGCGGAGCGTAGCCGGGCAATTCGCCTCGGCGCAATTTTTGACGCAACCCTCTTTTAGTATTCT
>CAZRMR010000027.1:0-4114 GCA_964601245.1 uncultured Candidatus Saccharibacteria bacterium
AACAGCAAGTGAAATTCTTGAGCAAAACAATATTATTATAAATAAAAATACTATTCCCTTTGATACTTGTAGTCCAATTGATCCATCCGGCATTCGCATCGGTACACCAGCAGAAACTACTCGTGGCAAAAAAGAAAAAGATTTTATTCAAATTGCCAGAAAAATTGATAAAATTTTAAAATCTAAAATTTCAAAATAACCTTAGGATAAAGGTGTTCTTATTGATCGTGGGTGATTTTTGTAGATGTAAAAAGGGCGAATTTTTGGTATTATGATATAAATAAATCAATGGAAATCAAAGAAAAAATAGAAAATTGGATAAAAGATACGTTGAAGATTGAAAAGGTAAATTTGACGCATCCAAAAGAAATTAAAAATGGGGATTATGCTTTTTTTGCTGGGGAGCATGCGAATGATTTCGGCGGAGTTCTAATCAATAACAAACTTCCTGAAATTTCAGAAATAAAAATAGTAGGTCCTTTTGTTAATTTTTATTTATCAAAAGATTTTTTTCTTAAATCAATTCAAAAAATAAATGAGCTTGGCGAAAGAGTTGGAAAAAATGATTTATATAAGAGCCAGAAAATAATTATTGAATATACAGATCCGAATCCTTTCAAAGAATTTCATATAGGGCATCTTATGAGCAACGCTATTGGTGAATCAATTTCTCGCATTATAGAAGTTGGGGGTGCGGAAATAAAAAGAATTTCTTATGGCGGGGATGTTGGACTTCATGTTGCAAAATCAATTTTTGTTGTTTTGGAGAAAAAAGAAGAAATAGAAAAAATAAAAAAACTTGAAGATAAAGAACAAATTAAATTCTGGTCAGATTGCTATGTTGAGGGGAATAATAGATACGAAGAAGATATCAACTCAAAACAAAAAATAGATGAATTAAATAAAATAATATTTGAAAAATCAGACGAAACGATAAATGATCTTTATAAATGGGGCAGAGAGGTTAGTATAAAATATTTTATTTTAATGTTTGAAAAACTTGATACTCATTTTGACAAAAATATCTGGGAAAGCGAAGTAACGGATAATGCGCTAAAAGCGGTAGAAGAAGGGCTTAAAAATAGAATATTAGAAAAAAGTGAAGGAGCAATAATTTTCAGGGGCGAAAACTATGGTTTACATACAAGAGTTTTTATAAATTCAAAAGGAGTCCCCCTATATGAAGCAAAAGAGTTGGGGCTTGGAATAAAAAAATACGAAGACTATTTTTTTGATAAATCCATAGTGATTACAGGTAATGAACAGAATGAATATTTTAAGGTTGTTCTAAGGGCTACTGAGCTTATAAAACCGGAAGTTTCTAATAAGACAGTTCATATCGGACACGGTATGTTGCGTTTTGCTTCAGGAAAAATGTCGTCTCGAAAAGGAAATGTAATTACGGCAGAAAATTTGATTAATCAGGTGAAAGAAAAAATTTTAGAAAAGATATCTCCGACGCATAAAGTAGGGACTCCAACTTTTGAACATCTTCAAAAAGTAGGAGCAGAAATTGTGGCTATCGGAGCAATCAAATATTCCATATTAAGACAAGGGATAGGGGGGGATATAATTTTTGATTTTGATAAATCCATTTCTTTTGATGGTGATTCGGGGCCATATCTTCAGTATACGGCTGTTAGGGCAAATAGTGTACTTGAAAATTACAAATCTCGAATCTCAAATTTCAAAAAGATTTTTAGTTTTAAATTTTTAAAGTCTAAAACAAAAAGACCAGAAAATTTTGAAATAACCGATCTGGAGAGATATTTATATAGATTTAATGAAGTTGTAAAAAGGGCCGGTAAGGAATATGCTCCGCATTATATAGTCACTTATCTTACGGAACTATCTAGCTCTTTTAATAGTTTTTATGCTAGCAACAAAATAATAGATGAAAATGATCCAACTTCGTCATACAAAATCGCCCTCACCCAAGCCGTCGCTCACATCCTTAAATCTGGTCTCCATCTCCTCGGTATCAAAGTCCCTGATAGGATGTAATAAGTTGTTGACAATAAAAGATTATTTGATAGTATATTCAAGTCCGCCTTGGGCGGATTAAATTTGATTATTTTATGTCAAGATCGCTAAGTAAAGGACCATATGTCGACCCAAGGGTCATCAAAAAAGTAGAGGGTAAAAAACCAGAACAAACTGGTGTTATAAAAACATGGTCAAGAGCCTGTGTTATAGCTCCAGAAATGGTTGGTTTTACTTTTGGAGTGCACAACGGCAGAGATCATGTAGAAGTGTTTTGCACAGAAGATATGGTCGGTCACAGACTTGGTGAATTTTCTCCAACTCGCAAATTTATAAGACATGGAGGAAAGATGCAGAAAGAGCTCGAAGCTAAGAAAAAAGAAGCAGAAATAGCAGCAGCAAAAGCAGCAAAAGCTATGACCGATTCTAAGAAAAAATAAACTAAAATGAGAGAAGTAGTAGCACAGCTAAATGATTATAGACAATCCCCAAGAAAAGTAAGGTTGGTGGCTGATGCTTTGCGCGGCAAATTCATAAAAGAAGCAAAAAATAGACTAAATTTTATAACAAAAAGAGCTACCGGCCCATTGCACAAATTGCTCAATTCTGCGGTGGCTAATGCAAAAAATTTAGGCCTTGATACTGAAAACCTTTTTGTTAAATCAATAGAAGTAAATGGAGGTAAGATTCTTTATAGAAGAATGCCTGTTGCCCATGGTGCAGCTCATCCTATAAGAAAGAGAACTTCTCATATAAAAATTGTTTTGCAGGAGAAATTAGTAGAAAAAAAAGATAAAAAAATTAAAAAATAAACATGACCCACACAGTACATCCATATGCACATAGACTTGGTATAATCCGCGATTGGAAATCGAGATGGTTTGCTGTAGATTCAAAATACAAAGAAAATCTAAAGGGTGATGTTTTGATAAATGATTATCTAAAGAAAAGACTCAAAGGTTCTTATGTAAATTCTGTTGAGATAGAGAGAAGCGCTAAAATATTTAGAATAATTATAGAGACATCGAGGCCAGGTATGATAATAGGCAGAAGCGGGGAAGGTATGAACAAATTGAGAGATGATATTTTGAAGTTTATGAGAAGAAAGAAAATAAGTTGCAAAGAAGAACTAAAAATAGATATAAAAGAAATAAAATCTCCAGAATCAAGCGCAATGATCGTTGCTCAGATGGTGGCTGAAGGTCTAGAAAAAAGATTGCCTTTCAGGAGAGTTGTAAAACAAATGATAGAAAAAGCTCAGGCAAATAGAGATGTGAAGGGTGTAAAAATCACTTTGTCTGGAATAATGGGTGGATCAAATATGGCTAGAGTGGAAACAAAAAAGGTTGGTCGAATTCCTTTGCAGACATTGAGAGCCGATATAGATTATGCTTTTTATGAAGCCATTTTACCTTTGGGCAAGATAGGTATAAAAGTATGGATTTATAAAGGTGAAATCTTTGCAAAACAAAAATAATTTTCTATTTGATAAATTAATTTAAAAACATGTTATTTCCAAAGAAAGTAAAATACAGAAAATGGCAAACTTTGCGTAGAAATCCAAAAAGAGTTGGACCTGCTACTAGGGGTGTAAATGTTTCTTTCGGGTCTTATGGATTAAAGGCAATGACTGATGGAAGAATAACTTCCAATCAAATAGAAGCTTCAAGAAAGGCTATAACAAAAGCAATAGGAAAAACAGGAAAAGTTTGGATCAGAATCTTCCCAGACATGCCTTTTACAAAGAAACCAGCTGAAGTAAAGATGGGTAAAGGTAAGGGTGATATAGAAGGATATTGCGCTAGGGTTTTGCCCGGCCAGATAATGTTTGAAGTAGATGGTGCTACAGAAAATATAGCCAAAGAAGCTTTGAGAAAAGGTGGGACAAAAATGCCGGTCAAGACTAAGGTCGTAGCAAGAATTTAATTTCAAAAATTAAGATGAAAGATTTAATAAAGAAAAACAAAGAAGAATTGATGAAAGAGAAAAAAGCACTAAAAAAACAACCTGTGCATCGTGTAGTTTTTCATGAAATCACTAAGTCGGCCATTAAAGAGGCGTTGGAACATCCACGTGATATTTCCATGGAATTAGTTGATGCACAACAGGCTCGACGTGCGTTGGATTATTT
>CAZRMR010000028.1:0-3619 GCA_964601245.1 uncultured Candidatus Saccharibacteria bacterium
ATTATCTGTATAAGCGAAGTATCTGATCTTAGAAATCCCTCTTTGTCTGCATCCAAAATTCCAATAAGAGTGACCTCTGGCAAATCCAACCCCTCTCTCAAAAGGTTTACTCCCACAATAACATCAAATTTTCCTTTTCTAAGGTTTGTTAGAATTTCTATTCTTTCTATTGTTTTTATATCACTATGAAGATATTCTGCTTTTATTTTCTTCTCTTTTAGATACTCAGACAAATCCTCGGCCATTTTCTTGGTCAGTGTTGTAGCAATAACTCTGCCACCTTTTTTAATTTGTTTTTCTGCTTCTTGTATGAAATCCGTTATCTGTCCTTTGTATTTACCTTTTTCTGTAATAGGCCTTACTTCTATAATAGGATCAATAAGACCAGTAGGACGAATAACTTGTTCTATTACTTGAGAACTTTTTTCTTTTTCGTATGGACCAGGAGTGGCGCTGGTGTAAACTGTCTCTCCTACTCTTTTTTCAAACTCTTCAAAGGTCAATGGCCTGTTGTCTTTGGCACTTGGAAGTCTGAAACCATAATCAACCAAAGATTGTTTTCTAGAGGCGTCTCCTGCATACATGGCTCCTATTTGAGGAACAGTTACGTGTGACTCATCTATAACAGTCAAAAAATCTGGACTACCATCTTTTTTGTGAGGAAAATATGAAAGTAAAGTATCTGGAGCCTCTCCAGCCTTTTTACCCGAGAAATGTCTTGAGTAATTTTCTATGCCATTGCAATACCCCATCTCACGAATAAGAGCTAAGTCATAGTTTGTCCTTCTCTTGAGTCTCTCCGCTTCCAAAAGTTTTCCTTCCTTTTCAAGTTCTTTTAATCTTTTTATTAATTCTGCTTTTATAGATTTAAAAGCTTTTTCATTTTGTTCTTTGGTAGAAATAAAATGCTTTGCTGGGAATATAAAAAAAGATTCAATATTGTCTTCCAAAATCTGTCTTGTGACTGCGTCTATCTTTTGAGCATTTTTTATTTTATTTTCTTCTATATCTATCCTATAAATAAATTTTTCAGATATTGGCATCACTTCAACTGTATTTCCCAAAGCTCTAAATTGACCAGAAGAAAGGTCTGCATTTGTTCTCTCAAAATGAATATCTACAAGTTTTCTGACAAAATCAGCCCTAGAAATTTTATCGCCTTTTGAAACTCTTAGGTTTACTTTTTCATATTCTACAGGTGAACCCAAACCATAAATACAAGAAACAGAAGCGACGATAATAACATCATCTCTTGTAAGTAGAGATTGAGTAGAAGCGTGACGGAGCCTATCTATCTCTTCATTTATCATTGCCTCCTTTTCTATGTATGTATCAGAAACCGGCATATATGCTTCTGGTTGGTAGTAATCATAGTAAGAAACAAAATAGTGAACAGCATTTTCAGGAAAAAATTCTTTATACTCTTGGGCAAGCTGAGCAGCCAAAGTTTTGTTGTGAGCAATAACCAAAGTTGGCTTTTGAACTTTTTCTATAACATTGGCAATGGTAAAAGTTTTACCAGATCCTGTCACACCCAAAAGAGTCTGATGTCTCAGACCTTTTTTTACTCCCTCACTAAGCTTTTCTATTGCCTTTGGTTGATCTCCTGCCGGAGCGAAAGTTTTATTCAATCTAAATAGTTTCTTACTCATGTTATATATTATTTAACCACTTCTCGTCCTGTAGTGAGCTTTGCTCTACTACTGGGATCTCCAGCTGGCAGAAAATCTTTTTTTAACTTAAATAGTTTTTTACTCATACTAAATTTTATATAACAAGATTACCACACAAAATAGTTTTTATAAAAAAACGGGCCCCGCGGTGTTAACGCGGGGCTTTCCTCACTACGGAGGCTTGAAAACAGTTGGCATTCCTTTCTCTGCCTTTCTGAGGGCGAAACACGCCCTCACTTGCTTGTGGGTCGGCGGACCCTCTGCCTTTTTTATGACCGCAGGAGCCAGCTTACCAAGTCCTTATCCTGGGGCTGGCTCAGGAGCAAACTCGTCATTTGTTTTCCTCCTGCAATCTTCTACATATTATCTTAGCACACTACCCAAATAAAGTCAAGCAAATTTTATCTACAATCTTATTTTCTATAATACTTCGTCAAAAAAGCCTTTTTATAAGCCATAAAATCGCCATCCAAAATATTTAGTCTCATTTCATCTACCATAGAAATTATGAAATGTAAGTTGTGTATTGTAGCCAGCGTTCCAGCCAGCATTTCTTTAGATCTAAAGAGGTGTGATAAATAGCTTCTACTATAATTTTGACAAGTATAACAAGAACAGCCTTCATCTATTGGTCTCAAATCATCACGACTTTCTGAATTATTCAAATTTAACCTCCCCTTTTTTGTATAAACAGTTCCATTTCTTCCCATTCTCGTTGGAGCAACACAATCAAAAAGATCACAACCATTTTCTACTGCCATAAATAAATCTTCAGGCTCACCTATTCCTAAAAGATGTCTTGGTTTTTCTTTTGGCAATATTTCATTGCACCACTTTACAGCACTTTGCATATCTTCTTTTTCAAAAGATCCGCCAATACCAAAACCATCAAAATCTAGTTTACTTAAAAACTCTGCTGATTCTTTCCTAAGTTTTTCATCTCTTCCACCTTGGACTACTCCAAATAATGCTTGGTTTTTAGAATTATCTTTTGACTTATGATATTCCAAAGATCTCTTTGCCCATCTATGAGTTCTCTCTAAAGCTTCTTTTTGATAATGAAGTGTCTCATATGGAGAAGTACATTCATCAAAAGCAAAAATAATATCTGCACCGAGATTGTGTTGTATCTCAATAGATTTTTCCGGAGTTATATAATGAGCACTTCCGTCTAAATGAGATCTAAACATTACACCGTTTGGGTCTATACTAGCTATTTTCGGACCCCTTTCTTCAGGAGATTCTGGAAGTAGTGGTTCTTCTTTGTGTTTATTTGAAATTTTGCCAAGTTTACTACCATAGGCAGCACCTAAAGAGAAAACTTGAAAACCTCCAGAGTCAGTCATTGTTGGACCTTTCCAATTCATTGCCCTGGCCAAGCCTCCCATATTTTTAATTCGAATATCCCCTGGTTCCAGATATAAATGATATGTGTTTGCTAAAACAACTTGAGCACCAGTTTCTTTTACTTGCTCAGAAGTCAAAGCTTTGACCGTAGCTTTTGTCCCAACAGTAACAAAAGCAGGAGTTTGTATTTCTCCATTTTTTGTCTTTATTACTCCAGCTCTAGCCAAAGTTCCTTCTAGTTCCCTTTTTATTTCAAAATCTAGCGGTTTTTCCATTAGGGCTTGATTGTAACACAAAACTATGCTTTAATCCAAAAAGAAAGGAGTCGAGGTGAAAGAAAACCTGATTGTTCTTGGAATATGTCTTGGACTATGTCTTGGCGTCCATTATTTCCTAAGAGTAGTTCAATGGTTCTTTAGAAAAGCACGAAGCAAAGGGACTTTGAGTTACCAATCAAAAATAGTAGGGCCAGATGATGCCTACTACACAGGGTATCTCAAGCCCCGGATTCGAGACAAGAGCCTGAAGAATCTGGCCCGAAGCCAGAGATAACTGAAAGGTCGGACGAAAGTCCGACCTGTTTTCTTTTATTCAACCTT
>CAZRMR010000029.1:0-876 GCA_964601245.1 uncultured Candidatus Saccharibacteria bacterium
TCCGCGTTGCCCAAGACCACGGATGAAGAGAAGGCCAGTCGCCAGCGCGCGCTGCAGGACGCCACCCGCGCTTCAGCACACAATTTAAGTATATAGAATAAAAAAAGGTAAAACAAGCCCAAACGAAAAGGCCACCTTTCGGTGGCTCTTTCGCAGACATTCATTTGTTAGAAAATAGCTTTTCTAACACTCACATATTAAGTATAGCATAAATTGATAAATAACGCAAGTCTCACATGTGGATTACGGATTTCTTCCGGCTTTTATCTCATCTATATAGTATTCTCCCTGCTCCTTGAAAGAAGGCTCTTTCTGTATCAAATATTCCAATGTTTTTATCGCCTCACTTCTCATTCCAGCCTGCAAGTACACTGCCGTCAAAGTTATCATATGTTGATTATTTAATGGGTCTGCCTCCACTCTTTTCTTTACTATATTTATAGCGTTTGAATATTGTTTCAATGATACAAGAGTACTCAAATACCTGTCGTCAAAAATTATTTTGTTTTCTGAAATACCTTTCATTATTTCATTCGCTTCAAGAAGTCTTCCAGATAACATCAATGTCAATCCATAAACTATTTTTGCTTCTTCATAATTTGGTTCCAGCTCATAAGCAATTTTTGCCATTTCTACAGCTTCATTTTTTTTATTATCAAGAAGCTTGTAGCTTGCCAATTCAAAATAAATAGATTGTTTGGTTGGAGAAAGTTCTCTTGCTACTTCAAGCTGTTCTACTGCTCTACCATACCAACCAAGTCTTCCGAGAAAAGATCCATAAAACAATCTGTACCTCGCATCGTTTGGCACTTTCTCCAAATGTTTTTTGAAAGCAGAATCAACTGTGTTGAAAATCTCTTGCTTAGTTTCTTCTGG
>CAZRMR010000029.1:909-3295 GCA_964601245.1 uncultured Candidatus Saccharibacteria bacterium
AATTCTTTGGCTTGCTCAAGGCTTTCCGAAAACCACATACCATAATCAGAGAAAGGTTTTTTATAATCCTTCGGGTCAAGCACTTTGCCTTCTGCACCAGATTGCAAGACTTTCATTATGTTTCTGTTTTGTCGCCAAGGGATAAAGTTTACAAAATACAAAATCAGAACAAGCAAAATGACCAAGAAAGCTTCTATGAAATTTCTAAATTTTTGGTTATCAATTATCTTTCTAAAAAACTCAGAAATTTTTTGCCAAGAAAGACAGTTTTTCGGATCAGTGTCGCTATGAGAGTGGATATAAGCAAGCAGGGTGAAGAAAGATATGTAGCTTACTGTTTGATCAAATACAAAGAAATTGTTAAACAAGTAAGCCGACAAAAGACCGAGCAAAACCGCCTTTTCTCCCCGACTCATCAAATCTTCTTTTACTTTGAAAATGTAGAAGTAAGTGGCGACAATAATGGAGAGGTAGAAAGCGAAACCAAGAATACCTCCGGCAATGAACCAATCAAGATATGTATTGTGAGCCCTATCAAACCATTGCTCTTGATTATACATTCTTGGATCATAATATTTGTTAAAAACAAAATTGAAACCTTCCTGCCCCCAACCCAAAATAGGATTTTCTTTTATACCTTTTAGAGCGATCGGCCAAACATAATATCTACCTTGAGATTTTATCTCCGAAAAAGAAAGTGAGGAAAAACGACTTAAAACAGGACTGTTTTTTACAAAATCATTGTTTTTTAACAAAAGGAAACTTCCGATTATTATAACGGTTGCGATTAATCCGCCAACTGCAAATCTTTTGATTTTATTATCGGATTCATTTGGAATCAAAGAATCTTTTTTTGATTTAAAAGAAAGAAAGATAAAGGTTATGAGCGCTCCACCCAAAAGACCGAGTATAGCACCTCTTGTGGCAGTAAAATATAGGACTACCAAATTAGAAAGCATCACAACTGATAACAAAATTCTCTGCCAATTTTTTCTAAATTTAAACAAAAGGATTGAAGCAAAGAAAATATGGAAAACCATATAGATACCTAAGTATGCCGCATTGCCTAAAGTACCATCTACTCTCACACCCCCCTGATTAATAGTTATCTTGCCTGCAATTTGAAAAAAAGAATAAACAGACATTATTGCCGAAACAAAAACAGAGGTAGAAATGAGTTTATTCCAAAGTTCTTGAGTCTTAAGCAAAGAACCCATGACCAAGAAATAAGCAAAGAGATGCAGAAGGGTTATGTATCCTTCCATTCTTTCAAAATTGCTCCAAAAAGCTTTAAAAGGATTTTCTGCGAAAAAGTTTGCAATAGCCATCACAAACACAAATCCAGACAAAGCCAAAAAAACCCAAGAAAACTTCGGTCGATAAGAAGAATCTCTGATAGCCAAAACAAGCCAAGAAAAGAAAATTATCTCAACCAATATCCTAAAAACAAACGCCTTACCCACGATGAAAGGGAAAAACAAAGAAGTGCTTACAATCAATGGCACAAATGGGACCAAAAACAAACCTATTAAAGATACGTATCTAAGTTGATTATTTGTCATAAAGAAAGTATAAGGGCGGAAGTAAAAAGGCGCAAGGTATTTAAAAAATTAGAAAAAATGGTAATATTAAATCTCAATGGAAAGCTTAAAAATAAAAATAGTTTCTCTCCTACGCTGGTCCGAAAAATATACCAAAACCGACATGGTTTATCTTACCAAAAACACTTTTTGGTTAAATCTAAACAATATTTTAACCAGTATTTTTGCTTTTATCTTATCTATCATATTTGCCAGATTTGTCTCAAAAGAGATATATGGCAATTATCAATTTTTAATATCTTTTGCTTCTATAATAGGCACTCTTACTTTGACAGGCATGAATGCTGGGGTAATCCAAGCAGTAGCCAGAGGATTTGAGGGAGTATTTAAAAGATCAGTTAAGATCCAGATCAAATTTGCCGTCATTCCTTTTGTTGTTGCCATTCTAACTTCTGCTTATTATTTATTAAACTCAAATATTGAAATATCTGTATCGCTTATTTTTATTTCAATATTCCTCCCTCTTTCAAATGCTCTAAATACGTGGACGGCTTTTCTTTCTGGTAAAAAAGAATTCAAAAATATATTTCTATACAGCCAATTTTCTAACCTGATTTATTATGGCTCAATGATTGCTTGTGTTTTCTTCCTTCCAAAGACAATATTTTTGGTAGTTATAAATTTTGCGACCATAGCCATAGCAAACTTTTTTATACATCTATACACAATAAAAAAATACTCCCCAAACACAGAATCCGAAGAAGAATCTTTGGTTTATGGCAAAAAATTAAGCCTTTCAAACATATTACCAATGATAGCTTTAAACATTGACAATATTGCGGTGT
>CAZRMR010000030.1:0-3118 GCA_964601245.1 uncultured Candidatus Saccharibacteria bacterium
ATATGGATATTCGGGCTTCTTTAATTTATAGCTGAACCTATAGCCAAGAGTGATAATCTGCATATGGATATTCGGGCTTCTTTAATTTATAGCTGAACCTATTTGTATAAAAATAGATTTTTACATTTATATTCTTTTGATTTATCATCTTAAAGGTTTCAGTGTAATTCTGTGTTTTTATAAAGGAATACGAGTCTTTTAAATCTCTTATAATTTGTAAAACTCCTATTTTTTCTGCTGTTTTTTTATCTATACAACCCAGAATAATATTTTTGTGTTTATTGTAGAATTTAAGTGAATAAATATCTGCTTTATTTTTCTCAAAAAATCTATTAAGCCCATTGAAAAAAAGATTAGTTGGCTCTGAAATTACATTACTTGTTAAGATTCTTCGATAGGCAAGAATAAATTTATGAGCTTCTAAATAGCTATTTGCCTCATAATGATTGTTACAGTTTGGACGAAATAACTCATAAATCAGTTCCTTTGTTTTTATGCATCTAGTAATGCTATCACTTTCTAATAAAATATTATCAACACTCAGCTCGGTATATTTTACAGATTGAACAGCTTTATCATAAAAATCCTTCTCCTTATTAAAATCTTTTGAATGCTTTTTTTCTGCATCACAAGACACAAACATACAATTGATACACAATAAAATTACCTTAAAAGTTCTCATAAACTTATTCCTTTTGCAATTTGGTGAGCTATATTATGAACTTTCCTGCCATTAAAGAATAATGTGTCTCCATCATGTTCCAAGTCAGGGTTCATTTTTCGTAATTTGTCAAATTTTTCATATATAGGAGGTACAAGAACATAAGTGTGCCCATAAAAAGAGTCGTCAGCAGGATAATAATAATGTTTTTGATTATAAGAGTCAATTAAATAGTGATTGGGAAAGGCCTCCCTAACTATTAAACAATAGTGTTCTAAACTACGAACAGGGTAATATAGTGATACTCCAACAAATACACTTCCTCCACTCTCAAAATATTCTTTTTTAATAGAATTATTAATAAGTCTTGTGTAAAAGGAGGATACTTTTATTTCTGATTTAATTATTTCCCTATGAATATTTTTCAAAACTTTATATGCTGATTCTTCATAAGGTAACCGCTTAAAAATTTCTATAATCTCTTTCAACATATCCGAAGTATTTTTGATAGGATAACTAAATTTTATCTCTGAAACTCCCCTTAAAATAGCATTTGTTATAGGAATAGGCTCATACTTATTATTTATCAATATATCTAATGAAGTATGTCCTTTAGTAACATTTGGGTAAGATATATCTAAAACAGCAGACATTAAATCTTTGGGTCTTGCATCAGGTAGATATAAGCCATCTAATATAATTTTTCTACTTTCGTCTTTGGGGCTGATGTCATTCAAGATATCATCTTTTGAATAATATGGATTAAGAGGGGTAAATATATGCTCAAAATCTTTTCTGCTCATCTTTGCAGTTATTAAACCACAACTTTGAAGCATATACATTACAGTTGTGGCATTACATTCCATACCATAAACTTCTTTATCAAAAGCAAGAGCTTGATAATATCTTCTTAAACCTTGATTGTAGCCGCAAGAATAAAAGTAATTCTCTTTTTGAGGACTAAATGAATTCTGCATTTGCTTTGCCACATCCAATACATTTCCCTTCAGCACATCAGTATTCAACACTCCCTTTGACAAATCGCCAAAAGGGGTGTTTTGCAGGTTGTCAAATATGCTTCTCATAAAATCAGAGGGTTAGCATCATTATTTTCGGCTTTACTTTCGCCTAATAAGGCTTTCAGAACTTCCGCTTTTAAGGTCGGTTCAGCATTACTTTCTAAGAACTCTATTGCTTTTTGACGTATCTGATTTTCCAAAATAGCTTTCTGAGAAAATTCATTCTGCAACTTGGCATTAAAACAATCCAAAGCCGCTCCTTGCCCCAGCACGCAGTCGGCTATCAGGCTATCGGTGCGGAGCGTGTATTTTTCTACGCTTTGTATCACGCCCGGCACCCTTAAGGTCATATTTTCGCCTACCGAGTAGCTATCTTCTAAATTTTTAACCTTCGTGTAATAACTTGCATCATTGCCATCATAATCCTCTTTGCGTATTTTGGCTAAAAATACCTTTTCTCCATTCTCGCTACTCATTACTTTTTCATACTCAAATATCAGCCTTTCTCGTACTTCCTCTATATCTTTGGCTTCAATATAACGCTTCAGCAAAGTATCAAGCTCCTCTATGGGTACAATATCATCAATTTCGGGGTGCCCGTTCGTAAAACCCACCTTGATATTATCCAAATACGTTATCGTGATGTATTCTTGCAATAATTGACGAAATACCACATTGAGCGTACAACTTTGGTTCACGTTTTTGAGCCTGCGAGTTATTGTTTCCTCCTCGCCTTCTTTGGCAGTTATGCTACTGCTCGTATTTACACTCACATTTCGGCTGCTATTAGAGTTTTCCACACTTTTTTCTAATGCCTTGTTTAGGCTTTTGGTATTGGCTTGCCTTACGCTTTGGCTACTCTTGGAGGCAGAAGCTCCTCCACTCAAACCTATTTTCGGAAAACTAAGCCCTACATTCGCACTTTTGCTCTTCTGCGTGCTATCTTGGGTGCTGTTGCTGTTTTCTGTTTCCAATAGTTTTTCCATCTCTTTGGCACTGCTTTCCGAGAAGCTATCCACCACATTATCGCTACGGCTTTGCGTGCTGCTGCTCTCTCGGTAGGTGCGTATGGCAATAGTCGTTTCCTCACCGGGTAGCATCGTAAAGGTTTTCAGGGTTTTCCCTGCTCCATAATTGCCCAAAAAAGAAACCGTTTTGTACTCTTCTATCACCACCAAACGAGGTTGGGGCGTAATAGGTCTTTTGATAAGGCTTAGTATTTGCTGGAAACCTCCAAAATTTTCGCCCAAAACAGGTACAAAACCTTGTTTGATTTTCTTTGCCAAAAAATTGAGCCGAGTGCTACTTCCTTGCAGTTCTTCTAAGAAATCGCGGCGAGGTTTGATGCCAAAGCCTGCTTGTAAAAATTGGGAGTTCGGATTGCCAAAATTGAGTTCGTCTAAGATGTTATTCTTGATAGTATCGTCTGGCACGCTGG
>CAZRMR010000031.1:0-2959 GCA_964601245.1 uncultured Candidatus Saccharibacteria bacterium
ATTTTAAAAAAGATAAAAATATTATTTGGTTATCACCAAAAATAAATTTATTAGAAAAAGAAATAAAAAATTTCTTAAAAAATTAAACTAGTAAAAATTTTATAATGGCGGGTCCACTCCGACTCGAACGGAGGACTTTCGTTTTGGAGACGAAAATTTTACCACTAAACTATGGACCCAACAGACAAAATATAACAGAAAATAACAAAAATGTCCCGTCTCTGGAACATTTTGTATTATTCCGACTGGTAAGGAGCAAAGTGGAAATTCATTTTCATTTTGTCCGAGCGATATCGGAACAGGAGCAAAGCGACTATTTCTTTACCTCTTTGAAAACCACCCTTTTGCGGAGTTTTTTTGAGTATTTTTTTAGCTCAATTTTTCTCTCAACTTTGCGCTTATTCTTTCTAGTAAAATAAGTCTCTCCTGTAGGCTTGTGAACTAGTTTTATAAGATTATCTTGTGACATATTAAGTATAAAGTTTTAAGTTTGAAAGTTTATCAAACAAATATAAGATAACACAAAAATATAAACGGTGCAATAGGTTATTTTAGATAAATATATCCCGTAAATTTATCCATCAATTCAGAGGTTATCTGACCAACTTCCCCATTCCCTATCTTAAAATCGTCTATTTTCACAATAGGAACAATATCTTTAAAGGAAGATGTGATGAAAACTTCGTCTGCAGTCTTTAATTCTTCTTCAAAAACAATTCTTTCTTCGATTATAATATCTAAACCTGAAGCTATTTCCAAAACAGCTTTTCTAGTAATTCCCTTCAAAATATTTTCTGCTGGTGTTATCAATTTTTTATCTTTTACAATAAAAATGTTGCTCGTTGAACATTCTAAAACTTCTCCATCTTTAACAAAAAGTATTTCAGCGGCTTTTTCTTCCTTCCTAAAATTTTGCAGATTAACCGCTCTTATATAATTTATAGTCTTATATTCAGGCATTTCTCTTATATAGGGGTAAGTTATTAGCTTCGCACCACTATCATAATATTCTTTTGGTAAAGACTCCCATTTTTCAGTTAAAATATAAAATGTTGGTTTTTCAAAATCATACTCTATTCCCGCTATTGTATTTCCGCCAGTCAAAATCATTCTTATATTAGCTCTGTCTTTTAAATTATTTTTCTCTAAAAGTTCTATTATTTTTTTCTCAGCCGTTTCTTCTGTAATCGGAACATTCAAATTTAAAACATGGGCCCCAGAAAGAAATCTATTCCAGTGATCAGAAAACCTAAAAGGCTTTCCTCCTATACCAGCAATACCATCATACACACCATAACCACGCAAAAGCCCTATATCCAAGACAGAAATTTTTGCTTCCTCAAGAGGAATTATTTGACCATTTAAAAAACAAAATTGATTCATAAAGATTATATTATATTAAAAAAAGATAAACCGCCACACAAAGAAAGAGTGTGGCGGTACATGGTCGGTCAGACACACTGAAGCTCTCCTGGATCTTCGAAAAGTCCCTCGAATAGCTCCACATGATTAATGTGAAGATCGAGCTCTGCCCCGCCGAAATGGACAGGCGACCCCTCTTTTGCCCTGCCAAGAGGATCAATTATCCAAGCAAGACAGACATGTTCTGGACCTCTATTTATAACTTTAAATGGCCCAGAGCCGTAGACATCAATCCAGAATCTCAACCTCCGATCAGTTTCTGGATCAGGATCGCCCCCTCGAAGTAATACAAAGGAACCAACCTTAATTTCTGGAGATAGCCAATGTTTCCATCCTTCAAACATAGAACCAGAACCTCCTATACAAAACATATCACATATGTAATATGTTCTCAATTGTTTGATTGAATATCTGTTATTTTTTCTATAGAAGCTCCGATGCTATTTAATCTTTCGGCCACATCTTCATAACCCCTATTTATGGAATAAACATTTCTTAAGATAGAGACCCCCGGCGATCCAAGCATTGCGATTAAAATTATCATTGCCGGACGAAGAGCTGGTGGGCAAACCACTTGGGCGGATTTAAGAGGAGTCTGCCCTGTTATAAAAACCCTATGAGGATCGGCAAGAACAATATTGGCTCCAAGCTTGTTTAATTCTGTAAAATATATAGCCCTATTTTCCCACATCCAATCATGAATCAGTGTTGTGCCTTCTGCCTGAGTTGCAATCGGAACAAAAAAGGGTAAATTATCTGAATTTATAGCGGGGTATGGACCAGCATGAATTTTATCTTTTAGAGCTTTTAATTTTGATGGGAAAATTGTAATATCGACAAGCTTCGTTCTGCCATTATAAGAAACATAATCTTTAGAGATTTTATATTTAAGACCCATCGCTTTAAGCTTCATCAATTCTAAAGAAAGAAAATCTATAGGGCACCTCTCGATAGTCAGTTTTGATTTTGTTACAACACCAGCACTTATAAACATCATTGACTCGATTGGATCCTCACTATTATGATAATTTATTTCTTTACTTACATTATCTTTACCTTCAACAATTAAATTCGTACTACCAACCCCATCGATTTTTACACCAAGGTCTTGCAAAAAATAACAGACTTCTTGTACTTGATAATTTGGTGGTGCAAAAGAAATTTTCGTCTTATTGGGAAAAATAGAAGCACATATAATTGCATTTATCGCCCCAGTATCACTTTGTTCATACATAATTATTTCTTTAGCCGGTTTTAGTTTTGATTTTATTTCATATTTATCTTTTAGAGATTTGACTTCTATACCAAAAGCCTCAAATACATGTCTGTGCGCCCCTATCGTCCTCTCGCCCATTTTGCAACCGCCCGAATGCAACATACTAAAATTACCTAGATTTTTGGCCAAGGCCGGAATAAGCATCAAACTCGATCTCATGTTTGCCACAGAGGGGTGCATAAGACCATCTTTTTTGAATTTTTTGGGAGTAAGTATTTCAAGAGTTTGTTCTTCTACCCATTTAGTTTTAACACCCAGAGC
>CAZRMR010000032.1:0-2877 GCA_964601245.1 uncultured Candidatus Saccharibacteria bacterium
AAAAGATATGAAAAATACTTTTGCTCTTCTTGGTAATATTGTTGGTTCTATCGGTTTGGTGGTGGCTTCCATAACAATTTTTATAGTTATTTTCGTGAACGCCATTACTCGCAGAAAATTTATTGGAATTCTCAAAGGTATAGGTATAAGCTCTAAAGCAATAGAGATCGCTTATGTTTTCCAATCACTTTTTTATGCCATTTTAGGTATAGGATTTGGTCTTATAATTTTATATGGAGTTATGGTCCCATTTATAGAAGCTCATCCTATAAGATTTCCGTTTAGTGATGGTATTTTGGTTGCTGAAGTACCGGCTACTTTTTTGAGAGTATTTTTGCTTGCTTTGGCTACTTTAGTGGCGGGGTATGTTCCGGCTCGTATTGTGGTAAAGAAAAATACGCTCGATTCAATTTTAGGAAGATAAATTTGGAATAAAAATTATGAATATTATTGAAGTAAAAAATCTAAAAAAATCATTTAAAACAGGGGATAGCGAACTTGTTGTTTTAAATCAAATGTCTTTTTTTGTTGAAGAAGGGGATTTCTTTTCAATTACAGGAAGATCTGGTTCTGGTAAATCCACGCTTCTTTATCAGCTTGGTCTTTTGGATCATCCAAATTCTGGCGATATTTTGATTGATGGGGTAAATGTCTCAAATTTGTATCACGAACAAAGGACTAGGTTTAGATTGAAAGAACTAGGTTATGTTTTTCAGGATTATGCACTAGTCCCTGAATTGACCGCTATCGAGAATGCAGTTTTACCTTTACTTATGCAGGGTATTCCTAAAATAGAGGCATACAAAAAAGCAGAAATAGCTTTAGATAGAATAGGTTTAGGCAAAAGATTAAACAATCTTCCAAATCAACTTTCTGGGGGTGAACAACAGAGGGTCTCTATTGCGAGAGCTATTGCTCACGAACCAAAAATAATTTTTGCAGATGAACCTACGGCAAACCTTGATTCAGAAACAGCCGATACGGTTATCAAGGCTTTCTTGGAATTAAATTCACAGGGGCAAACTATTGTGATGGTTACTCACGAGCCCGAATATGCAAAGCTTACAAAAAGAGTGATTAAAATAGGTGATGGAAAAATTTTAATGGATGGCAAGCCAAATGAAATTATTTATTAAATAAAAAATTTCTGATACAATGAATCAGTCAAAATATTTATGATGATGCAATTATTAAAAAACAAATTATTTTTATATGGAGTGGCCGCAGTCATTGTGGTAGTTTTAGGTTTTGTTTTCTTTGGTAATGGCAACGGCAAAGAAGTTACAAAAGTCTCAAGAATGGATATTGTCCAAGAGGTTATGGCTATAGGTAAGGTTAAACCTTCTCAAAATGTAAGTCTTGGTTTCGATAAATCGGGTAGAATATCTTCTGTCTTTGCCGATGTTGGTTTAGAAGTTTCAAAAGGTCAAGTTTTAGCTTCACTTGAAAGTGGAGATATAAATGCAGATATTCTAAAGGCAAACGCCACATTAGAAGAGGAGATAATAAAACTTAGAGAACTTCAAAATACAGCTCCTGCTTCTTATGCTGACGCTTATAGAAATTTGGAAAATTCTCTAAAAGAAGGTTTTATCTCTGCCGACAACGCCGTCAGAAATAGAGCTGATCAATTTTTCAAAAACACAACAAGTAGCCCAAGATTCGAAGTCTCTATAGAATTTATTTTATCTTTTCTGGTAATTTTGTTCACTATTTTAATGTACCTTCTGATGTTTCTATTTCTCTAAACAATAAAAGAAAAATTGTTGAAGATATTCTTGTAAATTGGGAAAATAGGTTGTCTGAAACAGATAATTCAAAAATAGTTCAAAATGCAGATCTGGCAATAAATGATCTCAAAACCATTTCAAGTTTTCTAAATGAGGTCGCTTCAGCTATAAACAATTTTGCTCCAGCTGAATATGATTATGAGATGACAGTAAATTCTTACAAAAATACAATATCTTCAGCAAGGACAGAAGTTAATTCTTCTGTTTCAAAAATAGTAACAGCAAAAGATAAGTTAAATTCTGCTCCTATTTTGGGTCAAAGTGGTCAGTTTGAAAATGTTTTAGCTCAAGAAGCAAAAGTTGCTCAAGCTAGAGCAAATCTCTCTTCCTTGCAAGCAAATCTTGGTAAATCATCCATCATTGCTCCTTTTGATGGTCTCATTACGGTTTTTGATGCAAAAGTTGGAGAAGCTGTTTCTCCAGGGACTTCACTTATTTCTATGACTAGCAAAAACAAAATGTATATTGAAGCAAATATATCTGAAATAAATATAGGCAAAATTTCTCAAAACAATAAAGTTTTAGTTGATTTTGATGCATTTCAAGGAGAGGTTTTCAGTGGATTTGTTTCAAATATAGAACCAGGAGATTTTTTGATAGATGGTGTGGTCAATTACAAAATAAGAGTGGAGTTTGAAGATCCAGAAGGGAAAATAAGAAACGGTTTGACATCAAATCTAAAAATAGAAACAAACAAAAAAGAATCAGTTTTGGCCATACCAGCTTATGCTATTTTTGAAGAAAATGACCAAACTTTTGTAAACAAAGTAATCGGTAAAAAAGTAGAAAAAACACCTGTTCAAAGGGGTCTTTCAGGCAGTGGGGGATTTGTAGAGGTGATCTCTGGTCTAAATGAGGGTGATTATATAACTTTCTAAGTATCATCTTGGTTACTAAAATCAAAAAGATAAACACTTGACAAGTTTTTTGTTTTGTGTATAGTTTATGTTGGAAAGGAGCAGAAACCATGCTCAGCAAGTACTTCGTCATGTTTTTGCTCATGCTCTTCCTGAGCATGGGCACGGTCATTGTGGCTCAGGAGGCAACGCCTCCCCCGGCTCCTCCCGCGCCGTCAGGCAGGGTGGCT
>CAZRMR010000033.1:0-2817 GCA_964601245.1 uncultured Candidatus Saccharibacteria bacterium
GGAGATATTTTTCCATTTTTTAGATCATTTGCCCAAACAATCGTATTTGTTGTTACATTAAATATTTTAGCTATTGTAGAGAGAGTATCTCCATCTCTAACAACATATACACTAATCTGACCATTGTTATAAACATACTCTTTTCCATCATATGGCGTATGAGCCTCTAAAAAGAGTGAAGAATCGTCTATTATGGACACAGCATCGGTAGAAGTACTAACAGAAGGAGAAGCTGTTGCCTGAAGTAAAGCCATATTTTGTGAGTTTGGCAAACTTTTTTCCATTGCTCCTGCCTCTCCTGATAACCAATCTTTCATAGCAGAAAACAATCCCGCTTCTACAGAAATCGGTATTAGTAATGTGACAGCAAACAAAGGCAATAAAGATATGCTAGTCAATATGTTCACCGAATTTTCACTTGATCCCACCTTGTCTTTCTTTGTTTTTTGGGCGTTTTTCAGACCGGAATAAAAATTCGGATCTTGTTTATTTTCTAAAATAAGCTTAAAGTTAAAGTTTATTCTGAAATTCAGCCTTATTTATAGCCATAAAAGCCATAAAACAAACCTTTTCCGTATATTGTTATATTATATACAAAACAAGCCAAAAATCAATTTACAATCCACAGAAAAAGTGGGATTAAATATGGTATACTTTTCCGGTGCAATATCTAAATTCCTTAAATAAAGAACAAAAAGAAGCTGTTTTGTACACAGAAGGTCCTGTATGTATCGTGGCGGGAGCAGGGGCCGGAAAAACAAAAACTGTTACATATAGGATATTCCATCTTATAAACCAAGGTGTTTACCCTGAAAACATCCTGGCTATAACTTTTACTAATAAAGCAGCTAAAGAAATGAAAGAGCGTGTCTCTGATTTGATAGAAAAAGAAAAGCTAAATATAAAAAATAGACCGCATATAAGCACCTTCCACTCACTTGGAGTTTCCATAATAAGACAAAACTATAACCTACTAGGTGTTCCTAAAAATTTCACTATATTTGATAAATCTGATCAAAAAAAATTGGTAAAAGATGCTTGTAACAAAATAGGTCTTGACCCAAAAGAATATGTAGAAAAAATTTGCCATATTATCTCCAGAGAAAAAAATAACGGGAATGACCTAAATTCATACCTAGAAAAAAAGTTTAGTGATTATTTAAATGAAGCAACTAAAAATGTTTGGTCTTTATACGAAAGTGGTTTAAAAAAAGAAAAAGCCTTAGATTTTGATGATCTGCTTCTAAAAGTCGTTGAATTATTTAATAAAAATAAAAATATTTTGGAAAAATACCAAAATTTCTTCAAATACATCCATGTTGATGAATACCAGGATACAAACAAAATTCAAAATGAAATAGTGGAATTGTTGGCCCAAAAACATAAAAACCTTTGTGTTGTGGGGGATACAGACCAAAATATTTACAGCTGGAGAGGGGCACAAATAAAAAACATGCTTCATTTTGAAAAAAAGTATCCTGAATCAAAAACAATTTTTCTAGAACAAAACTACAGATCAACAAAAAATATACTGGCTGTGGCCAATAAAATAATAGAAAAAAATAACTTTAGAATTCCAAAAAACCTTTTCACTGAAAATGAAGAGGGTAGTAAAATAGGTATTTTTGAGGCCAGAAACGAAACAGATGAGGCTCATTTCATCGCCCTAAAATCAAAAAATCTTATAGAAGAAGGTGTTAAACCAGATGAAATAGCTGTTTTATTTAGAGCAAATTTCCAATCCAGAGCTTTGGAAGAAGCCTTTATAAGTTATGGAATAGGATATCAAATGATAGGAACAAAATTTTTTGAAAGAAAAGAGATAAAAGATATATTATCTTATGTAAAAGCCTCCTTGAATGAAGATTTTACATCTGACTTTGTAAGAGCTATTTCTTCTCCTCCAAGAGGAGTAGGTAAAACAACCATACAAAAACTTTTAGATAACAAAATTGAAGAAATTCCTACTTCTACAAAAATAAAAATTGAAAGTTTTCAAAACTTACTTAAATCATTTGGACAAATTTTAATAATGGAAAAACCAAGTGTTGCTATAAAAAAAATAATCACTGATTCTGGAATAGAAAAAATGTTTGATTTAAAAAAAGAAGATGATGTTGAAAGACTAGAGAATATAATGGAATTGGTTTCCTTGGCTACACATTATGATCACCTAGATCCAGAAGAGGGTATAAACCAGTTTTTAACAGATGGCTCTTTGGTATCTGATGCTGATGAAATTTCTTCTAAAAAAGATGGGGTACATCTTATGACTGTACACGCATCCAAAGGTCTAGAATTTGATTATGTTTTTATAAGTGGACTTGAATCAGACCTATTTCCTCACACCAAATTTGGAGAAACAAAAACAGGAGAGGATAGTGAGGAAGAAAGGCGTCTTTTCTATGTTGCATTAACAAGGGCTAGGAAAAAATTATTTTTGACACATGCAATGACAAGAACAATATTTGGAAACAACCAAATAAACTCACCTTCTGAATTTTTAGAAGACATTCCTCTAGAACTAATCGAATATGAATCTTATGGTGGAAGTTTTGAACCAAAACACAAAGTTTTATATAGTATTGACTTTTAGTTTAAAAAGTGTTTTTATATCATAATGATAAAAGCTAAAAAAAGTTTGGGTCAAAATTTTTTGATATCTCCATATCCAATAAAAGATATAATAAAAACAGCTGATATCAAAAAAGACGATGTTGTTTTAGAAATAGGCCCAGGAAAAGGAATTTTGACAGAAAGTCTCTTATTGTCTGGTTCAAAAGTGATCTGTATAGAGAAAGACAAAGAACTTATCCC
>CAZRMR010000034.1:0-2773 GCA_964601245.1 uncultured Candidatus Saccharibacteria bacterium
CATCTTCAATTTTTCCTGTCATAAAAACTTTATTTGAAAGGTTTAATTTATTAATCTGATTTTTGAGATTTTCTTTTTCTTCTCCATCTCCTATTATGTATATTTTAATTTCCTCAGGTAAATTAATACAGCTTTCTATTAAATATTCTAAACCTTTGTTTTTGTGGAGTTCACAAACAGTTCCTATTATAAAATCTGGACACTTTTGACCAACCATTTTAGCTAGTGTATTTTGAGCGGTTTTTTTAGGAACATGTGTTATTTCTCTTACACCATTATGAACAACAAAAACTTTGTCTCTCATCAAAGGTAGTGAATCTATATCTTTTTTTGTTTTTCTAGATACAGCAATTGTTGTATGAGAAAAAATTACAGTAAACCAATGTAAGAAGGCTATTATTTTTTTTTGCCACCATGGTCTTGATTCGTTGAAAGCCCAGGCGTGAGCAGTAAATATTATTTTAGGAACTCTAGCTATTCTTCCTGCAAATCCTCCTAAGCCTCCCATTTTTGAGCTGTTTAGATGTAGTATGTCTGGCTTTTCTGTTTTTAGTATAGAAAATATTTTTTTGAATGATCTAAAATCATCTAATATATTAATGTCTCGGCCCATTTCTTCTATTTCAAATACTTTTATGTTTTCCTTTTCTAGGTTTTCTTTCAAAATATTTCCTTGACCACAAATAACGGATATATCAAATTTGTCTTTTGGTAGAGATTTAGCTAAGTTGTAGACATATTGCTGGGCACCACCCCAATTTCCTTTGGTTATAGCATATATCACTTTTATTTTTTTATTTGTGTCGGTCATTTTGTTCTGTTTATTGTTGGTTGCACCTAGTCTAGTAGTGAATTTTGGCATCTTATACTGGGTTGCATATAGTCATATTTTACCATACTATATTGATACACATATGAAAAGCCTTAGTAAAAGAGAAGCTCTGGTTTTGTTTCTAGGGGACATATTTTTCTTTGCCCTTTCCCTTTGGTTTGCTTTAGCCCTAAGATATTTTGAATTTCCTAGTAGAGATTTATTTAGTCTACACTTAACTCCTTTTTCTATACTTTTTATTTTTTGGGTTTTTATTTATTTTGTTTCAGGTCTTTACGAAAAACACACAACTCTTTTAAAAAGCAAGTTGCCAAGTGTAATATTTAACGCTCAGATAGTTAACAGTATTGCAGCCATAGCTTTCTTTTACACTATTCCTTTTTTTGGCATAACTCCAAAGACCATACTTTTTATATACCTGATTATTTCATTTATCCTAATTTTAGGTTGGAGACTGTATGGTATAGCTTTCTTGGGTGCAAGACAAAGACAACCGGCCCTTTTGATTGGTTCTGGAGATGAGATGAAAGAACTTTTAGATGAGGTAAATAACAATCCTAGGTATGATATTTATTTTGTTTCATCTATTGATATAGCGGACCTAGATTCGATTGATATTCAAAATGACATAGTTTCTTTGGTTTATGAAAATAACATAAAAATTATTGCAGTAGATTTTTCTCATGAAAATACTTCTCCCTTGCTTCCACATCTTTATAATTTGATTTTCTCAAAAGTTAGGTTTATTGATTCTCACAGAATTTACGAAGACATATTTGATCGCATCCCTCTTTCTTTAGTTACTTATAGTTGGTTTTTGGAAAATATTTCTGTTTCTCCAAAATTTACATATGATTTTCTAAAGAGACTTATGGATATTGTTGTTTCTTTTGTTATTGGGGTTATCTCACTTATTTTCTATCCATTTGTAATTTTGGCTATCAAACTAGATGACAGGGGAGATATTTTCATAGTTCAAGACAGGGTTGGTCAAAATAATAAACCTGTAAAGATAATAAAATTTAGATCAATGTCTATAAATGATAGTGGTGATGGGGATCAAAATAGGTCAATGAAAGTGACAAGAGTTGGGAAATTTATAAGAAACACAAGAATAGATGAGTTGCCTCAAGTTTGGAATGTGTTGAAAGGGGATATCTCTATGATAGGTCCAAGACCAGAATTACCAAATCTTGTTTCTCTGTATGAAAAAGAAATCAGTTTTTACAATGTTAGACATTTGATAAAACCCGGACTTTCTGGTTGGGCCCAAATATACCAAAAAACTCCTCCAAAGTTTGCTACAGATTATGATCAAACAAAAATAAAACTTTCTTACGATTTGTTTTATATCAAAAACCGCTCATTCTGGCTTGATATAAAAATTGCCCTAAAGACTTTAAGAGAATTAATTTCAAGAAGAGGGGTTTGACAAAACCGAATTTATTTGTAAAGTTTTAGACGGAGGTCTACCGTGACAAAAGAACAAGAGCAGTTTTTGAGATCTTATAAGCAAGATTTTACTGTTGAAAGAATTCTGGCAGATTCAGATCAAACTTTAGTCCAAAAAATTTTTGAGACCAACGTAAGAATTCTTATGGCTATTAGAGGGTTTTTAACCTTAAAGGATTTTGCTTTAGAAGCAAATATAGATCCTCAGATTTTTGGGAAAATTATATCGGGTAAAAAGAATATTTGTACAAATACAGAATTTCTTCCTAAAATAAGTAAGACATTAGAAATTGATTTTTATACTCTTCTTTTTGTTGATCTTTCCCAGGTTTTTGATATGGAATTAGAAAAGTTTAGAAATCGCTAGTTTCAAGTAAAGACCTTTCAATATGGAAGGTCTTTTTTAGACTATATTTTTATCTCCTTTTAAAATGACGTTGCTTTTCTGGCTAAAATCCCTATAATGGTAGCCATATGTCAAAACATAGA
>CAZRMR010000035.1:0-2076 GCA_964601245.1 uncultured Candidatus Saccharibacteria bacterium
TATAATCATCAGATTGCGACAATTCACCTGCCTACCCAAAGCATCAGTAAATATTCCTTCATCTAAAATCTGCAAAAATAGATCTAAGATATCTGGGGCCGATTTTTCAAATTCATCAAGAAGCAAGACCCCATAAGGGTTATCTCTTATCTTACTTGCTAAGATGCCTGTCTTGTTTTCAGAAAAATTACCGATCATTCTTGTCATAGCATCTGCGCCACTGTATTCAGACATATCAAATCTTATAATTTTTTTCTCATCTCCAAAATATTTTTCAGCTAAAGCTTTTGAAACTTCCGTTTTACCGACACCGGTTTGTCCTAAAAAGAGAAAAGAAGCTATTGGTTTTTGGGGATTTAAAACACCAGATCTAGATCTTTTTATAGAATTTACAATCTCAAGAACAGCTTCATTTTGACCAATGATCCTGTCATGAATTAGGGATTCCAAATTTTTTATTTTTTCGACTTCTTCAGTTTTTATACCACCGGTATTAAAACCGATCTTTTCAGAAATAAAATCGGATATATCACCTTCTCTTATTATTTCTAACTTTTTCTGTATTGCCCAAGGTGAAATTTCATACAAAAGATCTATGGCCTTACCCGGCATCTCACCATAAGTAACATATCTTTCAGCTGACTGTATGAGTTTTAAAACAGCAGGGTAAGAAAAAAATATCCCCTGTTCTTTTTCCAAATTTTGGACTTGTTCTAAAACAGCCGGCAAAGAAGCTTCCAAACCTATTTTGTCTGGAATAATCCTCTCAAATTTATCAAGTAAAACAGGATTTGTTTCAATAAAGAAATGGAAATCTGAATTTGTCGCTCCAGCTAAAACCTGCAGATTTGACGATTGCAAAAAAGGAGAAATGATCGATCCGATATTTAAACCAAAATTTTTTGAGCTTGATATAAATCCAGCCAAATCTCTAATAAACAAAATAATATTACCAGCAGAAATAGATTGATTGAATATCTTTATTATTTCGGACTCCAATTCTGCTTTATTTTTATAAGAAGCAAGTAGAGAATTCCAGTCGAGCTCTATTATATTTTTGTATTCAAGGGACGGGAAAGCTGTTCCTAATCTTATTTTTTTTAATAATCTTCCAACAATATCAACCACCACATTTTGATCATCATCTATAATGACGGCATTTGCTTCTTTTCTTCTTTCGAGAATATTTTCAATCAAAGAAACTTCTTTTTCTCTATAACCATTTTCCAAAGAAATCAAACCGAGATTTATAAAAGAATCTAAGGGTCTACCAAACCTACCCAATTCATGAGAAACGCCATAATTCCAGCTGGTACCAATCGAAGGAATCCGTCCAAGATTTTCCCTACCCCAAAATCTCTCAGATCTTCTTTTTTCTTCTTCTTCTAAAGAAACCCAATTAGAAGCACCAACAAACTCTTCTCTACTTATAGAATTGTTAGAAAGAAAGGAGCGAAGAGAAGAATCAAGATCATATAGAGCTCCAACATAATTACTTAGACTGACTTCTTCTCCTTCTAAAATAAAAGATGATGAGATTATTTGATTTCTATTTGAATTCAAAAAATTTTCAAAACTATGATAATCCAATCCGGCTCTTAGTAAAATTTTTATACCCACATTTGTTTTAAAAATAGATTTAGAAACATCTATGTCTTCAGTCTCAAATAAAATTTGAGAAAGTGCATAATCTAAACGTAGATCTTTAGCAATAATTTTCTCAAAAATTCTCACTTTTATACCTTCGTTCAGCATTGATCTATAAAAAAACTCTAGAAAAAACATGAAGAGAGATAGAGATGCAAAAATAAAAAATAAACCATCTGCTTTACCAAAATATATAGGCAAATCGTTGAATGATAGAACAAAAGAAACCAGAGCCAAAGAAGAAAAAGAATATCTAAAAAATGATCTTATCTTTCTAGGAAAAAATTTATCCAAAAAAATAGAATAAAAGTGGGGTTTTGATATGTTTTTTAGTTTTTGAAAAGTCATTTAGATAGTTAGAAAAGTTATACCAATAATTAAAGAAGACAGTACACATTGGATTTTTTTTCAGTGTAGATTAGGCAAGTC
>CAZRMR010000035.1:2086-2433 GCA_964601245.1 uncultured Candidatus Saccharibacteria bacterium
CAATAATTAAAGAACCGACAAAAACGACTGGAGCAAGAAACCAAATAACAAAAAAACAAAAAATAAGGGAAATGGCCAAAATATAAGAAGCAAAACCAATGATGATCAATATAATCTTACTGAAAAATCCAAAAATTCTCATGAGAGAATTAATAATAAATACCGAAGCAAAAGCCCCGAAATCAAAACCGCCTTGATATTTTTCACCCAATCTTTTCCATGGATAAAAAATAGTTAGAAGAAGTAATTTGAAAGAAAAAAAGTTTGACAAAAACCACAAAAAATTTGAAGCAACTCCAAAAAATTCTTTCAAACCTTTACCATAATGCCATTTTATATAGGCAACA
>CAZRMR010000036.1:0-1707 GCA_964601245.1 uncultured Candidatus Saccharibacteria bacterium
TTGGCGTGAGCGACCAAATCAGGCCAGCATTGGCTGTTGTCTATTTTTTTTATTGTTATAAAATTCTTCCAAAAATAAGCTGTATGCAAATTTTTTATTGTCTATGCGCCTTAAAGAACTTCCTTTTATAACAATGTCAGAAATTGACCCTCTTCATCAACAGCTTCTTGATATTATTGAAGATGATAGGGGCTATATTAAAGAGCTTAGAATTGAAATTGAGCGGCTCAAACAAGAAAATGCAGAGTTAAAGCATCAACCAATCAAGCCCAATATAAAACCCAATTGCTTAGAGCCAAAGAAACCAAAGAAAGAACGATCCACGCTGAGTTCTTTTGCCAGTAAGCAGACGCTTCATGAAAAACGTATCATTCACTTAAAACCTGATTTCATCCCACAAGGCTCTACTTTTAAAGGCATTCGCACTTATACTGTTCAAGATTTAGAAATCAAAAAAGTGACCTTTATCTATAAACGAGAAAGATGGAAAACCCCCGAGGGAAAATATATTCTGGGGCCACTTCCTGTAGATATTCAAGGCTGGCATTTTGGTCCGCAAATTAGACAGTTTATTTTATATCAATACCATCATTGCCATGTAACCCAACCCGTATTATTGCAACAACTAAAAGAGTTTGGAGTTTCCATCTCAACTGCCGAATTGAATAGAATTTTAACGAGCTCTTTAGAATGTTTTGAGCAAGAAAACATAAGCCTTTTAGAAACAGCGATCCGAAATTCAGCTTTCCTCCAGGTAGATGATACCGGGGCGAGGCATGCTGGTAAAAATGGAGTCTGTATACACCTAGGCAATCCCTGGTTTTCTTTTTTTAAAACAGGCGAATCAAAAAGCCGCTGCGAATTTTTAAAGTTGCTCAATCTAGAAGAAAACTACTTAGTGACAAAAGAAAGCTTAGATTATGTTCGCCATGCAGGAGGAAGCAGTCTAAAACTGCTAAAATCTTTAGAAAAGATACGAGATCAGGTCCTTGATAAGGGAAGATGGGAAGATTTTTTGAAAAAAGAAAATATCCTCAAGGAGGAAGCTAAAAAAGTAGCATCCGAGGCCGCCCTTATTGGTTATTTTATAGCAAAATATCAGGTTGAGCTTAAGCTTATGAGTGATGGGGCTAAACAATATCATATATTCGATCACTTAGCCTGCTGGGTACATGCAGTAAGGCTTCTGGAAAAGGAGATTCCCTGTCATCAAAAATCCAGAGAACAAGTGGATAAAATACTTAAACACATTTGCAAGTTATATCATCATCTTAAAATCTATCAAAATAACCCTAGACCCTTGTTAAGAATCCGAATAGAGAAGTGCTTTGATTGGATAACAAGAAAACGAACACTGAGTTCGGCATTTAACAGTGCTTTAGAAAGATTTTTATTAATGAAAGAAGACCTGCTCAAGGTTTTAAACTATCCGTGGGTCCCATTACACAATAATTTAAGTGAAAGCGCTCTTAGAGAGTATGTAAAAAGACGAAAAATTTCGGCAGGAACCAGAAGTAAGGTTGGGAAAGAAGCTAGGGACCTATACTGCAGTCTGAAGCAGACATGTCGGAAATTAGGGATATCGTTTTGGCAATACTTAGAAGATCGACTAAAGAAAAAGAATGAAATACCGAAACTTTCAAAGATATTAAAAGAAAAACTTTCTGAATTTTGCAAAAGCTGGCCTGATTTGGTCGCTCACGGCAC
>CAZRMR010000037.1:0-1510 GCA_964601245.1 uncultured Candidatus Saccharibacteria bacterium
ATCCTTGATAATCTGCTGCAGAGCCTTCGTTAGTTAGCATTAGAGAGACTGCTTTTGCTAAATCCATAGTAGAACCGCCGCCAATACCTACGACTGCTATCGGTAATTTTGGATTGTAGTCTTTTATTTTTTTAGTTAATTCCGGATTATTTACATACTCCATCACTTTATCTGCAATACTTTGTGAATCTCTCTCATTGCAAAAAAGGCCTGTTTCTTTATTTTTTAAGAAATCAGGGATACCACCTACTCGAGTAGCTATGACAGGTATTCCTACAGCCATAGCCTCAATAAATGAATTACCAAAACCTTCAGATAGAGAAGGTCTTATAAAAATATCGCACGATTTGAGTATTTTGGGCATTTCATCATGAGAAACATATCCTTTAAAAATCACCCTCTTTTCTAAATTTAAATTTTTTACTTCTCGTTTTAATTTTTTTTCTAAAGGCCCTTCACCCATTATCAAAAATTTAATATTTTCTTTTAAATTTTCTAAAGATTTTATAACATCTCCCACCCCATTCTTTTCAACCAATCTTGAAGCTGTCACCAAAACAAAATCATCTTCTTTTAACCCAAGACTTTTTCTTATTTTATTTTTTTCTTCTAAACCAATATTTATAGAAAATTTTTCTATATCTACCCCATTTGGAATTATTTTTATTTCTCCTTTATACCCAAATCTCCTTGCTCGATCTGCCAAAAAATTACTAAGTACTGTTAATTTACTCGTTCTTTTTAGAGCCATTTTCCAAGAAAAATTTATAAGCCCAAACCAATGTTTTGTAAAATGAATCTCCGAATCTCCTTCCTGTAAATTCAATAATATTGGAACTTTTTTAGAAGAAAAAATATTAGCAAGATAAGCAGCCCCGCTACCAAAAGAAGCCATTATCCCCCAATAAAAATTATAATTATTTTTATTGTTTAATTTTATCGCCCTAAATGATCCCAAAAATGGTAAAAGCAACTTATCAAAAGTCTTAAGGCCAAACCCCACCCTATAGACATTTACATTTCCAATCTTTTCAACTTTAGGTAATCCAGATTTTAATTTAGCAGTTATCAAATCAAATTGAATATCAGAAATCCTATCTGTAATTTCTTTTATCGCCACTTCCGCCCCACCTACAAATGGGTAATATGCCGTTGAAAATATAAGTATTTTTTTAGTTTTTTCCACAAGCAAATACTATCAAAAATTCAACTTTTAAGCCATTGTAAAAAACCCCCAGACGGGTGTGGGGTGTTTATTCTCCTTTTAAAATTTTCCGTAGGACATCTTCTGGAACTTCTTTCGGATCATTTTTTTTATTAGAAATATCTTTTGTTTCTTCTTTTTTATTTACAATTTGAGAATCTGGCAAGACACTTTCCGTCTTTGGTTGATCTTTTTCTTCTTGCAATTTGTTCAGAGCTTGTTTAAGGGCACTTATATTTTCGGGAGATAGAGGTCTACCATATTTTTGGTTATCATATTTTGATTTCACATCGCTAAGAGAAATTT